>NZ_JBHXMN010000001.1:0-482328 GCF_042720495.1 Nocardia sp. NPDC058480 | reverse complement strand
CTAACCCCCGCTGTTGCGCAAACATAAGTCGATTTATCGATGATCCTGCCAAGTCGGTGTCCACTACTCGAGGTGAACCTCACGAACCCTGACTGTGCGTGTTGGTTTCGGGGGTTTTCGGTGGTCACACTCGACCCCGGTGGATCACGGTAGCCGATCTACCTGCGACGATTCCAAGGTGTGATGCACGTTCGGTCTCGGACGACCATGGACAATCACCGACATTGCCGAGCTGCGCGGCTGGGTCGCCGACCGCGGCACCGGAGTCCGTATCGCCCGCAAGGGTGTCGAACGCAGTGACCGACTCGGGCGCCACCGGTGGGTCGTGGAACGGACCTTCTCCTGGCTGACCGGCTACCACCGGCTCACCTGCGCTACGACCGCAAGGCCGAACACTTCCTCGGGTTCTGGACCCTGGCTGCCGCGCTCACCTTTTTCAAAGAAGCTGGCCAAGGTCCGATCAGCGACATGAGACAAAGTCTTAGAACAGTGCTCCCTTGCCGCTACAGAGCATCGATCAGTGCCTGCCGTAGTTCCTTCGCGCTTGTGATTTGGATGGCGGGCTCGTCGATCAGGGCCTCGTCGATGACCCTCGAGAGCTTGCTTGGGATGTGGGGATTGCGTTGCAGAATGGGAATGGCGTTGTCGTGCAGCACGATCGCGATGGGATCGGCGGTGGGCGGGAACTCGCGAGGGGTATGGCAGGTGAGCATGAAATAGAGTGAGGCGGCGGTAGCCCAGACGTCGACCTCGGGCCGGGCGAACTTGTAGTTGATCAGCTGCGGACGGGACATGAAACCGACCGTTCCCGCTGTCGAGCCAGTCAGGGTGTGACCGGACAGCCCTGCCCGTTCGAAGGCTTTCGCCAGACCGAAGTCGGCTAGCTTCACGATCGGAGCCGTACCCGGACCCGCGAGGAGGATGTTGGCCGGTTTGACGTCACGATGCACCAATCCGATTGCGGTTGGCTCGGTATCGATGGTGGCCCAATCGACCGGAACGTTGTGTGCGTAGTCGAGTCCCTCGAGCACCTGCGTGATGAGGGCGACAGATTCGCCGACACCCAGCGGCCCCTTGGTTTTGACCAGTTGATCGACGCTGCCTCGGTCGCAGTATTCGCACACGAAATAGAACGTCGCGCCCTCCGCGCCGCCCTCCCTGAAGCCGACGATATTCGGGTGGTGTAAGCCACGGATGCAGTCCATTTCGCGGAGGAAACCCTGCTCCGCCTTCGGATCGACACCGACCTGCGCCGGCAGCACCTTCAGGGCTCGCGCTTCCCCGGACTCGGTGTGGCGCACCAGGTGCACCACGCCCTGTCCACCTCGTCCGAGTTCACGAACCGGCTCGTAGCCACGGATCACGGGCACACCCACGCCCGGCCGGGGGACGGATTGCAGCAGCGCACCCAACAACGCCTGCGGGTCCCTGCGGCAGTCGTCGCAGAGCTGTTTGCCCGCACGGCGTCCCGGGGTCGATCGACCGCACAACTGGCAGCGCGGTGCGCCGGGAGCATCGTTGTGCTCGGTGACTCGGCATCGGTCGCATAGCGCAAGGCCTACGGTGACATCCCGGCCACAACGGCCGCATGTCGGCGAGACGACGACACCGACCCGGATGACGCATTTCCCGAGCCGCACCTCATCGCCGTCGGCCAGATCGCGTTCGCGAAACTCCAGCCGGGCGCCTTCCTCCGGGGTCTGGCCCGGTAGGCGGCGCCCGATCTCCGCACCATTGACGTGAGTCCCGTTGAGACTGCCGAAGTCTCGTACCCGGATATCGGGAGGGTTGATGTCGAACAGGCAGTGATGTCGAGACACCAATGGATGCTCAGGATCGTCGACGACCCGCAACGTGCTATCGACGGCACGCCCGGCAACGCAGTGAGCCTTCTCGTCCACGGCGAAGTGCACCCCCGTCGACGGACCTGTAACCACCGTCAATGTCACCTTGGCGGACATGGTCAGTGCCCCTCCCTTCCCATAGCGGCAACATACCGCGCCGATCGAGCTCACTACATTTGTCGAACAGCGTGAACGCGATGGCGTCGGCACTCAACCTGACGCCCTACAGGGTGTCGACCGGAGTCAGCAGCGCCAAGTGTTCCTCTCGCACGATGCCGAACCATAGCGCCCGGCCGATCAGCGCGGCCCGCCGATCCTCCAGCTCCCCATAGCCTTTCAGCCCCAGACGCTCGACCAGGTACTCGATGTGATAATTCACCGCCGCCGTCGTCGCGAGGTCTTGTCCCGTTGCGGTCCTGCGCAGGGTGCGTAGCAGTCCGGGGATCGTGGGGATGGCGGCCGAGCCGTACACCAATCGCGGTTCACACAGGGCGACCAGGACGAGAAAATGCTTGGTGGTCGGGTCGAGCGGCCGGATCGGATCGGCGGTGCGTCCGGTCACGGTGACTTCTGGGATGGTGGCCAGCGGTCGTCGCATCGCGAACACCTTGAAATCCACCACCTCCCCTTCCGCCGACAACAATTCCACGCGCGAGGAGGCGAAGGGTACCGGGAGCCGTTCACCTGGGCGGATCGTGAAATGCTCGCCGCGCCCCTCATCGTTGTGAACGACATAAGTCGCCGTCGTCCGAGAGCTCAAATTCGTGAGCAGCCAATAGGAATCGACCACCTCGATGCGCCCGGCCACACGCGAGATACCAGGTCGGTCGATGCGGATATCGACGCGGAACGTATCCGAGCCGCGGCCGAATGAACTCGCCTCGCCCGGCCACAGGTTCAACGCCGGCTGCCGCGGACCCTCCAGCGGCGCCGGAACATGAACGAGGACCGAGCAGCTGTCGTTCGAGATCACCACACCAGTGTGGCGCATCGATCCCACCTGAAACAGGTCTTCAATACATGGTGGCGTGACCGTAGACTGCGAACGTGTCGCTATCGTTCTTGAAGATCCGGTACGGCCGCCATGTGGAGTCCGACATCGAGTCGAGCTGAACATGGGGAGGGCCTCCGCCTGCGGGCGTTTTGACGCTCGAGTCGGTGAAACCGTCGGATCCGTTGTCCGCGAGTAGTTTCGAGATCCGACGTCGGAGCTCCCCGGGGCTGATCACAACTATCTCCTTGGCGCCCCATACATCGGCTACCAACTGGAAGCCTGGTTCGATCTCCTCGATGCTGACGGGCGGTAGCTGCTGTGCTGCAGCAATGACTTTGTCCGCCAGTACGGCGTTGGCCACACCGGCGGCTCGGGTGCCTTCGGCCGCGTCATCGCCAGTCCGTTTGCGATCGAAACGAAATCGCATGATCTCTCCCTCCCTCGGCTGCAGCTCATCCTCCCCGGCCGCACGAAATCGACTTCGTGCCCTTGACTCTCCGGACAGAACTCCTCGGTGCTGCGTAGACCATGATCCGTCCGGGGCTGTGTGATGGCAACCTGACAACTTTCAGGTTGCGTCTCGAGCGGCGGTGCGCGAGTGTTCGACCCGACGCGCCCGCGCGACGATCGGTGCGACGGAAGACACCAGGGAGGAGAGTGCAGGGGATGGCACTTTTCAAACGCAAGGGCCACGAATCCGACCATGCCGGGACTATTGTCGATCTACTGACGCGTCAGTTCGCCGCCGCCGGCATCGCCGACCCCGAACGGGTGGCACGAAAAGCAGCGGACGCTGGACTGGCCCCAAGTCACATCAAGACCACCGCGACCGCACGCTTCGCCGTCTTCCGAGCCGACTCTGCCGACCAGCCGAAGCGATTTCTGGCCGACGACCTGAGAGTCGACGCGAGGTTGATCTACTTCGTCGTGGAGACGCCGGAGGGCAACTGGGGCAGGGACATCGATGGCCTGTACCTGGAGAACCTGCTGCCCTGGCAGCGCGACATTGCCCGGGCGACCTGTGATGCCGACATTGTCCGGATCCCCGGCATCGGCGATCCGTCCGGTGGGCTGATTACCGCGGCGAAAGGCACAATGGACAACTTCGTCGCCGAGCTGCGGTGCGGATCCTGCGGGTCCGGCTGGTGGGATGGCATCCGATACCGAGACTTCACCGCCGTCCGCTGCCCCGGCTGCGGGACGGTGAATCGGGTCGACAGCCGCAACTACACCGTAGAGACGTACACCAGCCCCGAAGCTCAGGAGGGCTCGTCGGCATCGCCGCCGACCGAGTGGGCTCCGCTGACGCCGACTCAACTGGCAGAGCCGAGGCAGGCCAGCGAGCGGCTCGTAGAACTCACCGCTGCCGCCCGAGCGCGTAGACGCGATCTCACTGTGGCCCAGATGCAACTCTGGGCGGACCGGCACCATCTCGATGCCATGCTGTCCACCGCAGCGCCCATAGAACCATGGCTCGCAGAGCACGCCGAAATACGTGCTATCGGACGTCAACTCGACCGAGTGGGCGGACTACCGCTCATGCGGCGCACATTCGACATCCTCGAGCCGACAGGACCGCTGTTCGCAAACGTGCGGGTGAGTTATCTCTGGCACAACATCGGCCAATGGCGTGACTGAGCGCGCGGCCTGACGACGTTCAAGCAGTGATCGTCGCCTGGGCCAGCTGCCAGGGCGCGGACGGCCCCGGCGGCGCGAGGTGCCACACGCGGAGCGTGCCATCTCGGCTGCCGGACACGACGATCCGGCCTCCGGCGGTCGACGCGACGGCGGTGATACGCCCGGTATGGCCGACCAGCGTCCGCAGGCAGCGCCCACTTCCGCCGAATCCCCAGATTTCCACCCGCCGCCCGGTTATCGCATCTCCGCCGATCACCAGTCGTTCGCCGTTGAGTGCCACAGGTCCAGCGAGTCGTCCGGGCGGAATGCGCGCCGTATCGACCGTCCTGCCGTTGCGGACGGTCCACACCGTAAGCGTGTGCGTTCCTGTTGTGACACTTGGTGATACCGCCCGTTCACTATCCGCATCGAGGATAACGTCCGTGAATCCGTCGAGCGCCCGCACGAGACGTCCCGAGCCGACCTCCCAGACCCGCGTCACCTCTTCGTGTGGATAGAAGCCCACCACCAAGCGATCGTCGGCAGTGAGCGCCACCGATTGCGCGGCATCGCTTTCGGGGCGATGGCGGCGCCCTTCCCGCAGGGTGCGCAGCACTCGGCCGCAGTCGAGATCCCACACCCGCACGGGCCCCGATCCGCCGGACACCGCGATCGAACCGTGCGCGCCGATCGCTATACACGCTGCGGGAATCTCGCCGAGACGATGGAGACGGCGACCGGTGACCGCATCCCAGACCGTCACAGTGTCTGCGGCATCGCGTGCGATGACGCGAGAACCATCC
Organism: Nocardia sp. NPDC058480; assembly: GCF_042720495.1. Taxonomy (NCBI): domain Bacteria; kingdom Bacillati; phylum Actinomycetota; class Actinomycetes; order Mycobacteriales; family Nocardiaceae; genus Nocardia; species Nocardia sp. NPDC058480. The sequence goes on along the minus strand of NZ_JBHXMN010000001.1, from coordinate 477,070 downwards.
CTGCTCAGCGCCATCGTCTCGACCGCGTCGCCCACCGCGAAGACATGACGGCACCGGCGGGTCTCGATGTCCCATATCCTGACAGTCCCGTCGGCGCCTGCAGACGCGACGACGCGGGCGTCGGCGCTGATCGAAACTGCACCCACCGGGCCATCGTGCCCGGAGAACACGATTGGCTCGGCCTCGACGTCCTGCTCGCGCGCATGAGCGAGGGCTTCGGCAATCTCTCCCTCGTTGGGTGCCGCCCGGGCGGCGAGCTCGAGATGCCCACGGGCAGCGCGAATGTCGCCGCGCTCCAGATGGACCAGCCCGAGGAAATGGTCGCGAGCCGGGTCCCCGGGGCCGCGACGACGAGCCGCCTCCAATTCGGCGATCAATTCGGCATCGGTGATCCGACCTTGTCGCCAGCGGCGCAACCCGTAGTTGTACGCGGTGTGCGGGTGATCAGGATCCGCTGCTCTCGCCTGTTGCCAGAGTTTCTCCGCGCGTTCAGGACTGCCGACGTCGAGTAGGGACAGTGCGTGATTGGACAACCAGTCGGCGGTCAGCGACCGCCGCTCCGGCCGCGGCCGCCGATAGCACACACCCGTCAACTCTGCGTAGAGTTCGATCAACTCGTCGGCGAGAACGTGCATAGTCGGACGCGTATCCGGGTTTATCGCAAAACATTTCGACAAGACGTTCGCCAATCCTGTCGGCAGCGCGGGAATTCCCGCGACCGTACGATTGTCAGCCAGGAATGTTTCGAATGTCCTTGCCGCAGTCTGACCATATCGGCACGGTGGTTCGCCGACGAACAGCTCCCACACGCTTATCGCCCAGGACCACACATCCGTCGCTCCCGACAGCCGCACTGCCGGGTCGACAGCGGCCTGAGCTTGCTCGGGTGAGCAGTACGCGATGGTCATGCCCCCGCTGTAGCCAACACGCAGGCTCGGCTGCGATACCTTGTCATCGCGGACATAGGCTCTCGCCAATCCGAAATCGGTGACTTTCACGGTTCCCTGACGTGTCAGCATCACGTTCGCCGGCTTGATGTCCTGATGGACCAATCCGTTCTCGTGTGCGTGCGTCACGCCCCACGCGAACTGGATCGCCACATCCAGCAGACGATCCAGCACCTCAGGTTCCGCACCGACGTAAAGGGTTCGCGTGGCCATCGCTTCGGCGAGGCTGCCGCCGTCGACCCACTCGGCGAAAACCCTTGGCGTCCCGCGCCATTGCCGCACGTACACGCAGGTCACCGTGTTCGGATGTACACGCAATCCCACCCACGCTTCGGCTTCTTCCTCGAATCTGCGCACGTGGACCGGTGAACCCAGAAGCTCCAAGCGCGGTGTCTTGACCGCCAGTTCCGCCCGCCAGCCTCGATGCCATACCCGATAAACGACCCCCATCCCACCCGAGACGACCGCGCGAACGTCGTACAGGTCGTCGATCACATCGCCGACGTGCCACGGCTCGATTCCCCCCGAGAAGACCGCGCGACCACCGTACAGGTCGCCGATCACATCGCCGAAGTGCCGCGACTCGATTCCCCGTCCGCGCGGGTTCTTTCGGCCAGCCTGGCGGATCTCGTCCCCCCGGTCGCCGCCCTGGGCGCGCTCGTTGCCGGCATCGGGTGCGCGCGGACCTTCGCGTCGCGGGCTCTCGGTCTCACCCCGGCGTATCTGGTTGCCTGATCCAACTCCGATGTCGGCGACCCGAGGTACGTCGCGAGGTCGGGGTTCGCCCGCCGGTTGCGGAATACGCTTGACCCTCTGCTGCTCGATCGGCGACAACAGATCCCACGGCAGAGTGATTGTGGAACCATCTGCCGCGAAGTATCCGAGGTGCACTACGCCGACGCGGCCGTCCGCGCATACCAACCAATGTGCGGCGTCTGCCCCGCGCTCGCGGGCCTGCTCCACCCACGGCGTTACCCAGTTCGTGTAATCACCGCCGGGAATCCTTTTCCGGATCCGTCCGGGGTCCGTGTCGGCGAACAGGCTCACCATGATCTCCGCATCGTCGCGCCGCCGTACATCACCGTTCCAAGCCCCCGCGACGAACGACAACGCGGTTTCGTCGTCCAGGCTGGTGAATCCGGGCCGCACGGCAAGAGAGTGATCGGCGCGTTCGAGATGTGCCAGATGTCTGGGAATGAGTTCGCGCACCCATGCATGGAACTCATCCTTCAACACCACCACCACGATTCGTCGAACGCCATTCACGGTGACATCGCGGATCAGCGCGCGATCGACCGCACCGTGCGGCAGACTCTTGTTCTGCTCATACGTTTCGATGAGGAACCGTCCGTAAGCTTCACCGAGGTCTCCCGATCCGTGACATCTGGTTATCTCGGCACCGGCGAAACACATGCCCGTGTCGCGAACGGCCGAATGCACGATCTGCTCGGCCTCGGCGCCGTCCGGGTCGTGTCCGCTCGTATATAGGATGAAAACCCCGTCGGTGCTCGCGGCTCCGCTTTTCAACTATCTCAGCCTTTCAATACCGAACTCGTCACGAGGACTCCGTCAATGCTCGTCGCAATCGGGGCACTTCGCCAGGGGTAGTCCTCGAGCCTGCACAGCGACCAGGAAGCGGCGAGCGCTTCACGGGCCGTTCCGGTGTGCGACTTTCGGTACCGTTCAGCGCATACCGGGTCGAATCATCGCCGATCCGGGTTGACAGTGTCCGTTCGAGGAACTCGAAAGCGGAAGGCTGGTGGCGCCCGAGTCGGTCACTGCGTTCGACACCCTTGCGGGCGATACGGACTCCGATGCCGCGGTCGGCGACCCAGCCGCGCAGCTCGGCAATGTCGTAGGCCTTGTCGGCGTGTAGCTGTCCCATGCAGCATCGACAATCTCAGAGAGGCAAGTCGTGCGGCTCACGCATGAAATCAGTGAATCGCCGAACCCTCCATCTTCCTAAGGAATTCGATGGCGTAGATCGTCAGGGGGGACCGCCGCGCGACGTCCATTGGCGATCGCCAGGGCGCGTCGGCCTTGGGAACTTCCCATCGGAGCGCCTGCGGCTACAAGTGTGTGGCCGCCTGTCCTGCATCGGAGCTGACTCTCTGCGGTGGCCAGGCTGGAGTATTGGTAGCTCATGCGCATGACTGTGTCGGGGCAGTGCAGGGCACTGGACGAATCCGGCCACATCTACCGCGAGATTGTGTCCGCTTCCCGCGCTGGGTTGGGACCATCCAGAGGCAGAACATCATGTCCGGGCCAACGAACCCCTGGCAGGTTTCGGCGGTCGACTGCACGTCATCGCTGGTCGCAGGTCATCGTCCTGATCAAAGTGCGGTCAACCGGTCGACGGCAGACCGGACGATAGAATCCGCGACCGGCGACAGGAAGTTGGCCCGGAATTCTTTGCGTATTTTTGATGACGGCCCGCATTTTGCGAGATCTCAGGCCAGGGAACCGGGCTTGACCTGGTAGTTAAGTGCCCCCACAGGGACTCGAACCCTGACTGTGCGGATTTTAAGTCCGCTGCCTCTGCCAATTGGGCTATAGGGGCGTCCCGGATAGCGTAGCGAATCGTACGGGTGTACCGGAATCCTGTTGGTCGACAAGGTCGGCCCGGCGTGTCGGAACGGACCACGCCGGGACCGATCATGTCATCGAAGGTGCTGGTCAGTCTGTGATCGCGGCCTTTTTGCCCAGGACGGAGTGGCGGCGGCCATAGGCGAAGTAGACGGCGAAGCCGATGGCCATCCAGATCACGAAGCGCAGCCAGGTTTCCACCGAGAGGTTCACCATCAGCCACAGGCAGGCCGCGACGGCCAGGATGGGGACGAGGGGGACCAGGGGGACGCGGAAGCCGCGGGGCAGGTCGGGGCGGGTGCGGCGCAGGATGATGACGCCGACCGAAACCAGGACGAAGGCGAACAGCGTGCCGATGTTCACCATTTCCTCCAGCGTGCCGAAGTCGACGAAACCGGCCAGCACACAGCAGATCACGCCGACGATGACGGTGAGCCGCACCGGCGTGCCGCGCTTGCCGGTGTGGGCCAGCCCGCGGGGCAGCAGTCCGTCGCGCGACATCGCGAACAGCACGCGGGTCTGCCCGAGGAACAGCACCATCACCACGGTGGTGAGGCCGGCCAGGGCGCCGATGGAGATGACGTTCTTGGCCCAGTCGACGCCGTGGATCTGGAATGCCGTTGCCAGCGTGGCATTCTCGCCGGCCAGTTCGGTGTAGGGCACCATGCCGGTGAGCACCAGCGTCACCGCCACGTAGAGCACGGTGACGATCAGCAGCGAACCGAGGATGCCGCGCGGCACCGCCTTCTGCGGGTTCTTGGTCTCCTCGGCGGCGGTTGCGACGACGTCGAAACCGATGAACGCGAAGAATACGATGCTGGCCGCGGCGAGCAGGCCGTACCAGCCGAAGTTGGTATCACCCGCGCCGGTGATGAATTGGAACAGGGTCTGGTGCAGTCCGCTGGCGCTTTCCTCGGCAGGCTGCGACGGCGGGATGTAGGGGCTCAGGTTGGACGCCTTGAAGTAGGTGATGCCGAGCACGAGCACCAGCGCGATGACGGCGAGCTTGATCGCCACCGCGACCGCCGACACCCGCGAGGACACCTTGGTGCCGACGGCGAGCAGCACACCGAGCACCGCGAGCAGTAACACCGCGCCCCAGTCGAAGGTGACGGACCCCAATTCCACAGTGGCCGAATCGAATCCGAATACTGTGCCGAGGTATTGGGACCAGCCTTTCGCGACCACCGACGCGGCGAGCGCGAATTCCAGGATCAGGTCCCAGCCGATGATCCACGCCACCAATTCACCGAAGGTGGCATAGGAATAGGTATAGGCACTACCGGCAACGGGCACGGTCGAAGCGAATTCCGCGTAACAGACCGCGGTGAGACCACAGGCGATCGCCGCGAAAACGAATGCCAGCGAGACCGAGGGCCCGGCCACATTGCCCGCGGTGCGCGCGGTGAGGGTGAAGATGCCCGCGCCGACGACAACGGCGACACCGAAGATCGTGAGATCCCAGGCAGTCAGATCTTTGCGGAGTTTGGAATCGGGATCGTCGGTATCGAGAATCGACTGCTCGACGGATTTGGTGCGGAACAACCCGCTCCCGCGGCCGGGCGATCGGCCCAGGCCTGGAGGGTCCTGCGGTGTCGGCACGGTATTTCTCCTTCTGCTACGAAAACGTAATCGTGGATTACCCGGAAATCCGGTCAGTGCACGCCTTGCATCCGGCGCTTGATCCAGGGCGCACACGCGACGACGACGAGACCTGCCACGATGGCCGCGGCACCGCTGAACCCGAAGTAGGCGGTCTCGCTCTCGGGGCTGTAGAAGCGGGCGAGCGTGCCCGCCATCGAGGTGCCGATACCGACGGAGAAGAAGTACAGCGCCATCATCTGCGAGCGGAACGCGGCGGGCGCGAGATGCGTGGTCACCGCCAGACCGATCGGTGAGAGCAGCAGCTCCGAGATCGCGAAGCCGCCCAGGATCGCGAACACCGCGAGCACCGGCACGGTCTTGCCGTCGAAACCGCTGAGCAGCGCGAACAACCAGAACGCGATGCCCATGCCGATCACACCGAGCGCGAACTTGATCGGTGTGCTCGGCGCGCGATTGCCGAGCTTGGTCCACAGCAGCGCGAACAGCGGCGACAGCGCGATGATCCACACCGGTTCGACCGAACCGATCCAGCTCGCCGGCGCCTCCCAGCCGAAGATCCGCCAGTCGACACGCTCGTCGGAATACACCGCGAGCATGGTGAACATCTGCTGGAACAGCGACCAGAACACCGCGTTGGCGATGAACAGCGGGATGAACGCGACCACCCTCGTCCGCTCGACCTGCGTCACCTTGGCGCTGCGCAGCATCACCGCGAAATACACGACCGAGGCGACCACGATGACGCCGGTGGTGACGTCGGACAGATTCTCGAGGGTGATCAGCTCGGTCAGCACGGCCACCAGCACCGCGACCGCCGCGACGGCGACACCGATCAGCACCGGGGTCAGCTCGCGACGGGTGATGGGATTGGGCACCTCGCGCCCGTGGGTGCCGAGATTGCGCCGGAAGGTCACATACTGGGCCAGTCCGAGCGCCATGCCGATCGCCGCGGCACCGAAGGCGACGTGGAATCCCCACTCGCGCTGCAACAGGCCGGTCAGCAGCGGGCCGCAGAACGCGCCGATATTGATGCCGAGATAGAACAGCGTGAACCCGCCGTCGACCCGCGCGTCCGTCGGCGCGTAGAGGGTGCCGAGCAACGACGACGCGTTCGCCTTCAACCCGCCACTGCCGAGCGCGACGAGCACCAGGCCGACGCCGACACCGGTCAGCCCGGGCAACACCGCCAACGCGAGATGCCCGGCCACCACCACGACACCGCCGTAGAAGACGGTTCGCTCCATTCCCAGCACCCGGTCGGCAATCCAGCCGCCGAGCACGGTGGACAGGTAAACCAGGCCGCCGTACGCGCCGACGATGCCGAGCGCGGTGCTCTGGGCGATACCGAGGCCACCCTCGGTGGTGGAGTAGTAGAGGTAGTAGCCCAGGATGGTGAGCATGCCGTAGAAGGAGAAACGCTCCCACAGCTCGACGCCGAACAGATTGGTCAAACCGATGGGGTGACCGAACAGGGTGCGTTCGGCCGCCGTGTCGGCAGGGTTCGGCGGGTTGCCGAGCCGTGTTTCTTCCGTGGACATAAGGGAACGATCCCACGCCGAAACGGCGGACAGCAATTTTCCCGCATCATCGCGGGTTCGGCGTGCCGCGCCCGCCGGGCCGCCGCGAACACGTCCGGCGGCAGGCGCCGACACGAATTAAGCTGTGGTGACCGGACTCCCGCGACGGATGAGGAAATCAGACGTGCTGACAGCCCAGGTGATCGTGCCGGTGCGGCCGGAAAGGGCGTTCGCGACCCTGGCCGACGGCTGGCTCTACGCGAGCTGGGTGGTCGGAGCCTCCCACATCGGCAAGGTCGACCCCGATTGGCCCGCGGTCGGCAGCCGCATCCACTACCGATTCGGGCTGTGGCCGGTGCTGATCAGCGATACGACCCAGGTGCGCGCGATCGATCCGCCGCACCGGCTCGAGTTGGAGGCGCGGCTCTGGTCGGTCGGGTCGGCGTGGATCACGCTCACCCTCGTAGAGGAAGCGCCGGGGCGCACCACGATCCGGATGATCGAACGCGCTGCCCGTGGACCCGCGCAGTTGATCCCCGGGGTGGCCCAGGACCTGCTCTTCGCGGCACGCAATCAGGAATCCCTGGATCGGCTGGCCGATTTGATCCATGCGCGTTCGCAGAATGAATGATTCGGCACGAATTCCGACCGGTCCGTATTTCTCCATTGTGAGGATTTCGCGCTGACAGAGTTCTGCCGAATTCACTGACCCGATGTTCTGTCTGCGTATTTGGTTTAGTCTCTAGCCAATATAAATGCGTAGATCAGGGGAACGCGCGTGCTTCATATCGAGCACTTCAACAATGGCTGGATGAATCCGGTGCTGGCCTTCGGCCTGTCGTTCATCGGTTCGGTATTGGGGCTACGGTGCGCGGTGCATGCCAAAGCGTCGCCCGCACCGCTCGGTTGGCTCATCGCCGCGGCCGTCGCACTGGGTGGAGCGGCGATCTGGGTTATGCACTTCACGGCGATGCTCGGCTTCAGCATCGACGGGGCGCCCATCCGCTACAACGTGCCGTTGACGTTGCTCAGCGCGGTCATCGCGGTCGTGGTGGTGCTGATCGGGCTCACCATCGTCACCGGCGGCGGCAACGAGTGGGTGACGCTGCCGATGGGCGGCGCGACCACCGGGCTCGGTGTGGCCGCCATGCACTATCTGGGGATGTGGGCGATGCGAACCACGGCTGTTATCGAATACGAGCCCGTGCTGATGGCGTTGTCGCTGGTGATCGCGGTGGTCGCGGCCACGGCGGCACTGTGGTTCATGCTGCACGTGCGCGGCCTGCTGATGACGACGGGCGCCGCGCTGGTAATGGGAACCGCGGTATGCGGCATGCACTACACCGCGATGGCGGCAATGCGCGTGCACCATGGTGAATCGACGACCGTGGTGGACGGTGTCACGCCAGTGCAATTGCTGCTGCCGTTGATCGCGACGGTGTCCTTGGTGGTCACCGGATTGGTGATCGTGGTCGGGTTGGCCGAATTGGAAGTCGGCGAGAATCGAGCGGAATCCGCGCCGGTGCGAACGAGCGCGGGCGGGATGCACAGCACCGATCCGGCCACGCTGTCCGCCAGCGGGAAGCACTGGCCGCGTCAGCCGGATTGACCGCCGTGGCCGGATATTCGGCCACGGCGGCATCGGTCAGCTCGGCTGGGGTAGCGCGCAGTCATCGACCTTCGGATTGGCGCCCACATAGTTCAGTGGGCCCGCGATGATCGTCACCGCGATGGTGCCGAGAGTCGCGCAGTTCTGGTCGCGTTCGGTGTAATAGCCGCGTTGTCCCGCGGCCAGGATGCCGATCAGCAACCACACCAGCACGACGATCGAAAGAATGCGAGATCTACTGCCTGACATGACTGGTCCTCTATTTCGACGGAGTCTGCGCATGATCAGTAGTAGTGCCGACGGCCACCGATAGCACGCCCTGTGCTACCGACCAATAGCAGTACGACGCCGACCACCAGGAGGATGACTCCCACCGTGCTGAGGAGGGGGATGCCGAAAACGAGTCCGGCTATGAGAAGAACTGCGCCGAGAATAATCATCAGAGATCACCTTGTTCGGTGTCGGGATTGTGGAATACCGGTGGGCACCCACATAGGCCGCATGCCCGGTTTTCCCGATCCGAAACAGGCTGTGCCGCAAGAGGCGGGCCGCCTGAGCCGCCGTGGCCGAACCTGTCGGCCACGGCAGTTCGGGGGTGAATCAGCGTGCGAAGATCGGCAGCACGGCCGAGCCCGTCGATGGCGGCGGGGCACTGGAGCCGAGGTCGGCATCGAACGAGCCGGTGCCGCTGCCGACGTCGACCGAGCCCATCGAACTGCCGGTGGGCGGGCCGAGCTCGACCGAACCGGAGGGGAGTAGATCCCAATCGGCGCCGCCGACCGCGTTGGCGGTGCCGCCGGCACCGAGCAGGGTTCCCGCGGCGAGCACGGCCAGCAGGCCCGCCCTGGCGGCAGTGGAATGACGGATGGACATGGGTGTTACCTCCGAGCGCTTCGCTGTGATAGCCCTCAGACGGTAACTGAAATACGCTGATTTCACACTGGATCGGTGTGGTCCGGCTACGACTGCGGCCGCTGACCCACTTCCATCTGCACCCGATAGCGGTCGGCGCGGTACCAGCTCTGGGTGTGCTCGATCGGCACCTCCGCGCTGAACGACACCCGGTCGAAATGCAGGACGGGAGCGCCCTTCTTGACGCCGAGCAGGGCCGCGACACCGGCCTCGGCCGCCTGGGCGTCGACCGTCTGCACGGCGCGTTCGATCGGCCTGCCGTAGCGATCGGCGGTGGTCCGGTAGATCGAACCGGTGAGGTCGTGCGAGATCAGGCCGGGGACCAGTTCGGGGTTGAACCAGGCGTCGTCGACGCTGACCGGATCTTCGTCGGCCAGCCGCAATCGGCGCGCGTGGTAGGCGAGCGCACCCTGGGGCAGGCGCAGTGCGCGGGCGGTGGCCTCGGGCGCGATCGCTTCCTCGGCGACGAGCACCAGGGTGGTCGGATGGTGGCCGAGTGCGCGCATCTCCTCGGTGAACGAGGCCAGGTGCAGTCGCGATTGCACGGGCCGGTGCGCGACGAAGGTGCCCTTGCCGCGGACCCGGACCAAATACCCTTCGTTGACCAGTTGACCGACTGCCTCGCGCACGGTGATCCGGCTGACACCGTAGTCCTGCATCAGATTGCGCTCGCTGGTCAGCAGGTCGCCCGGCTGTAGCTCGCGCGTGCACTTCTGCAGCAGAATCGCGCGCAGCTGTTCGTGTTTGGGCACTGCGCTGTCGCGCAGCGGTGCGGGCATCGCCAGTGGCTCCTTTGTCCTGGTAGGCCGACCGGTCCCTACTGGTCCTATCCGGTGGTTTCGAGAATACGCGACCGGCGCCCGGGAACCCAGAGATCTATGCCCGGCTCAGCGGATGCCCGGTGTGCGTGGGTCGGTGCCGATGCATCCCAGGATGACGCATCCGGGTGGCGAATCCGCGAACGGGGCCTTCGGGGTCTCGCCGAGGCAGTCGAGGAAGTTGCAGCCGGGGTAGGCGTACGGGCCGACGCCGAGGGTGCCGAAGAAGGGGTCGGGGCGGGCGATCATCGGGTCGGTTACGCTCACATCGGGACGCTCCCGATAGGGGCCAGGATCGGGGATCTGCTGGTCGCGGAACGCGGAGACGAGCGTGCGCATCACGTCGTGGGTGTAGGTGGTCGAACTGCCCACCGTCGCGACGCCGGTCCAATTCAGCACCATGCCGAGGCTGGGCACGATGAAGCTGTCGTTGCGCAGCATGCCCGACATCTTCACCGCGTCGTCGGGCAGTCCGGGGAACTCGAGGCGGCACGGTGCGCCGTTGATCACGAACAGGAAGCCGTAGCAGGGCATGCTCGGAGAGGGCGATACCGCCGCGCGCATGTAGTCCTCGGAGATCACCTGCTGGGAGTTCCAACGGCCCCGATTACCCACGAGCAGGCCGAGTTTCGCGAAATCGTCCGGCGGCAGGATCAAATGCGCGTGGCCGTAGGTGTTTCCGGCGCGGTCGCGGGCCCAGTAATAGTCGCCGCGAGCAATGCCCAATGGGTCGAACAACTTTCGCTGGGCGAAGGCCTGGAAGTCCTCGCCGACCGACTGCTGGACCACATAGACCAGCAGGTCGACCGCGCGCTGGCTGTAGCGGAACATCGTGCCCTGCGGGCGTTCGATCGGCATCGCGAGTGCTTGGGCGACGACATTGGGATCGAGTTGGGCCAGCCCCGTCGCGCCCTCGGCGGCGACGGCGACCTCCATGCCGGAGGACTCGGTGAGCAGATTGCGCACGGTGATCTCCCGGTGCGCGGCGTCGCCGAGACCCGGCGGCAGATAATTGCCGATCGGCTCGTCGATCCGCAGCAGCCCCTCGTCGACGGCCGCCCCGGCGACGAGCGCGACGACACTCTTGGTCCCGCTCCACAGATTCCACGCCACCCCGCCGGATTCGGCGTTGCGCGGGCCGGTCGCGATCAGGCAGTTGTTGCGGTACAGCTGGATATTGAACCGGGTGACGTCGCTGGCCCGCGCCATGGCGGTGGCCAGCACGGCGGGGTCGAGCGCGGCTTCGGCCGGTGTCGCGGACTGTGGTGTGCGACCGGTGGTGACCTCACACTGCTTCGCGGTGACCGGGTCGGCCTTCGCCGGGCTCGGGAGCCATGCCCCCGAAATCAGGGTCAGTGCGGTAATCGTTGCTGCCACAACGTGTTTCAGATAGCCCTGCACGTAACCCTCCAGGTGGTGTGTCCGGAGGGGAATCGTGAACGATCACGTTCTTGTTACGCGGGGAATCAGCTGCCGTAGGGGGTGCACACGCCGATCGCCTCGTCCTTGGACGTGTTGAAAATGTCGATCACACCGTTGAGTTCGTCGGTGGGCGCCCTGCGTTCGAGGGTGTCGGCGAGGGAGTTGGTCTTCTCGATGTAGTCGCGCAGCGGCACCGACAGATCGGGGATCACATCGGCGGTGATCCTGCGGTCCAGGTCCTTGGCGCTGTTGCGCAGGGTGGTGACCGCATCCGTGGCCTTGGCATCGGCATCGGGGGCCTGCTCGTTGGACGCCGCGATGTAGGCGTTGAACGAGGTGACCGAGGTCTTGTTGGCCGAACGCAGGCCATCGCACGCGGTGTCGTTGGCCGCCTCGATCTTCGCCGCCCGCGACGCCTCCGCCGCCGCCGATGACGCTGCCACCTCGGAGGTATACGAGGCGAGCTCGCCCTGGTTGACCTCGGCGGTACCCGGTACCTGCTTGGAGCAGGCGCCGATGAAGATCACTCCGGTCGCGGTGGCCGCGAGCGCGGTCCCGAGCCCCAGCCGTTCCAGTACGCGCATTTCTCTCTCCTGCCTCGAGATTGCAGGCACCGGTTGGGCCGGAGCCGAACATATCGACCGTACTGGCAACTTCCGGGTGACGTCAGGTCGCGGTGGTGATTTTCGATAACGAACTTCAGACGCGGCGCCGGGGGTGTCGTGCCCGGCGCCGCCTCTGATCAGTTCTGGCCGAGCATGCCGCGCATGGTGGTGATCTCAGCCTCTTGGTCGGCCATGATCTTCGTCGCGAGCTGCCGCGATGGCGGATTCACGCCGCCGCTCAGCTCGGTCTGCGCCATCGCGACGGCACCCTCGTGGTGGGCGATCATCATCTCCAGCCACTGCCGGTCGAAATCGGCGCCGTTGGCGGCTTGCAGGCTGCTCATCTGCGCGTCGGTCATCATGCCGGGCATGTCGTGCCCGCCGTGCCCTTCGGTCGCACTCGGAGCCGGCTTGCCGAAACCGGCCAGCAGGTCGGTGATCTGCTGCATTTCCGGCGCCTGCGCCTTCTCCACCTGGGCGGCCAGCGCGATGAGCTGCTGATTCTGGGTGTGGCTCGGCACCATCTTCGCCATCTCGACGGCCTGCGCGTGGTGCGGGTACATCATCTGCAGGAAGCTGACGTCGGCATCGTTGAAGTCGGTGCTGGCGGCAGCGCTGGTCGTGGTGGTGGTGGTGGAGTGCTCGGTGGTGTGCGTGGTTGTGGTGCTGTCGTCGCTGCAACCGGCCGCGAACAAGACGGTGGCGGCGGCGGCGACGAGGACGTGGGTACGACTGATGGACATGGTGATCCTCCTGGGGATTCGGGTGAGGTGTCGAAACTGGCGAGGCACGAGAAGTGCCGCGCCTGTCAGATCCGCAGAATCGCCAGTTGGGAAAGGGTGAGGACGGTCCATGGTGGAGGGCGCATCCGCCTACCGCGCCAGATTCGAGGCGTGCGGCGTGCGGCCTCGACGGTGTCGCCGAGGCGGTAGAGCAGGACCAGGGTCAGAGCGATGGCGAGTGCGGCCAGAACGAAAACGCAGGCGTGGACGGCGGTGTGCTCATCACAGCCTGCCGCGCCGCACCCCGTGTGCGGGTCGGACGGAGCCGCGATGGAGCGTGTCGAGTCGAATGGGGCTGCTTCGGCGAGGACAACCGTGCTCGGCGTGGAGTGGTCGGGCGCGAGGACCGCGGCATGCTCGTCGGTCGGAGCCGCGGATAGCCGCGGATCCTCGTGGTCGGACGGTGCGATGGTGACGTTCGATGCTGCCGGCGCGGGGCCGTGGGCACTGTCGGTCGCGTGGGCGGTGCCGAAGACCGCGGAGTGCATGGCGACGATTCCGGCCAGCAGCATCAGCACGGCGAGCGCCCTGGCAATGCCGGGTGCGCGCGCGGGCGGATGCTGGTCCATCACGGCGACCAGTCTAGCGATCGTCATCGTGATACCGGGTAGGGGTAAGAGTTACCGAGTGGCGATGTCGACGACCAGGCGCGGGGGATCGGCAAGGGCGGTGACCGCGAAGGGCGGCTGATCGGCGTCGATGCCGACAAACGACTGGGTGACGCCCTCATAGACCAGCTTCTTGTAGACCCCGGTGATGGTCGGTGTGCTCGGGTCGGTCACCGGATCTGGCCCGGCGAACAGGGGGACGGTCGAGTCGAACGGATACGCGGAGCCGAGGATGCGCACCTCGAGAATCGCGCGGCCGGCCACGTCGACGGTCTTGCCGCTGCCGTCCTGCACCGCGCGATCGGTGTAGGCCACCTGCCAGCCGGGAGTCCCGGTGCCACCGAGAGCGAAGACCACGCGGTCGAAGCCGGGCTGTTGGCCGATCCGGATATCGCTGACGGTGAGCGCCGCGCCCGCGGAGGCCGCGCCGGACTTCGGGCCCGCGTCGGTGGGTACCTCACCGGTGGCATCGGCGAAGGTGCTGGTGGTGCTCGTTGTCGTCGGTGGCGCCGTGGCCGGTGCGTCATCGGTACCGCAACCGGATACCGACACCGCGGCCGCGGCGATCAGCACGAACACGAGGGCGTTGCGCATGGGGCTGATGGTACGCAGGGACCTCGGCGAGGTGGGCGAAGGAGCGCGGGGTGTGTTCGGGCTACGGAAAGTTTGCTGGTGACTTCCAAATGGGAGCTGTTCCGGCCGATGCACGCAGGTCGCAGCCGGGATTTCCGGTGAACGCGTACCAGTTCGGTAGTTAGCGCCACCTGCGGTGATCGGCCTGCGGCGCGGGTTGGCAGGCGATCGTGGCCGACGCATTGGGGAGCAATGGAATTCGTGAGATCGGCGAATTCGCCGGCGGTCTGCAAGGGCATCGCAAATCGATGGAACCCGTTATCGCTCAGCGAAATACATCCTACGACGCCCCCTTGTGGGCCACCCCGACAGCCGATACCGGGCCCGGATGTGACAGTGGGGCAACGATCCAGCACACTTGCCGGGTGGACAGTGTTGAGGACGTATTCGAGCGACTACGCCGGTACCCGGATGTGGAGGCGCCGAACCTCTATGCCGTCGACGCCGCCGACCGGCTGATCCTCGACACGGCCGCGGACGTCCTCGCGGCCGCGGGTAGCGGCGAGGTTGCGGTGATCGGCGACGCCTACGGCGCGCTCACCCTCGGGGTCGCCGCCCAGCACGGACTCGCAGGCATTCGCGTGCACCAGGACCTGATCACCGGCGAATCGGCGCTGGCAGCCAATGCCAAGACCCTCGGGCTCACCGACCGCTACACCGCCCACGCCCTCGACGCCGACCTGCTCACCGGCGCGCGCGTGGTCCTGATGCGGTTGCCGCGGATGCTCTCGGGCGTCGCCGAGATCGCCGAGGCCATCGCCCGCTACGCCGCCGACGACGTGGTGGTGTTCGCGGGCGGTCGCGACAAATACCTCACCCCGGCCATGAACGAGGTGCTCGCCGAATCCTTCGCGCAGGTCCGCGCGGGCCGGGGTCGGCAGAAGTCGCGCGTGCTCGTGGTCGGCGAGCCGCTGCCGGTGGGCGAATCCCGGTTTCCCGTGCGCGAGCATGTCATCGAGATCGACGGCGATGTCGTCGCGTTCGGTGCGGCGTTCTCGGGATCGCGCCTCGATATCGGCACCCGCTTCCTGCTCGAGCACATGGACCGGATGAAGCCCGACGCGCGCGATGCCGTCGATCTCGGTTGCGGCACCGGCATTCTCGCGGTCGCGCTGGCGAAATCCCGTCCGCACATCCGGGTGGTCGGCACTGACCAGTCCGCCGCCGCCGTCGCCTCGGCCAGGGCAACCGCCGAAGCCAACGGTGTCGCGGACCGGGTGACGGTGGTGCGCGACGACGCCATGTCCTCGGCGGCCGACAACAGCGCCGACCTGGTGCTGTGCAATCCACCGTTCCATGTCGGCGCGGCCGTGCACACCGGCTCGGCGATCAAGATGTTCGTCGAGACCGGGCGGGTGCTGCGGCCCGGCGGTGAGTTGTGGACGGTGTACAACTCGCACTTGAACTATCGCGGCGTGGTGGAGCGGATGGTCGGCCGCACCGATGTGATCGGCCGGAACCAGAAGTTCACGGTCACGCGGTCCGTTCGTGGTCTGCGCGACGTACAACGATAGGGCGACCCGAAAGCGGTAGAGTCCGATTTGTCCGAACGGGCGAGCGGTGTGGTCACGGACCGGATCGCTGGGAACTTTGTCCGATCGTGGCGCGTTGAACAGGGCAGTTGGAGCTTCTGCAGCGACTCGTATCTCCAAGAAAGGCGCACGGTGCGTACCTCATCGAATCCGGTGTTCAAGAACCTTCCCCGCCAGGAAGGTGTCGGCGGTTACGCGAACTTCGGTTCGGGCGTAGCAGGCGCAGGACAGGTCGGCAACCAGCAGTACGGCGAATACGGGCAGCAGTACGGCCAGCAATTCCAGCAGGCCCCCGCCACCCGCGCGATGACCATCGACGACGTGGTCACCAAGACCGGCATCACCCTCGCGGTGCTCACCGTCTCGGCGATCGTCTCCTTCGCGCTGTCCAGCGCGAACCCGTCGCTGGCGCCGCTGTTCGTTATCGGTGGCGGCATCATCGGCCTGGTGCTCGTCCTGATCGCGACCTTCGGTCGCAAGATGGACAACCCGGCCATCGTGCTGGCCTACGCGGCCTTCGAGGGCCTGTTCCTCGGCGCGCTGTCGCTGATGTTCACCGACGTCACCTTCGGCGGCGTGGGTGGTAGCGCCCTGATCGGCCAGGCGGTGCTCGGCACGTTCGGCGTGTTCTTCGGCATGCTGGTCGTCTACAAGACCGGCGCCATCCGCGTGACCCCTCGCTTCACCCGCATGCTGATCGGTGCGATGGTCGGCGTGCTGGTGCTGATGGTCGGCAACCTGATCGCGAGCTTCTTCACCGACGGCGGCTTCGGCCTGCGCGACGGCGGCCCGCTGGCGATCGTGTTCAGCCTGGTCTGCATCGCCATCGCCGCGTTCAGCTTCCTGCTCGACTTCGACGCCGCCGACCAGCTGATCCGCGCCCAGGCCCCCGAAAAGGCAGCCTGGGGCGTCGCCCTCGGCCTCACCATCACCCTGGTCTGGCTCTACATCGAGATCCTCCGCCTGCTGAGCTACTTCCAGCGCGACTGATAGAAGACACAAAAGCGGCCCACCTCATCGAGGTGGGCCGCTTTTTTCGGTCTATCTATCTCAGCTGAGGCGCTCGATGACCAGGGCCATGCCCTGGCCGCCGCCGACGCACATGGTCTCCACGCCGAACTGCTTGTCGTAGGTCTGCAGGTTGTTCAGCAGGGTGGTGGTGATGCGGGCACCGGTCATGCCGAACGGGTGGCCGAGCGCGATCGCGCCGCCGGAGACGTTGAGCTTGTCCTCGTCGATCTTCAGCTCACGCGCCGAGCCGAGCACCTGCACGGCGAAGGCCTCGTTGATCTCGAACAGGTCGATGTCGGAGACCGACTTGCCCGCCAGCGCCAGCGCGCGCTTGACGGCCTCGACCGGGCCGAGGCCCATGATCTCGGGCGACAGGCCCGAGACGCCGGTGGAGACGATGCGGGCCAGCGGGGTCAGGCCCAGCTCCTTGGCCTTGGTGTCGCTCATGATCACCAGCGCCGCGGCGCCGTCGTTGAGCGCGCAGCAGTTACCGGCGGTGATGGTGCCGTCGGGACGGAACACCGGCTTGAGCCCGCTGACCGCCTCGTAGGTGACACCGGCGCGCGGGCCGTCGTCCTTGCTCACGATCGTGCCGTCGGGCAGGGTCACCGGGGTGATCTCCCGCTCGAAGAAGCCGGCCTTGATGGCCTCTTCGGCGCGGTTCTGCGAGCGCACGCCCCAGCGGTCCTGGTCCTCGCGCGAGATGCCGGTCAGCGACGCGACGTTCTCGGCGGTCTGGCCCATCGCGATGTAGGCATCGGGAAGCAGGCCGTCCTGGCGCGGGTCGTGCCACACACCGGCGCCACCTTCGGCGGCCTTGGCAGTACGGGCAACGGCGTCGTCGAAAATGGTGTTCCTGGTGTCGGGCGAGCTGTCGGCCGAGCCACGGGCATAGCGCGAGACAGTCTCCACGCCGGCGGAGATGAAGACGTCACCCTCGCCTGCCTTGATCGCGTGGAAGGCCATCCGGGTGGTCTGCACCGACGACGCACAGTAGCGCTGCACGGTGGTGCCGGGGACGACATCGAGGCCGAGCTCGATGGCGATCATGCGGCCCATACCGAAGCCACCCTCGCCGGCGGGGGAGCCGGTGCCCAGGATGATGTCGTCGATCTGCGTCGGATCCAGCGAAGGCACCTTGGCCAGCGCGGCACGAACCATCTGCGTGGTCAGGTCGTCCGGGCGCATTCCCGCCAATGACCCCTTGACGGCACGGCCGATCGGGGAACGGGCGGTGCTGACGATGACGGCCTCGGGCATGAGGACTCCTTTTCGCGTTGTTCGACGTGAACGGCTGTTTACCTGCCGGTCAACTCTCGAATCTACGTCTCCAGTTGCGCGACGGGAAGGGCAGGTCGGTCGCGCACCTGCGCGATCAGCACGGGAAGCAGCTGCGCAGCGGCCAATTCGTAGCCTGCCGCGGAAGGGTGGAATCCGTCGGTGGCGAACAGGATTTCGGGTGCGGCCCGGAACTCGGAGGCGACCAGGGGTGAACCCATCGGCACCGCGATGCCGCCCGCGATCGTGGTGGCGACCGTCTGGGCCTTGGCCAGCCGCACACTCCAGTTCGCGACGATCGTGCGCAGCGGTTGCTGGATCGCGGTGACGGTGCCCAGGTTCGGGCAGGTGCCGACCACCACCAGCGCATCGGCTTCCCGCAGCCGTGACACCGCCGCCGCGAGCCTGCGTGCCGAGGCCCGGATGGAGTGCTTCTTGGTGATGTCGTTGGCGCCGACCAGGATCACTGCCGCGTCCGGTGGCGGGCCCGCGACGAACATCGCGTCGACCTGTCCGGCCAGGCCCTTCGACGTAGCGCCGGAGATGGCCTTGGTGCTCAACCGGATGCGCATGCCGGTGGCCTCGGCCAGCCCGCGAGCCAACCGCACGCCCGGCACATCGCTCGCACCGAGACAGCCGAGCCCGGCCGCGGTGGAGTCGCCGAAGACCATCAGGTGCAGGTCGAAGGGCGTGCTCTTGCGCCACGGTTCGGGAAGGGTGGCGCCCGGCGCGTACACGCCGTCGGCCTCGGGCGGCTTGGAGGTGTCGCGGCCGATCACCGCGCGCGCCGCACCCGCCTGCGTCATCAGCAATCGATAGGTCGCCCAGGAGACGGTGCCTGCGCCGGACCCGGCGAGCACGGTCGTCGCCCCGGTGACGGCAGCGGTACGCCAGCTGATTCGAGGTGCGCTCACATTCGAAAATTCTACGTCGCGGACCGGCCCGGGCAGAGATACCGACCACACACTCCGGTGCGGGGCGCCTCCGCCCGGTCGCGAGCGCAAGTGCTCGGCTACTCTCGTGCCGGAAGAATCGATTTCGTAGGTACATGGGTAACTCGCCGGGGACGCCCAGGACTTGCCCACCGATAGACGCGGGCCCGAACACAATGTCCGGCGGCACCTACGACCGGCAAAATACTCGGAGAGGCGGGCCAGTATGCGCATCGCGGATCATGTGGTTGACCTCATCGGCAACACCCCCCTTGTTCGGCTGAACTCGGTGGTCGGCCCCAACGCCGGCCTGGTGGCCGCGAAGGTCGAATACCTGAACCCGGGCGGCAGCTCCAAGGACCGGATCGCGGTCAAGATGATCGACGCCGCCGAGCAGGACGGACTGCTGAAGCCGGGCGGCACGATCGTCGAGCCCACCTCGGGTAATACCGGTGTCGGCCTGGCGCTGGTCGCCCAGCAGCGCGGGTACAAGTGCGTGTTCGTGTGCCCGGACAAGGTCAGCGAGGACAAGCGCAACGTGTTGCGTGCCTACGGCGCCGAGGTCGTGGTCTGCCCGACCGCCGTGCCGCCGGAGCACCCCGACAGCTACTACAACGTCTCCGATCGCCTGGTCCGCGAGATCGAGGGCGCCTGGAAGCCCAACCAGTACTCGAACCCGGGCGGCCCCGACAGCCACTACGAGACCACCGGTCCCGAGATCTGGGCCGACACCGAGGGCAAGGTCACCCACTTCGTCGCGGGCGTCGGCACCGGCGGCACCATCTCCGGCACCGGCCGCTACCTCAAGGAAGTTTCCGGCGGCACGGTCAAGATCATCGGCGCCGACCCGGAGGGTTCGGTCTACTCCGGCGGCACCGGTCGCCCGTATCTGGTCGAGGGTGTCGGCGAGGACTTCTGGCCGACCGCCTACGACGCGTCGATCCCCGACGAGATCATCGCGGTCTCCGACGCGGATTCCTTCGAGATGACCCGGCGCCTGGCTCGCGAGGAAGGCCTGCTGGTCGGTGGTTCCTGCGGCATGGCCGTGGTCGCCGCGATCGAGGTCGCCCGCCGCGATCCCGACGCCGTGGTGGTGGTGCTGCTGCCCGACGGTGGCCGCGGCTACCTGTCGAAGATCTTCAACGACAAGTGGATGAGCTCCTACGGCTTCCTCCAGACTCCCCTCGAGGCGGGCCCCGAACCGCTGGTCGGTGACGTGCTGCGCGGCAAGTCCGGCGGCCTGCCCGACCTGGTGCACACCCACCCGTCGGAAACCCTGCGCGACGCCATCGAGATCCTGCGCGAATACGGCGTCTCCCAGATGCCCGTCGTCGGCGCCGAGCCCCCGGTCATGGCCGGTGAGGTCGCGGGCAGCGTCACCGAACGCGACCTGCTCTCGGCCGTCTTCGAAGGCCGCGCCAACCTCACCGACTCCGTCGCCCAGCACATGAGCCCGTCTTTCCCGCTGATCGGCTCCGGCGAACCCATCTCCACCGCCACCAAGGCCCTGTCGGATTCCGACGCCCTGATGGTCGTCGAAGACGGCAAGCCCGTCGGCGTCATCACCCGCCACGACCTACTCGGCTTCCTCAGCACGGGTTCTATCTGACACTGAAGTAGCTGTTGCCCAGTGTCATCGGTGGGCGAAGTGAGAAACAATCCGGGCGGCAGGGTCATGGTGGCGGGCGGCGTCATCCTGCGCTGCGTGGTGTGTGGCGCGGACCGGGTGCAAATACCGTGTGGTGAGAACAACGGCTCAGGCGTCGGTTTCTTCGATAGTCCCGCCGTCCAGCCGCTGCGGGATCGTTTCGACATGGTGCTCGATGCCATCGAGTCCGAGGGGGAGTGGGTAACCAATCGTGTGCGTCTGGGGAAGCTGATACTCGGTCGGCTGGGCGATATCGAGGCAGGCGTTCGGCAGTTGATTCGCGCGCGCCCGCTGGAGACGGCCATCGTTGAGCTTCCGTCGGGACGTGAGTTGTGCGTGCCGACAGTCGCGGAGACGTTGCGTATCAAGGCTTTCCTCATTGTGCGGCGTAATCAAACACGTGACTTCCTCGACGTTGCCGCACTCACCGAGATGATGGGGACGATGGAGGCGGCCGCTGTACTCGCCGACATCGATGAGTACTACGCCGATCAGCGCATCGACGGGGTTCCGGTTTCCTCGCAGGTTGCGCGTCAGTTGGCTGATCCGCGACCCGCTGATTCGTCGGTAACCCAGCAGCTGTCGGCGTATCGCAATCTCGATCGCAAGTGGCACGATTGGAGCCGGGTCCGGGATCGATGCCAGAAAGTGGCGATAGCGCTCGCAGGAGGTGAGGATGACACTCCAGTTCCGTAACCTGAATATGATGGTGCGGATCCGTCGCGTTGCCGATCGATATCGATCCGTTGCTTGATCGGACTCTTGTCTACTCAGCTTCCTGAGCGCCTGCACCATCTGAGGCTCGATGCACTGTGGGCGAGGTGCGGATGTCGGGGCCGAGTCCCTTGTTCGCCGCGGCGGTCCGGATCGCGTCCACCACCAGCAGCAGTGCGGCTCGGCCCGCCGAGTTGGTGCGGTAGGCCAGCGACACCGTCCGGGTGAGGGCGTCGCCTAGCGCGACGATATCCACGCCGGGTGGGCGCAACGCCAAACCCAGATCCGATACCAGCGTGACGCCGAGCCCGGCCGCGACCATCGCCATCGCGGTCGCCTGCTCCTCCAATTCGTGGTCGATGCGCGGCCGTAGCCCGGCGGACTGGAACGCCAGCCGTGCCGCGTGCCCGAAGTGCGACCGGGCGGGCGCGATGATCCACGGATGCTCGGACAGCTCGGCGAGGGTCACGCTGGCCGCGGGCACCGCGCCGGCGGGGACGGCGGCGTGGATGCGTTCGACACCGATGACCGCCCGCTCCAGGCCGCGGTCCCAGGTCATCGGATAGTTCGAGTAGTCGAGCACGAACGACAGGTCGAGCGTGCCGTCACGGACGGCAGCGGCCGTCGACTCCGGTGCGAGTTCGGTGGTGCGCACCAGAATGCCCGGGTGTGAGGCGGCAAGGGTGGTGAGCGCGTCGGGGAGCAGGCCCGAGGCGACTGACGCCCACACCCCGGCGGTGATCTTCGCAGTCACCGATCCGCCGGCTTCCTCTAGCGCCTGGGTCGCGCGCTCGACCGAGGCCAGGATCTCTTCGGCGTGCTCGGCGAGCACGATCCCGAGGTCGGTGAGCTGCACTCGGCGCCCGCGTCGTTCGAACAGCCGGGTGCCCGCGTCGCGTTCGAGCTGCGCGAGCTGTTGGGAAACCGCCGACGCGGTGTAGTGCAGAGCGGCCGCGGCGGCCGTGATGGTGCCGCGCCGGTGTAGTTCGCGCAGCATTCGCAGGCGGGCCAGAGACAGCTCCATAACACCGAGCGTAGGCACTGTGCAGGAACTGTGAAGGGTGCCGTGAACGAACCGTAAATAGACGCGCGGCCAGGGGGCCCGCAGGCTTGGTGCTATCGGGACGACGAGGTCCGTCACGACGAACGAGGAGGTGAGCACCATGACGATGCTGAACCCGGGCGCAGGGACGCCGCAGGTGACTTCGCATACCGATGCGACCACACCCACGGACCCGGCCGTCACTCCCACGATCCGTCGTCGCGAGCCGTATCTGCGTCTGCACTGGACGGATTCGCTCACCGACGCGGTCGGTTACCTTGTCGTCCACACCCTGCGCGGCGGCCTGGCCACCGGCGGCACCCGGATGCGGGCCGGTTGCACCCTGAGCGAGGTCGAGGATCTGGCGCGCGGCATGGCCAACAAGACCGCCACGTTCGACCTGCCGATCGGCGGCGCCAAGGGCGGGATCGACTTCGATCCCAAGGACCCGCGCGCCGTCGACGTGCTGCAGCGATTCTGCGAGGCGATGCGCCCGTGGCTCGACGCGCACTGGGTGACTGCTGAGGACCTCGGTGTTCCGCAGCATCTGATCGACGAGGTCTTCGAAAAGCTCGACCTGGACCAGAGCTACCACGCCGCGATCCGGCGCTCCGCCGACCCGGCGGCGACTCTGGAGCGGGTTCGCAACGGACTCAACGCGGCGGTCGACGGCGGCTTCCTGCTCGGTGACGTCATCGGCGGTTACGGCGTCGCGCACGCCTGCCTCGCCACGGCGGTGCAGTGGGGGAAGGCACCTGCCGACACGACGGCCGCGATCCAGGGCGTGGGCACCATGGGCGGGGCGGCGGCGTACTACCTGCACGAGGCCGGGATGAAGATCACCACGGTGGCCGACGCCGCAGGCACCCTGTACTGCGCCGAGGGGCTCGACATTCCGGCGCTGCTTGATCTGCGCGACGGCTACGGCGAGATCGACCGCTCCCGGCTGCCCGCGGGCATCGAGCAGCTGCCGCGCAACGCCATTGTCGCCGCCGACGTGGATATCCTTGTGCCGGCGGCGATCTCGTATGCGATCACGCCGGACAACTCGTACGACATCCGGGCCCACGTCGTCGTCGAAGCCGCGAACGCCGCCACCACACCGGAAGCCGAAGCCATGCTCGCCGCCCGCGGCATCCCGGTGCTGCCCGACTTCGTCGCCAACGCGGGCGCGGTGGCCTGGGCGTGGTGGTTGCTGCTCGGCGAAGTCGACGACACCCCGGAAACCTCGTTCGACCGGCTCCGCACCACGATGCACGACAAGGTCGCACAGCTGCTGACAGCATGGACCGACGAAGGCGTCACCCCTCGCGAGATCGGCCACCGCTGGGCCGGCGACCCGTCCCCGCTCACCGGGCCTGTCGTCATTCCCTGATCGCGGGGCAAGCAAGAAGCGGTCGGCTGAGCGGCATCGAGGCTGGTGTTCGGCAGTTGATTCGCGCAGTGACGTCGGTGCTGCCCGCGCAATGGAAGGCAGCACCGACTCACGGTCAGCGAGTGAGAATCGAGTGCAAATCCACCCACTGATCTGGGTGGACGTAGGCGACCACGGTGTCGTGTGGGATGCCCGCGGTAGCCAGGGCTTCGTCCACGCCGTGGTAGTGGGCGTGTAGGGAAGCGCGGACTGTGCCACCGATTCCCGAGAAGCCGGTTCGTACCAGCTCGGTGTAGGAATCCCGGTGGGGGACAAGGGGTTCTGCTCGTCGGGTGATCCGCAGGATCGCGGAGTCGACCGACGGGATCGGGCGGAAGCTGGTGCGTGGGATCTGCCCGCGCAGTTCCCAGCTGAACCATGGCCAGGTTGTCGCGGTCAGCAGGCTCCAGCGGCCGTAGTCGCCGGTGCGTTTGCGGGCGTATTCGCGTTGGGTGAGCAGCGTTGCCGAGGACAGGGTCGGTGCGGTCAGGCACCAGTCGACGATATCGGCGGTTACGGAGAACGGGATGTTCCCCACCACGGCGAACGGCTCGCGAGGAGCCTTGGCCTTGGTGAAATCGCCACGTACAACACGGATTCCGTCCTCGGAACGCGTTTGCGCCGAGAGCTTGGCCGCGAGCAGCGGATCGATCTCGTACGCGGTGACCTGTGCGCCACTGCGAGCCAAGGCGTGCGTGAGAATGCCCTCGCCCGCACCGGGTTCGAGAACGGTCCCGGCCGGATCGGCCACCGTCAGAATCGAGTCGACGGCGGCACGATCCACCAGAAAGTTCTGGGACAGTGTCCTTCTCGCATGGTCACGGGCGGTCCGACCGCCGCTCTTACCGGTGACCTTGCGCTGAGTATGTGAGTAGTTTCGGTGTGCAAAATCCTGCGCCACGGCAGTGTGCCCCTTCGGGTCTTCGAGTCGAAATACGGTCTCGAAGGGCCCTGGGCGCGCCGGTGGACGCCGATGAAGTTATCCGCGTCCGCTAGCGGGCCAGAGCCCGGCTGTAGCGGAGGCGAGTGAAGTAGTGGCACGACATGCGACCAACTCTAGGAACCATCGGGGCGGCGGGCAACTGAATTTAGGGCGGGTCTTGATCCGATCGGCGCGGCACCTGACCAGCGTCGATCGGATCGTCGGGTGTCGGCCTAGGCGGATTCGGTGTTCGCGTGGCTGCCCGATACCGTCCGCACCGCGGTTACCGCCGACGCGGCGGCGGAAATCGCACTGTTGATGGAGATTTCGCCGCGCATGCCGGGCGCGGCGACCATGTCACCCACCAGATAGACGCCGTCCCCGCGATCGATGGCATGTCGGTCCCGCCACGTGGTTCCGGGCAGGTCGAGCGCGCCGGTGCGGCCCTTCGCGGTGGAGGTGCGGCGGAATGTGGTGCGCGAGCGCCAATCCGGGATGGTCGAGTCCGCGAAATGTTCCAGCCGCTGGTGGGTCGTATCGCGGGATTCGTTGTCGCGCACCGGCATCTGGAGTTGATACAGGGATTGGCCCGCAGGGGCGATGGTGTCGTCCTGAGCGGTGTAGCACTCATGGAAGCCGCCTTCGTCCAGGTCGAAGACGACGAAGCGGTCGCGTCGACTCTTCGTGACGCCGAGATCGAGCAGCGCGGTGAAACCGCTCGTACCGTGCAGAGTGTCGTCATCGAGCAGGCGGCGTGCCGAATCCAGATCGGTGGCGACGATAACTGGTCCGCCGCTCGGAAGTTCGTCGATCCGCGACCCGGTCTCGATGACGACGCCGAGTTCGATTGCGCGTGTGATCATCCGGTCGATCACCTGCTGCCACCCGCCTCGTACCCACCGCACGCCGGGCACGTTCAGACCGACTGCGCGCTGGAAGAGATCCCAGACGAAGGCGGCGGACAACCTGCCGGTGTCAGCGTCGTAGGTGACGACGCTGATCATGTTCGCGATCCGGGTGGCAGTGGTCGCGTCCCAGCGATCCGCCGCCCAACTGTGGAAGTCGACGTCGACGGGGGCTTGCAGCCATTTGCGTGATTGGGCGCGCAGGACGCCGACAGGTGGTGTCCGCCGGATCCGGTCGCCGGTGCGGAAGCCGATCTTCGCGAAGTCGGTGATCCCCGGCCAGCCGAGGCCTGCGACGAAACCACGCTCCTTCAGCCACGCGTAATGCGGGCCGTCGGCATAGAACACGTGCGCGCCCTCGTGCGCGACGTGCGGCGGCGGCGTCGCGCGACCCCGTCCGCCGAGCGTCTGATGCGCCTCGAACAGCCGCACCGGCACGCCGGTTTCGGCGGCGGCGATCGCGGCGGTGAGCCCGGCAAGTCCGCCCCCGACCACGGTGATGGGTGTGTTCATCCTCGGTCCTCTCCTGCGGCCGCCCAGTCGAGCCGGGCGGCGATCATCTCTGCGGTGGCTCGTAGATAGCGATCGGTGTCGACGTCGGCCGGGTGGTCGCCGTCGAAGATGTCGCGCATCATCCAGAAGTGGGCGAGCGCGCCGACCAGCACCGCCGCGGTGGCGTCCCAGTCCTGCTCACCCGCCCGGTCGCCGGCGAGTTCGACCAGTCCGTGGGTGACCATCGACATCACCACCGCGTATTCCTGCTGCCGGAACACCTCCAGCAGCGGAGTGGGGATCGAATTGTCACGCAACAGGATTCGGGTCACATCGCGATCGTGGTCGAGTCGCGCCAGGCCGATCCGGCACAGCGCGACGAGTTTGTCGACGGTGTCCTCGGACGGCGTGATCGCCGCGAGCGCCGCCACGACGGAGAACGTGGGCGCCAGGAACTGCTCCCACTCGCCCCGATCCGTCAGCCGCGCGTCCACCGCCTGCACCAGCAGCTCGTCCTTGGATTTGAAATGGCGGTACAGCGCGCCGGACCCGCCGGAGAGCCCGGCTGCCCGCTCGATCTGCGCGACCGAGGTCTTGGCGAACCCCTGTTCCCCGAACAGACGCAATGCCTCGGTCAGGATCCGCTCCCGCGATGTGCACAACTCGCCACCTCCGCTGTAAGTAACCGCTTACTTAGTGTGACTCGAGCGCGTGGCGAGCACAAGACCGCCACGGTGATCGGTGCGATATTGTGCCGCTGACCGGCCGTGAGCAAATT
This sequence comes from Nocardia sp. NPDC058480, assembly GCF_042720495.1. NCBI lineage: Bacteria > Bacillati > Actinomycetota > Actinomycetes > Mycobacteriales > Nocardiaceae > Nocardia > Nocardia sp. NPDC058480. The sequence continues at coordinate 450,358 of NZ_JBHXMN010000001.1, read as the reverse complement.
TATCGCTACTTCACCGATTCGATGAGAATTACCTGGGTAAACACCACGAACAGGTGCATCGGCAATTCAGCCGCACTGATCGGAAAGCGAAAGGACAGGCCGTGGATACCTCCGTCATTGCGATAGATTTCCAGCAGGGCTTGACCGATGCGTGGAGTTCGGTCGCGCAGTTCGTCCCCAAAGCGGTGGCATTCATCGCCATTCTTCTCGTCGGCTGGATCATCGCGAAGGTGGTCGCCAAGATCGTGAACGCGGTGCTGGAGCGCGTCGGATTCGACAGACTCGTCGAACGCGGCGGACTGCGGACAATGTTGTCCCGCAGTAAGTATGACGCTTCCGACATCATCGCCAAGATCGCCTACTATGCGATTCTGTTGATCGCCCTACAGATCGGTTTCGCGGTGTTCGGGCCGAACCCGGTCAGTGCGCTGCTCACCAGCATCGTGGCCTGGCTGCCCAGGGCCGTTGTCGCGATCGTGATCATCGTGATCGCGGCGGCCATCGCCCACGCGGTGAGTGATCTGATCTCCAATGTGCTCGGCGGGCTGTCCTACGGGAAGATGCTCGGCCGGATCGCGGCGGTGTTCATCTGGGGTATCGGCATCATCGCCGCGCTGAACCAGATCGGCGTCGCGACCTCGGTGACCACCCCGATCCTGATCGCCGTGCTCGCCACCATCGGCGGCATCATGGTGGTCGGTGTCGGTGGCGGCCTGGTCAGGCCCATGGAACAGCGCTGGAACAATTGGCTCGGCAATCTGGAAACGGAGATGCCCGCGATGAAGGGGCATGCCCAGGCCTACCAGCGTGGACGCGAGGACGCCGCACGTCAGGGCGAGCAGGTGTCGCCGACCTTGGCCGATCAGGGCAGGCAGGCGTGGGTCACGCCAGGAGCGAGCTACCCGGAACGCGAGCCGGGCTGGGGTGGCGAAACAGCTAGGTAAACCAACTGGCGCCGGCGCACCGTTACCTCTGGGTGGCGGTGCGCCGGCGTCGGTCTGTGCGCGGTAATCAGTCGGCGGCGTACGCGCACACCGCGGCGAGGCGTAATTGCAGCCAGTCGGCGGCGTGCCAGTCGTCCGGCGCGCCCGCGAAGAATCCGTCGGCCCGCTCGGCGAAATGATCGAGAAGTCCGCGGACATAACCGGCGAGCAGAATGGTCAGGGGCACCCGCGCGGAATCCTCGACGCCGAGGGCGAGAATGTCGCGCACCGCGGCAGCGTGCTGGTCCAACTGGGCAGACAGTGCGGGCACCACCGCGGCGACGGCGGCCGCGGGGGCGCCGAACTCGGTGTTCAACTGCTGTAATTGTCGTTGCGCCGAAAGTTCGAGCAACGCGGGACCTGGCGCAAACATAACAATATGGTAGCAATCTATCCATCGATGTTGCAATTGGATAATTTCAAGATCAATTATTACCGTTCGGAGACAACTTTCGGCAAACCCGCTCGGCGAGCGAAAGGATCCGCAGTGCAGGTCACCGACCCAGCCGTCCACCTGGTCGGCATGAGCACCGTAATCGCCGCTAGCGCGGGGTATTCAGCTCAGACGAGGATCGCCGGTGCCTGGCCTCGGTCGCCCTACGCGCCGTTGCTCGGCCGTCTGGCCGCCGCGATCATCTGGGGTTGCTGCAGTGTGACCGGCCTGACCGTGCTCGGCATTCCCACAGCGATCACCGTGCCCATCGCGCTGACCGTGTTCACGGTGGTGATCGTGATGCTCGCCGCGGCCTTCGCGGGCGGCATGATCAGGCCCGCTCCGCGACCGAGCCGGTAGCCGACCTACCGGAACGCGTTGGCGTCGGTGAGCGCCTTGCCGATGACCAACTGGTGCACCTCGGCGGTGCCCTCGTAGGTCAGCACCGACTCCAGGTTGTTGGCGTGCCGCAGAACCGGGTAGTCGAGGGTGATTCCGTTGGCGCCCATGATGGTTCGGCATTCCCGCGCGATCTTTATCGCCTCACGGGTGCTGTTCAGCTTGCCCACGCTGATCTGCTCGCCGGTGATCTCGTGACGGTCCTTCAGCCGGCCCAGGTGCAGCGCCAGCAACTGTCCCTTGCCGAGCTCGAGCGCCATATCGGCCAGTTTGGCCTGGGTGAGCTGGTAGCCCGCCAGCGGCTTGTCGAACACCTCGCGGGTGCGGGAGTAGTCGATCGCCGCGCTCAGGCAGTCGCGTGCGGCGCCGAGCGCACCGAAGATGATGCCGAACCGCGCCTCACTCAAACAGGCCAGCGGCGAACTGAGCCCGCGTGATTCGGGCAGCACCGCGTCGGCGGGCAAGCGTACGTCGTCGAAATCCAGTGCGGCGGTGATCGATGCGCGCAGCGACAGCTTGCGGTGGATCTCGCGAGTGGTGAAACCCGGTGTGCCCGCGGGCACCAGGAAGCCACGCACCCGCGGCTTGTCCGTGCCGGGCTCCTCCGCGTAGGCCCAGACGACGGCGATATCGGCCACCGACCCGTTGGTGATCCACATCTTGGACCCGTTCAGAATCCAGTCGTCACCGTCGCGGCGCGCCCGCGTGCGCATCCCGCCGGGGTTGGACCCGAAGTCGGGTTCGGTGAGCCCGAAGCACCCGATCACCTCACCGGCCGCCATCGCGGGCAGGTACTGCTGCTTCTGCTCCTCGGACCCGAAGAAGTGAATAGCCGACATCGCGAGGGAGCCCTGCACCGACACCATGCTGCGCACACCCGAGTCGACGGCTTCGAGCTCCTGGCAGGCGAGCCCGTACGCGGTGGCCGACGCGCCCGCGCAGCCGTAGCCGTCGAGGTGCATGCCGAGCAGTCCGAGCTTGCCGAGTTCGGGCGCGATCTCGCGGGCCGGGAACGTGCCTTCCTCGAACCATTCGGCAAGGTGCGGCCGCAGCCTGCGTTCCCCGAATCGCGCCACCGTGTCGCGGATTTCGCGCTCCTCCTGCGACAGCAACGGATCGATGGCGAACAGCTCTTCGACGGTGACCATGGCGTGAGCTTAACCGCAGTACCGAACCCGAATCCGACACTTCGACCATGTCGAGAACCCCTGCGACACCGACCCGAACCGGCCAACTAGTCTGAGGCAATGAGTGAGCTGGGATTCTCCACCAGGGCCGTGCACGCCGGATACGAACCCGATCCTCAGACCGGTGCGGTCAACGTGCCCATCTACGCGAGCTCGACCTTCGCCCAGGACGGCGTCGGCGGCATGCGCGGTGGCTACGAGTACGCGCGCACCGGCAACCCCACCCGCACGGCACTGGAAGCCAACCTCGCCGCCCTCGAATCGGGCAGCTATGGGCGCGCCTTCGCCTCGGGTATGGCGGCCACCGACTGCGCGCTGCGCGCCATGCTGCGCCCGGGCGACCACATCGTCATCCCCGACGATGCCTACGGCGGCACCTTCCGGCTCATCGACAAGGTCTTCAGCCAGTGGGGCATCGAGCACTCGCCCGCCCACATCGCCGACCTCGACGCGGTGCGCGCGGCCATCCGCCCCAACACCAAGCTGGTGTGGATCGAGACCCCGACCAACCCGCTGCTGAGCATCGGTGACATCCCCGCGCTGGCCGATATCGCCCACGAGGCCGACGCGAAGCTGGTTGTGGACAACACGTTCGCCACCCCGTACCTGCAGCAGCCGCTGCTGCTCGGCGCCGATGTGGTCCTGCACTCGACCACCAAATACCTCGGCGGTCACTCCGATGTCGTCGGTGGCGCGCTGATCACCAACAGCGCCGAGCTCGACAAGGATTTCGCGTTCCTGCAGAACGGCGCGGGCGCGGTGCCCGGCCCGTTCGACGCCTTCCTCACGATGCGCGGCATCAAGACCTTGGCCGTGCGGATGGAAAAGCACTGCGACAACGCCGAGGTCATCGCGGAGTTCCTGACCAACCACCCGGCCATCTCGCAGGTCATCTACCCCGGCCTGCCCACGCACCCCGGCTACGAGATCGCGCAGAAGCAGATGCGGCGCAGCGGCGGGATGATCTCGGTGCGCCTGACCGGTGGCCGGGAAGCGGCACTGAAGTTCTGCTCGCGGACCGAGATCTTCACGCTGGCCGAATCGCTGGGCGGGGTCGAATCGCTCATCGAACACCCGGGCGCGATGACTCACGCGAGTACCGAGGGCTCGGCCCTGGAAGTTCCCGCCGACCTGGTCCGGCTCTCGGTCGGCATCGAAGACATCAGCGATCTCCTGGCTGACGTCGAACAGGCTTTGAGCTGAGCAGCGGACCCAACACATGACGAAGCGGCCGCATCCGGATTCCGGATGCGGCCGCTTGCGTTCGGGTTCTCGACGTACGGGTTCAGCAGGCTCAGCTGTGGTACGGCTCCGCGCTGACCAGCGTTACCTTCATGGTGTTGCCGTTGGGGAGTGTGTACTCGCGGGTCTCGCCCACCTTGGCGTCGATCAGCGCGCCGCCCAGCGGCGAGTTCGGCGAGTAGGCCTCGAGGCCGGTGGCGCCGAGTCCCTCTTCGCGGGTCGCGATCAGGAAGGTCTCGGTATCGCCTTCGTCGCCGTCGTAGTAGACCGTGACGACCGAACCCGGCAGTGCCACACCGGATTTGGTGGGGGCGACGCCGACCTTCGCGTTGTTCAGCAGTTCCTGCAGCTGGCGGATACGCGCCTCCTGCTGGCCCTGCTCTTCACGCGCGGCGTGGTAGCCACCGTTCTCCTTGAGGTCGCCCTCTTCGCGGCGCTCGTTGATCTCGGCGGCAATGACCGGACGATTGGCAATGAGCGAGTCCAACTCGCCCTTGAGCCTGTCGTGCGACTCCTGGGTAAGCCAGGTCACATTCTCGGTCATCTCGATCACTCCCTAGTAGTTGTTCCCGGCGGACCGGGATTCCCTGAAACCAGCGCGATTCCTCCCGAAGGAGGGCATGCACCAGCCCGACGGCTGGAGCGATCCTGGGGGTGAACCCGATACCCGCAAACAGCACCGCTGGCCGCCAATGCAGCAAACACGGCTCCGAACCCCGGAACCGTGTATCAACCCATTTTAGCATGTCTCATAAAAATGCAGGTCAGGCTAGTCAGGCAGGCTATTCGGTGCGCCAGTTCACTGGGCGCTGGTGCTGGTTCACTCGGCGCTGGTGCTGGTTCACTGGGCGCTGGTGCTGGTTCACTCGGCGCTGGTGCGCAGATACCCAGGAATCTGGTCGCTGCAACCATAAATGTCGCCCGCCGAAGCCCGTGCCGATGACTTGACGATAGTGGTCACCTGCACGCTGGTCGAGTCCGAGCCGGGGACGAGCACTTCGCGCCGTCCCACCTCGGCGCTGTCGCGATCCATCGCCCGCACGAAGCAGACCACGGCCTGCTGTGGGTTGTCGCGGGTGACCTTGATCCGCACCTGCAGGGTGGCATCGTCGACGACCACGTAGCCGAGTTGCTCGGTCTCGACCGCCTTCGGACCATATTTCTGGAAGCCGAGATAGGCCACCGCGAAGCCGGCGACAACGACGCCGACACCGAGCAAAACCATCAGCCACAGGCGACGCGCAGGTGGTTTTGTGCCATATCGGTCGGCGTGTCGCGCTGCTGCGGCGGCCGAGGTCGCGGCGGAGTCGGGTGCGGGCTCGGTCATCGGTTTCGCGCTCCCGGGGGTGGTCGGAACAAACGGGGGGTCGGATGGAACTATAGGTAACGACATCTGACACCCGCGAGCGAGAGCGACGGTGAACGAGAAGTGAGTGGCCTTCGCCTCATGGCAGTGCACGCCCACCCCGACGACGAATCGAGCAAGGGCGCCGCGACGACCGCCAGGTACGCCGCGGAGGGCGTCGAGGTGCTCGTCGTGACGTTGACCGGCGGCGAGCGCGGCAGCATCCTGAACCCGGCCATGGACACCCCCGGTGTGCTCGACCGGATCAACGAAGTTCGGCGCGAGGAGATGGCCGCGGCCGCCCACGCGCTCGGCGTGCGCCAGCACTGGCTGGGCTTCGTCGACTCGGGCCTGCCCGAGGGCGACCCGCTGCCGCCGCTGCCGGAGGGCTGCTTCGCGCTGGTACCCCTCGAGGAGTCCACCGAGGCGCTGGTGCGCGTGATCCGCGAGTTCAAGCCGCAGGTGATCACCACCTACGACGAGAACGGTGGCTACCCGCACCCGGACCACATCCGCTGCCACGAGGTGTCGATGGCCGCCTACGAGACGGCGGGCGACCCGACGAAGTTCCCCGCGGCGGGCGAGCCGTGGACGCCGCTCAAGCTGTACTACGACCACGGTTTCAGCATGAAGCGCCTGGAAGCCTTCGCCGAGGAGTACGAACGCATCGGTGAACCGTTCCCGCTCCAGGAGTGGCTGGACCGGATGAAGCAGTACCAGGCGGCGCGCGGCGACATCATGGGCCGGGTCACCACCCAGATCGAATGCTCGAAATACTTCCCCCAGCGTGACGACGCCCTGCGCGCCCACGCCACCCAGATCGATCCCAACGGCGCGTTCTTCGCGATCCCGTTGGAGATGCAGCAGCGGCTCTGGCCGACCGAGGAGTTCGAATTGGCCAAGACACGCGTGTCCACCGCAATCCCGGAGACCGACCTGTTCGCCGGCATCGAGGACAACGACCGGTGATGTTGGTCTACCTCGCGCAGCAACCGACGGGCCCCGAATTCGGCAAGGCCTCGCCCCTCGGCCTGCTGGTCATCCTGATCCTGCTGGCAGGCACGGTGCTGCTGGTTCGCTCGATGAACAAGCACCTCAAGGGCCTGCCCGAGACGTTCGAACCCGAGCATCCGGAACCGGATCAGAAGGCCGACGACGGCACCGAGCCCGGTGTGATCACGGTCGAGGATTCGGAACCGAAGCAGAGTACTTAGCGCGCCGCGGCCAGGTCGGCGACGAGTTCGCCGACCAGGTCGCGCGCGGCGGCGGCGTGCTCGGCCACCGACCGCGGCGCCCCACTGGCGTTCAGCTCGATCATCGTGTTCATCAGGCCGAACAGTGCGACGAGTCGGCGTAGAGCGGCGCGGCGTTCGGACACTGTCATCGGCGCGCTGGATATCGGGATGTTCACAGCTATGGGATCGTGGCCGGTCGTTGGTTTGTTTCGGCCGATATCCAATCGACGCCGTCCGCGAATTACCAGTCGATGAGGTCGAGTTCGTGCAGGCGCCGGAACACCATCATCGAACCGGGTGCGACGTGCTCCATCGCGGCGTATTCACTCACGGTGAAGTAGCGGAATTCGGCGATCTCGCCGGTGGCGTGGGGTTCTCCGGTGAGTTCGGCACGGAAACAGGTCATGTGCAGGCCGGTGTTGCGGCGGTGTCCGAAGGCTTCGGCTTCGAAGACGCCGAATTCGGCGACACCGGCCAGGCCGACGCCGAGTTCTTCCTCGATCTCGCGATGTAGCGCCTGTAAAGGGGTCTCGCCGGGGTCGATCTTGCCGCCCGCCATGTAGAAGACATCCTTGCCTTCGGGACGCGTCTGAATCAGCCTGCGGTCGCGGACATGGGCGAGGGCGGCGGTGCGGATCATGGGGATCACTCTAGGGAGCGATCGGCTCCGGCTCACGCCAAACGTGCTCCGCGTCACCCTGGTGTCTGGGTCAGCTCACGAACCAGGTGCTGGTTTGACGGTCAGGGTTGCGGCCGCGGCCAGCGAATCGGTGCGCGAGGTGTCCTTGAGGTCGACGCCCGAGCGGCCGAGTGCGCGAGCCCCCGCGACCAGACCTGCCACAACCCGGGCGGCCTCGGCGTAGGTGAGGCCGTCGGGCGGGTGGATGTTGGAGATGCAGTTGCGTTCGGCGTCGGCACGGCCGGGGCGGGGCAGGTGGGTGAGGTAGATGCCGAGGCTGTCGGCGACCGAGAGGCCGGGACGTTCGCCGATCAGCACCAGTACCGTGCGCACGCCCATGGCTTCGGCGATGTGGTCGCCCAGTGCGACCCTGGCCTGTGTCGCGATGACCGGCGGGGCCAGGGTGTAGCGGTCGCCGAGTTCGGTCGCCAGGGCGGCGAGTAACCCGACGGCGTGGTCGGACAGGGCCACGGGGGAGAGCCCGTCGGCGAGGACGAAACCGATATCCGCGCCGGTGTCGGTGACGGGGGTGAGGTCGGCGGGCAATCTGCCGAGATCGGGCCGCCGGAGGTACTCGGCACGGTCGGCCGCCCTGCTGGCGACGGTCACCGGAGTGCCGAGTCCGACTGCCGCGATCTGCTCGGTGAAGGTCGCGACGTCGAGCGGAAGGTGAACGGCATCGCGGGCGGCCGCGTGGGCGGCGCGAAGTGCGAGGACGTCTGTCGTCGGTAACGCGTCGCCGGTGCGGCCCAGCCCGATCCGTGCCTGCGTGCTACCCCGGAGAACTTCCCAGAAGGCTTGGGCAACAACAGATTCCGGCTGGTGATCGGTGATCGATGCGACCGGGTCCTCGGCGTGCGGGCAACGAGCTGGATCGTGCGGCATCGCTGAGTCGTCCATGCTCGGCATCTTCGGCTCCCGGCTCAGGTGGTCGAAATCGTGAGGGCATCGTCCATCGACGTTCAGGGCGCTGGGAAAGCGCTGGGGCGCAGCCTGCGCCGGGTTGTACGCGATCATCGGGTGGCCGTCAGCGCGCGCAGGGGTGATGACAATGGTTCTACTTGTCGCACACGGCCGTTCGCGTCGAGCATGCCGAGACCCGACAGCCAGTCCTCGAATTCCGGTGCGGGGCGCAGGTTCAGGACCTGGCGGGCGTACAGGGCGTCGTGGAACGACAGGCTCTGGTAGCCGAGCATCACGTCGTCGGCGCCGGGGACCGCGATGACGAAGGCGCAACCGGCCGCGCCCAAAAGGGTGAGCAGGGTGTCCATGTCGTCCTGGTCGGCCTCGGCGTGGTTGGTGTAGCAGACATCAACGCCCATCGGCAGGCCGAGGAGCTTTCCACAGAAGTGGTCCTCGAGTCCGGCGCGGATGATCTGCTTGCCGTCGAAGAGGTATTCGGGTCCGATGAAGCCGACGACCGTATTCACCAGCAGCGGTTGCAGATCCCGCGCTACGGCGTAGGCGCGCGCTTCCAAGGTCTGTTGGTCTACCGGCCGATCACCAACGCCCAGATGGGCATTCGCGCTCAGCGCTGACCCCTGCCCGGTCTCGAGGTACATCACGTTGTCGCCGACGGTGCCGCGCCGCAGCGATCGCCCCGCCTCGTTTCCCTCCCGCAACAGCGAGATATTCACGCCGAAGCCGGTATTCGCGCCCTCGGTACCCGCAACGGACTGGAACACCAGATCCACCGGTGCCCCTGCCTCGATCAAGCCGATGGTCGTGGTGACGTGCGAGAGCACGCACGACTGGGTCGGGATATCGAAGCGCAAGCGCACCTCGTCGAGCAGCTGCAGCAGATCCGAGGTGGCCTGCGGTGAATCGGTGGCCGGGTTGATCCCGATCACCGCGTCACCACAGCCGAGCAGCAGCCCGTCCAAGGTAGCGGCGGCGATCCCGCGCGGATCATCGGTCGGATGATTGGGCTGCAAGCGCGTGCTCAACCGGCCGGGCAGGCCGATGGTGGTGCGGAATCCCGCGGTCACCTGAGCCGCCTTGGCCACCGCGATCAGGTCCTGATTGCGCATGATCTTGCTGACCGCGGCCACCATCTCCGGTGTCAGCCCCGGCGACACCACGGCCAGCGTGGTCGCGGAATCCTCGGTCGCGGCGACCGCGAGCAGCCAGTCGCGCAGCCCGCCGACTGTCATGTGCGTGATGGGGGCGAACGCGATCCGGTCGTGGGTGTCGATGATCAGCCGGGTCACTTCGTCGGTCTCGTACGGGACAACCATCTCGTTGAGGAAGGTGGTCAGCGGCACGTCGGCCAGTGCCCACTGCGCGGCCGCGCGTTCGGCATCGGTCGCGGCGGCGCAGCCGGCCAGCTGGTCGCCGCTGCGTTCGGGCGTTGCTTTGGCCAGGAGATCGACCAGACCGTCGAAGGTATAGGTCTTGACGCCGATCATGCTGCGGAACAAGGTCATCAGTCGTCGACTTCCTCTCCGGTTGTCGCGCGTGTGTCCAGGTGTTTGCGACTTTGGCGTCCTCCCCGCGCGAGGCGAGGATTCTGGTCTGCGCGACCCTTTAGGCCGCACTCCCGGTGGGTTCCTGCTTCACAGCCGAGGGCAGGACCACAGTCCTGACTGACACCAGCTCCACAGGCATTGAACTGTCGGCCCGCCCGGCCGTCAGAATATTGATCGCCGCATTGACATCCCGATCATGGACCGCCCCGCACGGGCACACCCACTCCCGCATATGTAGCGGCTTCTTCTCGCCGACAAGACCGCAGTTCGAACACATCCGGGTAGAGGGGAACCAACGATCCACCTTCCCGAACCGACGGCCATACCGCTTCGCCTTGTACTCCAACATCGCCACGAACATCGACCAACCCGCATCGTGGACACTGCGAGCCAGCCTTGTCCGGCCCAAACCTGACACCGCCAGATCCTCCACGTACACCGCTTGGTTTTCGCGGATCATCGTGGTGGACAGTTTGTGTAACCAATCCCGGCGGGTGTCACCGATCCGGGCGTGACATTTCGCGACTCGCCGGACCGACTTGCGCCGGTTGGCAGAACCCTTCTGGCGACGTGCCAGCTCTTTCTGCGCCCGCCGCAGCTTCACCGCAGCCTTTCGGCCGATACGGGGGTTTGTGACCTTCCTGCCGTCCGAGGTGATCGCGAAATGCGTCAACCCGAGATCGAGCCCGACCTCCCCGTTGGTCGCGGGAAGCGAGTGATCGGATACTTCGACCACGAACGAGGCGTGATACCTACCTGTCGAATCCAGCGTCACCGTCACGCTCGACGGGGTCGAGGGCAGCGACCGTGACCAACGCACCGGGATGTCCCCGATCTTCGGCAACCGCAACCGGCCATTACTCAGTATCCGAAACTGGGCGTTCGCCGTGAACCGGATCGACTGCCTGGAGTCCCGTCGCGATCGGAATCTGGGCGCTCCGACTTTTCGGCCTTTCCGCTTCCCTGACAGGGATGCAAAGAAGTTGCGATAGGCACTGTTGGCGTCGGCCAGAGCTTGTTGCAGCAGCACTGCCGACACCTCGCTGAGCCACGCTCGTTCTGGTGTTCTTTTTGCGGCCGTGAGCGCCTTCGACATCGCGGCATCGGTCGGGAACGGTGCCCCAGTTTCGTGGGCAGCCCGGCGTATGGCGATCGCGTCGTTGAACACCACACGGGCACAGCCGAATGCTCGGGCCAGCGCGATCCGCTGACTCGCTGTCGGGACGAGGCGGTAGCTGTACCGCAGATGCACCCTCGCCAATCTACCTGCATCACGTGTCGACCGACCGACACTCACGCTGATCGGAGACGTTGCGCCCCGCCAGTTTTGGTGCAGCAGGAAGAAAACGCCTGTCACACACAGAAGACCGACGATGTCGCTGCCGTGGATCCCACAGGCCAGCGGCGCGTATCGAGCGCCGCCGACCTGCGGGAACAGTGTGATAGCTGGTGTTTCACATCACTGTGGACCGGCGTCACCGGTGGGTGGCGGCGGCTGGGACTCCAGCGCGGCCGCTTCCTCGTCGGTGAACAGGCGTGAGCGGATCAGGAACCGCACGCCTTCGGGAGCTTCGAGGGAAAATCCGCCGCCGCGGCCCGGCACGACGTCGACGGTGAGGTGGGTGTGTTTCCAGTATTCGAACTGGTCGGCACTCATCCAGAACGGGGTGTCGCCGGGCAGGTACCCGAGCAGCACGTCCGAACCGCCGACACGGAATTCCCCACGCGGATAACACATCGGCGAGCTGCCATCGCAGCAACCACCGGACTGGTGGAACATGACCGGGCCGTGCTGCCCGGTCAAGTCCCGCAGCAGCGCCGCCGCCTGGTCGGTGAGGTCGACGCGCTGCACCATCAGAAGAAGCCGAGCTTCGTCGCCGAGTAGCTGACCAGGATGTTCTTGGTCTGCTGGTAGTGATCGAGCATCATCTTGTGGTTCTCGCGCCCGATGCCGGACTTCTTGTACCCGCCGAATGCCGCGTGCGCGGGGTAGGCGTGGTAGCAGTTGGTCCACACCCGACCGGCCTTGATGCCGCGGCCGAGGCGGTAGGCGGTGTTCATATCGCGGGTCCACACGCCCGCGCCGAGGCCGTAGAGGGTGTCGTTGGCGATCGACAGTGCCTCCTCGGTGGAGTCGAAGGTGGTGACCGCGACGACGGGGCCGAAGATCTCCTCCTGGAACACGCGCATGTCGTTGCTGCCCTTGAAGATCGTCGGCTCGATGTAGTAGCCCTCGGCCAGCCCGTCGACGCTGCGGACCGCGCCACCGGTGAGTACCTCGGCGCCTTCCTTCTTGCCGATGTCGATGTAGGACAGGATCTTCTCGAACTGATCGTTGCTGGCCTGGGCGCCGATCATGGTCGCCTCATCGAGGGGATTGCCGCTGATGATGGCCTTGGTGCGCTCGACACAGCGCTCCATGAACTCGTCGTAGATCGACGAGGCGATCAGCGCGCGCGACGGACAGGTGCACACTTCGCCCTGGTTGAGGGCGAACATGACGAACCCCTCGATCGCCTTGTCCAGGTAGTCGTCGTCGGCGGCCATCACATCGGCCAGGAAGATGTTGGGGCTCTTGCCACCCAGCTCCAGGGTGACCGGGATGATGTTCTCGCTGGCGTACTGCATGATCAGCCTGCCGGTGGTGGTCTCACCGGTGAACGCGACCTTCGCGACGCGCGGGCTCGAGGCCAGTGGCTTACCGGCTTCGACACCGAAACCGTTGACCACGTTGAGAACTCCCGGCGGCAGCAGATCCGCGACGAGTTCGACGACCTTCATGATCGAGGCCGGGGTCTGCTCGGCGGGCTTGAGCACCACCGCGTTGCCCGCGGCGAGGGCGGGAGCCAGCTTCCAGGTGGCCATCAGGATCGGGAAGTTCCACGGAATGATCTGCGCGACAACGCCGAGCGGCTCGTGGAAGTGGTAGGCGATGGTGTCCTTGTCGACCTCGCTGATGCCGCCTTCCTGCGCGCGCAGCACCCCGGCGAAGTAGCGGAAGTGGTCGACCGCGAGGGGGAGATCGGCGGCCAGGGTTTCGCGGACCGGCTTGCCGTTGTCCCAGGTCTCCGCGACGGCGAGGGCCTCGAGGTTGGCCTCGATCCGGTCGGCGATCTTGTTGAGGATATTGGCGCGCTCGGCGGCTGAGGTCTCACCCCAGGCCGGCGCCGCGCGGTGGGCGGCGTCGAGTGCCAGTTCCACGTCGGCGGCGCTCGAGCGGGCGATCTCGCAGAAGGGTTGCCCGTCCACCGGGGACGTGTTCTCGAAATAGCGGCCTTCTACCGGCGGAATCCACTTGCCGTCGATGAAATTATCGTATCGCGGCGCGTAGCTGACGATGCTGCCCTCGGTGCCCGGCTTGGCGTAGATCATGTGCGGTGGCTCCTCGCTGATTCCGATGAATCGTGACGCCCATCACTATCCCTGCTGAGGGTTGATGAAACGTTGAAGCCGGACCGATCAGGCGCGAAGGGCGCTGTGCAAGCGTGCGGCGGCGACCGCGCGACGTGCATCGCGGGTGGGGAGCAGTGCGAGTGCGTGTTCGTGGACGGCGATGTCGTCGGGGGCGGAATCGCCGTATGACAGTGCGTGATTCGCGTCGGGGCTGTTCAGGACCGCGTTGCGCATGGCGACTTCGAGGTAGTCGCGCCACTCGCTGATGCCGGGTGTATCCGAATCAGGAAGCAGCGGACCGTGATACAGGCGAACAGCGGTGTCGAGATCGCCTCGCTCGATGGCACGCAGCACGTCGACGGCGTCGCAGGACAGGGCAGTGGTGAAGCGGTAGACGCGACTGGTGATGTCGCCGCCGGTGGCGCGGCGCAGGTACGACATCTCCGATTTCAGCGTGCTCGCGCCGACCGCGCGGGCACCGTAGACGGCGTAGTGCAGGCGTTCGTGGCTGTAGCCGTCGGTGTCGAGGGCGAGCAGGGTCAGGATCTCGAGGTGGCGTGGCCGCAACCGGATCTGCTGACCGTCGCGCATCAACCTGCCGGAACCCAGGCAGGTGAGCCGCATCCCGGCGGACGCGGGCACGGCGGCGTGCAATTTCGACTCGATGGCGCTGGTCATGGTGCGCACGGTGGCCATGGCCAGCGGATGCGAGCGTTTCCAGGTGGTCGAGAGGTCGAGCACGCCGAGCAAGGTCCCGTCGGCGGCGCGGATCGGCGCGCAATAACAGACCCAACCATGCAGTGCCGCGACCAGATGTTCGGCCGAGAACACGGTGTGCGGTTGGTCGGTGCGCAACGCCAAGGACAACGCGTTGGTCCCCATGTGCGCCTCGTCCCACCGCCCACCTGGCGCGAAGTTCACCTGCTCGGCCCGCCTGCGCATAACGGGCCCGCCATAGGTCCACAGAATCGTCCCCGAAGCATCGGTGACTGCCGCGACGTACCCGGCGTCATCGGCGACACTGTGCAACTGCTCTTTCAACTCGGTAACCGGCCCCCGCAACGGCGACTCCGCCCACCGAGGCCCGATATCGGTCTCACTGACCGGCGCGTGATCCCGCCCCGGATCCACCGTCCGCAACGACCGAGACCAAGACTGCGCCACCTCGGTCCGCACCCCAGCCCCCGAAACCTCCACCCCGCCCGGCACCCACATTGCCCACTCCCGCTCCAGCGCAGCGCGCTGCGCGGCAAGCGTGAGCTGCACCATCTCGGGTCTTCCTAACTAGACGAACCGGGCAAGGATTCCACATTTCATCATGCCTCAGCACCGCCCGCTGAGCAGCGGTTTCGCCAGCCCATACCGCCGCAACGGCGAGGCAGATTTGCCTCATCGACTACCAAGCCGCCGATGGCCATCGCGCGTCCACGGAGCGGCCCGCATCCATGGCCTGCCCGGATTGGGCAGATCGCGTACAGCGATACTCAGGCGTGCCGCGGCCGGTCAGCAGGCGGAGCGTAGTTTCGGAGGATAAAAGGGCCAATTGTGTATGCAATTGTGTACACTTTTTGTATGGAGACGCTATCGGTTCGTGAGGCGAGGGAGCAGTTGTCTGGTCTTTTGGCGCGGTTCCGTAAAGGTGATCGGCGACCGGTCGGGGTCGGGTCGCATCGCAAGACCGAGGCGGTGATGGTGCCGGTCGAGGTGTTCGAGGAGTTGACTGCGGAGCGATCACGGTCGTTGGCGCAGGCTGCGGCTTCGGTCAGGGCCGAGGGTGCGTCGGCGAGTCCGGCGGCCGAGGGAATCATGGGGCAGTGGGCGCGTGGCGAGATCAGCACCACGCGGATGCGGGAGCTGATCCGGGGCATGCACGGCGCAGCGTGACGGTGGATCCGTACCTAGACCCCGAATCAGGTGTGTGGCGTAATCGGCTCGGGATCGTTGACGCCGCTTCCTTGCGCCAAGCGGAGGCCGATCTGAGTCAGGCTGCGCTGGCCGACCTAGGTATCAGATCGCTGCCTGGTCGCTACGACCTACAGCACCTGTGCGCGTTCCACCGTGAGATCTTCGCTGATGTGTACCCATGGGCAGGGGAGGTTCGAACGGTCGGTATCGCCAAATCGGATCCGTTCTGTCTGCCGCGCCACATCGCGGGTTACGCATCGGAGGTTTTCGCCGCTCTCGCGGCAGACGGGCACTTGCGCGGGTTGAGCCGAACCGACTTCATCGCGAAGCTGACCCATTACTTCGGCGAGGTCAACGCGATCCATCCGTTCCGTGAGGGGAACGGTCGTACTCAGCGGGCGTTCTTTCATCAGCTCGCTCGTGAGGCCGGCTGGGTGATCGACTGGTCCGGCCTCGAGCCGGAGGAGAACGTGCAGATGTCGATGGCATCGCTGCGTGGTGACAACGGACCGATGCGCGATCTGCTAGATCGGCTGGTACGGCAAATTTAGCTTCTATCGAGCCGCTGAAGCCGTCGCGGCTATGACGCTCAGCCGGGCTGGATGATGCGGGTTCCGAGGTCGAAGTGGATGCCGGCTCCGAGCATTTTAGTGGCGGGTAGGCCGATCATGGCGCGGAAGGATTCGCTGAAGTGGGAGGGGGTGGCGAAGCCCGCGTCGATGGCGGAGCGGGTGAGGTCGTGGCCGTTGACGGCGCTGCTCACCGCGCAGACCATGCGATTCCAGCGTTGGTAGCCGCGGAAGGTGGTGCCGCAGTGCTGGGTGAACAGGTGCAGGAAGTGGCCGGTGGACAGGCCTAGGTTCGCGGCGATCTGGTCGGCGCGCAGGGTGTTGGCGGGCTGGTCGCGGATCGCGGCGGCGAGCCTGGAGATCCGTGCGTCGGTGCCGAGGTTCGGGCCCGCGATGGCGCGGCTGTAGAGGAGATCCGGGTCGGCGACGGGTTCGCCGCACAGCTCGACGAGTTCGCGCTCGCGGCGGTGGCTCAGGCCGAAAGTGCCTGCGGCGGCAGTCATCTCGTCGGCGATCATGGTCGCGGGCGCACTCGACGGGTCGATGAACAGCACCAGAATCCACCCCTGCGTGGCAACGACGCGGTGCGCGGTGCGGGCAGGCGCGAAGGAGCTGCCGGTGCGAATCGGACCGCGGGAGGTGTGCACGATCAGCGGCCCGTCCAGCCCGATCGTGAGCATCGCGACCGGCGGCGAATGCGTGTCGGGCAGCAGATCCGGCCCGATGTACCCGATGTGCCCCGGCCGGACCCACGCGGTCGGCGTCCGCACCGATCTGCGGATCTCCGAACGGGTATCGATGCTCACCCTCACCAGGGTATCGACGTGTCGCCGGGTGCGCCGCAACAGCAACGCGCACCGTTGTCGGTGGGGTGATGACGACGTGTTCTACAACCAGCTCACCCCCGAACCGGAGGCGGAGAAATACGAGCGTGGCCAGTGCGAAACTGCTCTGATCGCAGGGGAAGTGCGAGCAGGTCGGGCAGCAGCGAGCAGTCAAGAACGCGATGCGCGCTGACGCGAAATACTAGATCGTTCGTTCTTGTATGAACGCGGTGAGGCTGCCGGGCTTCTCAGCCCAGGATCGACACGGCTACTCGGCCCGCGTCGCGCAGGCGGGTGGCGGCGTTGGGGGTGCGTTCGAGGACCCAGATTCCCTGGAAGAAGACCAGGAGGAAGCGGGCAAGCGCGCGCGGGTCGGCGTCGGGGGCCAGTTCGTTCTGGGCGTGGGCGCGCGACAGGGCGGAGGCCAGTGCGGTTTCGGTACGTGCCCAGCTGGATTCGACCAGCCGGGCGACATCGGGGTCGCGGGCAGCCAGTTCGACCGCGGCGGTGGTGACCAGGCAGCCGAGGAATCTGTTCTCCGCGCACGACTCGTTCACGAACCGGTCGATCAGGCCCTTGACCGCGGGTAGCGCCGGGCCGGGGCGGGCCAATTCCGCGGTGATCCGCGCGTCGACGAGCTCGAGGTGACGTTGCAGCGCCTTCATGAAGAGCTCGTGTTTGCAGCCGAAGGTCGCGAACAGGCTCGCCCTGGCGATGCCGAGGTGCTCGACCAGATCCGCGATCGATGTCGTCTCGTAGCCGCGCTGCCAGAACAGGTCCAATGCGCGATCGAGGACGACGTCGGGGTCGAATTCCTTGGTGCGTGCCATATTCCACGATGCTAGGTCTATTGCGACCGATCGGTCAAATATGCCAAACTTCGTCCCGCCATCCACAACTACAGAACAGGACATGTGATGAAGAAGCTTGTCGTTGTCGCCGCTGTGATCGCCGGGCTCGTCGCACCAGCCGGTGTGGCCGCCGCGGAATCTGTCGCCGCACCTGCCGCTCCGACCTCGGCTCCCGCACCGGTGGGCTCCTCGTCGGCGGATGTGTTCTGTGCCGTCATTATTTTCCTGAAGGGCGGCTGGGCAGGTCGGCCCGGCGACTGTTCGTTCTGATGAGTGTGGTTGCTGTCCCGAGGGATTCGTCGAACTCGGGACAGCAACCCGGCCGGTAGTGGCCGGGGCTGATACGGCGCGGTACAGGAGGCGCTGATCGCTACTGGTTGCCACCGGGAGGCCGGCGAGACAACACTGTTCTGTGCCCAGCTTCATCAGGTAGGCGCGCGTCCGGATCTCGCGGCGGCGGTGCTGCGGGCCTCACTTGCCCGTTGCCCGGTAGATCTGCCAGTCGCCGACGAGATGGCCGCGATGCTCACCGGACTCGGTATGCGTGTTCGCTGATCGCGAACCGTGACAGTCATCCGCGATCGGCGGCCGCAGGGAGCCGGGGACCGAGGCGGTGCATCAGCAGCCACTGTCGGCTGCGGCCAATCGGACGACGGGTCGGTTGGCAGTGGCGACTCCTGTTGCGGCGCTTCGGCTCGGTAGACGGCAGTGAATCGGACACCGGCAACTAAGGATACCCGCTGGTACACGCCGTGAGTTGAAAGTATGATCGGTGCTGTTATGTCCGACACCTGGGGGGTTGATGTGGCACTTGATGATTCGGATGCACTGGACTCGGGTGCAGTCGCCCGAATCGACGTAGCGGAGCGGGGCGTACCGTCGGGAATTCCGAGTCCGGCAAACCTGATCGAGGACGAGGTGTTGTGTGTCCTTGTCTATGCTCGGATCAGTGACCTTTCAGGAAAGCGGGGGGATCCTGAGAAGCGCCTCGACGGCATCACCAACCAGCATGCCGCGGGGCGTCGAATTGCCCGCCGGGAGAATCTGATGGTTGTCAAGCGGTATACCGACAATGATCGCTCCGCCAGTAAGGGTGATTACCGGCCAGATTTTGAATCCATGCTGACGGACCTACATCGAGGATGCACTCGCGAAGGCTACCGAGTTCATGGTGTTATTGCGGTTGACGAGGATCGAATTTACAAAACTCCGGAACAATGGGATCGATTCATTGCGGCGTTCCGTTCGTTTCCCGATCGGGTTTTCGCTGACTACTCTGGTATGCGAGATCTGTACGAGGAGGATGCTGAGGATGTCGGATTGCGCAGTGTGGCAATTTCGATGGGTGAGAACCGGAAATGCAAAGCGCGAGTTCGGCGCTGGCATGAAGAGCAGGCGCGCCGGGGTATCGCTCACACCGGTGGTCGGGTATTTGGCTATCGTCCGGTAATAGCGCAGCCCGGGAAGATTGAAGTAGTCCCACGGGAAGCAGATGTGATCCGCCTGGCCGTAGGTGCGTGCGTTGAAGGGCAATCCCTGGCAAGTATCGTCCGGCTATTCCAGGCGTCCGGTCTGAAGACTGAGAAGGGTGGTCCGTGGCGGCGCCAGACTGTCAAGCAGATCATATCCAGCCCTCGCAACGCAGGACTGCGGATTCTCGGCGAGGAGCTCGACTTGCTTCGTGACGACAACGGTCATCCGGTAATTGGTGAGTGGGAGGCAATTATTTCCACTGGTGACTGGGAATCGGTTGCTGCACGGTACCCGCCACGGAACCGACGCGCGCGTACGGACGCGCCGCCAGATGCTAAAGCGGGCAGTGCTCGCAAGTACCTTTGTTCGGGGCTGCTGCGGTGCGGCAAGACTGTCGACGGAAGACTGTGCAATGGGGTCATGATTGGATTTTCTACGGAGAAAGACAGTCGTAGTAAATCGAAATATCGATATTCGTGCAGGTCTTCTGCTGATGGAGGTTGCGGCGGCGTAAGTGTTGCCGGGGAATGGATCGATAAGGCAGTCTCTGATGCAGTTCTCGGGATGCTCGAATCCCGACCGGTTATTGAGCGGGAAACATGGGCTGGTGAGGCGGAACTCTCTGATGCCATTCGTCGGCGAGATGCCTTCGAAGTGCGATGGAGCAGTGGCGAGGAGTCCGACGATCGGTTCTATCGACTGTCGCCCCTCCTCGATCAGAATGTGGACGCCTTGCGAAAGGCGAAGGCGGAGTACGAACGCGCACATGCTTTGTCGGTCGATTTTGTGACGGATTGCCGCGAGCGCTGGTCTGAACCGGTCAGTGCAGGCGGCTACGACCTGGACCGGAAACGATCGATCATCCTCGCGGAAGTTTCCGCCGTACTGGTCTACCCAGTGGGGAAGGGGACTCAGAAGCGTCCCCACAGCAGTATTCGCATGATCACGACAATGGCCGGACATGCAGGATCGTAGTGTAGGAGCGGCTTGGCGCTGCTGCTGCCGCACTGTGGGTCGAACCCGGGGTACGGTGAACAGATGAATCGGTTAGGCGAAGCCACATCGCCCTACCTGCGCCAGCACGCGGCTAACCCCGTGCACTGGCACGAGTGGGGAGAGGAGGCAAGTAGCGAAGCGACCAGGCGAGACGTGCCCATTTTACTTTCAGTAGGGTATGCGTCTTGCCACTGGTAGCTGCGCTACTTACCAATCATGGTGTCATGTGATGGCGCACGAGTCGTTCGAGGATGTGGCGACCGCAGAACAGATGAACGCCGATTTCGTCTGTGTGAAGGTCGATCGGGAGGAGCGCCCCGATCTGGACGCGGTGTACATGAATGCCACCGTGGCCATGACCGGGCAGGGCGGCTGGCCCATGACGTGCTTCCTCACACCCGACGGTGCGCCGTTCTACTGCGGCACCTACTACCCGAAGCAGCCGCGCGGGGGGATGCCGTCGTTCACACAGTTGCTCACCGCGGTGGCCGAGACCTGGCTCAACCGGCGCGATGACGTGGACAAGGCCGCGCGGCAGGTGACCGATGCGCTCCAGGCGCAGGCATCGGGGCTTCCCGACGCCGAATTCACCGTTGTCCCTGAGCTTCTCGACCAGGCTGTGCTGGCGATCGCCGCCGACGAAGACTCGACACACGGCGGATTCGGTGGGGCACCGAAGTTTCCGCCGTCGGCGCTGCTGGAAGGACTGCTGCGGCACTGGGAGCGGACCGGCGACCAGGCGGTGTTCGATCTGGTCGAGCGCACGGCGGAATCGATGGCGCGCGGCGGGATCTACGACCAGTTGCGCGGTGGGTTCGCGCGCTATTCGGTCGATGCCGGGTGGCTCGTACCGCACTTCGAGAAGATGCTCTACGACAACGCCCTGCTGCTGCGCGCCTACGCCCATCTCGCGCGCCGCGCGCCCGTCACCCCACTGGAGTCGTTGCCGCACAGGGTGACTCGCGAGACAGTCGAATTCCTGCTCGGTGATCTCGGGACCACGGGCGGTGGTTTCGCGTCGGCCCTCGATGCCGACACCCATCTCGAACCGGGCGGTCCCGGTGTCGAGGGCGCCACCTATGTGTGGACGCCCGCCGAGCTGATCGGCGAACTCGGCCCGCTCGAAGGGATTTGGGCGGCAGACGCTTTCGGCGTCACCACCGGGGGCAATTTCGAACAGGGCACCTCGGTGCTCACCCGCCACAGCGACCCCGTCGACGCCGAACAGGCGTCGCGCTTCGATCGACTGCGCGCGCGGCTGTTCGAGGCCCGCACGCTGCGCCCGCAGCCCGCCCGCGACGACAAGGTGGTCACCGCCTGGAACGGCATGGCCATCACCGCGCTCGCGGAATCCGGTGCGGCGCTGGAAGAACCGTCGTGGATCGCCGCCGCCGTGCGCTGCGCCCGCTACCTGCTCGATGTCCACCTCGTCGACGGCAGACTGCGCCGCGCCTCCCTCGACGGTGTCGCGGGCACCCCGCCCGGCGTCCTGGAGGACTACGCCTGGTTCGTCACCGGCCTGCTCGCCCTCTACCAGGCCACCGGCGAACCGGACTGGCTCGCCGCCGCACAGTTGTTGCTGGACAACACGATCGACCACTTCGCCGACTCCGAACGACCCGGTAACTGGTTCGACACCGCCGACGACGCCGAAACCCTGGTAGCCCGCCCACGCGACCCCGTCGACGGCGCCACCCCCTCCGGCGCCTCCGCCCTGGCCGAAGCCCTCCTCACCGCCTCCGCGGTCGCCGACCCCGACCGCGCCATCCGCTACCGCGAACTCGCCGACCACACCCTCACCCGCGGCGCGCTCCTGCTGGCCCGTGCCCCCCGCACCGCGGGTAACTGGCTCTCGGTCGCCGAAGCGTCGGTCCGCGGCCCCTACCAGATAGCCATCGCCGCCACCGAAAAGTCATCCACCACAATGGAACTCCTCGCCGCGGCCCGCGCCGCGGCCCCCGGCGGCTCGATCGTCCTCGCCGCCCCACCGAACGCCGCCCCCCTCCTCGTCGACCGCCCCCTGGTCGACGGCGCCCCCGCCGCCTACGTCTGCCGAGGCGCGGTCTGCGACCTCCCGGTCACCGATCCGGCCGCCTTGACCGCATCACTTCGACGGTGAGCCGATCCGTGCATCGCCACGCCTGATCCATCGGCCGACCGGCACGGCGTATGTGCCGGGCCGGAATTCGTCGGTGACCGCCGACCGCGATCGTGACGGGTCTTCGTGCCGACACTCCGCTGCTTCGCCGATCGCGGTGTATGCCGAGGCGTCAGGGTGGGGCACGCCCATGTGATGCGTGCGCCTCGGACTCACTTACCCGGCGAGATGTCCGTCCAGGTCCGGGTTCGGCCGGGGATTCCGCGCAGGCGTAAGTCCTTGTGGCGCTTCCACTTGGACCGCTCGGCCGGTGTGGCGGCCTGCCATATCGAATCGCTCACCAGCACGCGGCGCGGCACTTCCTTCGCCACGTCGGTGAGCCGGGACGCCTCGTTGACCGCGTCGCCGATGACCGTGAATTCGAGGCGGGTGTCGGCGCCGATGTCGCCGGCGAACACCTGGCCGCGGGCCACGCCGATGCCGACGTCGAGTTCGCCGGTGGCGACTACTTCGTCGCGGATGCGCCGGGCCGCGCGGAGGGCCGGGGTGGCGTTGTCGGCCAGGGTGGAGGGGGCGCCGAAGATGCACAGGGCGGCGTCGCCCGCGAATTTGTTCACGAGGCCGCCGTTGTCCTCGGTGGCCGCTACGACGGTGGCGAGCAGCCGGTTGAGCTTGTGCACGAAATCCTCCGGCGACATTTCGGCGGAGAGCCGCACCGAGCCGGTGACGTCGACGAACAGTGCCGAGACGATGCGCACATCGCCGGTGAGGTCGGTGCTGCCCGCCAGCGCGCGTTCGGCCACGGTGGAGCCCACGTGCCTGCCGAAGACGTCCTCGGTGCGCATCTGGTCGCGCAGTGTGGCGGCGAGTTCGTTGACGGAGTGTTCGAGCCGCCCGATCTCGCTCGCGCTGCCCACCGGCACCCGCACATCGAGTTCGCCGCGGGTGATCCGGTCCAGCGCCCGGTACATCGTGCGCATCGGGGTGGCCACCGAGCGCGCGAGCAGCGCGGTCGCGAACGTGCCGACACCGAGCGCGACGATCGAGAACAGCCAGGCGGCGCGCACCCGGTCCGACGCGGAGGTGGTGGAATCGCTCAACACGACGATGATGATCAGTCCCGGCAGCGCACTGGATACCGCCCAGGTGACGAGCACTTTGACCAGCACAGTCGAGCTGGGATCCACGGTGGGCCCGAGCACCGAGGCGACAATGGGCACGGCCGGTCGGATCAGCCGGTCCAGGATCAGATAGGTCGCGCCCGCCGCTTCGAGTCCGCCGAGGGCGAATGCCGCCAGCAGCACGGTGACGTTGTGATATTCGGTGAATCGGTCGATCAGCCACACGGTCAACACGACACCCGGTGCCCACAGCGCGATCACGCGCGCGGTGATCGCGGCGGGCAGCCGGATCAGGACCAACGCTTCCTCGGGTGTCGGTTTGCGGTTGTCGTCGAGCCAGCGCATGTACCGGCGCCGGTCGTAGAGCGAGATCCCGATGCCTGCGAGGAAGCCGACAACCGGATAGATCAGGATCAGTGCCGCCGCGTCACTCCAATCGGTGCCGACCCGGCTGAACACGCCGCCTGCCCAGCTGACCAGGAAGATGGCCGTGGCCCCGACCACATTGGCGGAGGTCACCACCAGCGCCAGTCCCCAATAGGACTGCAGCGCCCACCGAACCAGCCGGTTCACCGCGCACGCCCGGCCCCGGCGCCCGAGGACGCCCGGGCATCACGAGCTGCGCTGACCGGTGACACAACTATTGAGCATAGAAGGCGCGCGGGTCCACGCCGCGCGCACGCGCCGTTCAGCCGAGCACGACGAGCCAGATCGCGACGTAGTGACACAGCGCCGCGACCACCGTCGCCGCATGGAAGATCTCGTGATGCCCGAAGTCGGGCCAAGGATTGGGCCACTTGGTCGCGTAGAGGACAGCGCCCACGCTGTAGATCACCCCACCGACGGCGAGCAGCACCAGCGGCGCCACTCCGACGTTGTGCAGCAGCTCGGGAGCCACCGGCACGATCGCCCAGCCCAGCAGCAGGTACAGCGGCACCCCCACCCATGCGGGCGCGGTCGGCCACAACACCTTCAACGCCACCCCCGCGATGGCCCCCGCCCACACCACGACCAGCAGGATCTGCCCGGTCCGCCCGGGTAATCCGAGCAGCGCGAACGGCGTGTAACTGCCGGCGATGAACAGGAAGATCATCGAATGATCGGCCCGCTTCATCCGCACCCTGGTCCGCACGCTCGCCCAGGTGATCCGGTGATACACCGCGCTCACCCCGAACAGCGCGCATACCGAAACCCCGTAGAGCAGCGTCGACCAGCCCGCGGTCAATGACGTCAGGAACCCGAAGACCGCGAGCACCGTCACCGCGACAGCGGCTACGCCGACGGCCCAGGTGTGAATCCATCCGCGAAACCGCGGCTTCGAGTGCCCATCGGCCTCAGTCCGAACCGCCTCCACGAAACCTCCCAAGCCAAAACCTACGGTACCGTAGGTTACCGGCTCGAGGTTACGGCAACACCGGGGAGGCGGGGGAGCGAGGCAGTTCCAGGCGTAGGGTGCGGCTGTGGAGTCGTTTCTTGGTCGGGTGCGTGGATTGCCGTACCGCATCTACGAAGCCAGGCTGTCGCAGCAGCTGGCAGACAAGCAGCACCCTCGCCATGTCGCCGTGATGTGCGACGGCAATCGTCGCTGGGCGCGCGAGAACGGGTTCACCGATGTCAGCCACGGCCATCGGGTCGGCGCGCTGAAGATCGCCGAGCTCGTGGGCTGGTGTTCCGACCAGGGCATCGAGATGGTCACCGTCTATCTGCTCTCGACCGAGAACCTGCGCCGCGATGCCGATGAGCTCGAGACGCTGTTCGAAGTGATCACCGATGTCGTCGAGGAACTGTCCGCCCCGGAGCAGAACTGGAGCGTGCGGATCGTCGGGTCGCTCGAGGGTTTTCCCGAGCTGATCGCCAAGCGCCTTCGGGTGGCCGCCGAGCGCACGAGCGGGCGCGATGGCGTGCATGTGAACGTCGCGGTGGGGTACGGCGGGCGTCAGGAGATCACCGACGCGGTGCGGTCGCTGGTGCGCCAGGAGATCGCGTCGGGGGAGTCGGGTGAGGATCTGGTGCAGTCGATTACGGTCGACGCGATCGGCCAGCATCTCTACACCTCCGGCCAGCCCGACCCGGATCTGGTGATCAGAACCTCTGGTGAGCAGCGGCTGTCGGGTTTCCTGTTGTGGCAGAGCGCCTATTCGGAGATCTGGTTCACCGAGGCGTATTGGCCGGAATTCCGGCGCGTCGACTTCCTGCGCGCACTAAGGGATTACGCCGCGCGCCACCGTCGTTTCGGCGTGTGATGTCGTAGCCCTCGCGATTCCGGGTATCGCCCAGGAGATCCGCAAGCCCGAAATCGCGGCTGTCCGCGACATCGACCTGGCGACCAGGCTCGACGGGGCCTGGAAGTTGTAGTGGAGTACGCGCCCGATCCTGGACGTCCCCCGGCTAGGCATACCTCCGCATTCGCTCCGGCTGTGGGCACGTCTTTGGGCGGCTGCGCCGGCTGTGTCCATTAGGCTGCCGCACGAGACCGGGCCCGACGACACATTGCAGGGGTGTGAGCTGTGGGAATTGCGACGAAGGCGAGCGGATGGCGTGCGCGGATCGCGGTGCTCGGTGCCGCGTTGGTCGTCGCGGGCTGCGGTGGGGTCGACCAGCCCGCGCCGCCACGACTGACGCCCGCCGAGGAGCAGGCCGCGAAGGGGCCGGTGTTCGCCTATCGCACCGACGCCGAGCTGGCGGTGGTGCGCGGCGCCGAAACCGTCAGGGCCCCGGGTAGTTTCGGCTATTCATCGGCCGCGGTGTCGTTCACCAGGGACGGGCAGTACGCGTTCGCGGTGGAGACGAGCAGCAAGACACTGGTCGCGCTGGGTGTGCGGGACCGGTCGGTGACGCGCATACCGTGCGACTGCACCGACGCGGTCGCATTGCGTGGGTCGGTCGTCGGCTGGTGGCGGGAGCCGGGACAGATCATGAGCATGGATCTGGCCGGTACCGAGCCCGCCGGACCCGAACGTGAGATCGTCCTGCCGGATTCGCCGAGTCCGCTGACCGGCGGCGGGTGGGACGGCGCCAAGCTCGTGGCGGCCACCGACGAATTCGTCCTGCTGGCTCGCGTCGAATCGCGCGGACTGTGGTGGGAGAAGAGCCACCTCTACGCCATCGGCGCCGACGCCATCCTGCCGCTGGGCCGCGTGCCCGGCATAGACGCCGGACTCTCGGCCGCCGCCGGACCCGACGGGCACACCTTCGTGCTGGCGGGCGCGACGGCGCGCAGCGCGACCTGCGGCAGCGGCAACGTGGCCACTATCGACGCCGCCACCAACGGCGTCCGGGCGCTGCCGACGCTGCCGGGCGAGTGCTCGGCGGCCTACAGCCCCCGCTGGAGCACCGACGGCTCGATCACGATCGCCACTCGTAAATGGGCCGACCTAGCGGGCGCGCCGAGCACGGTCGACCGGCTGCAGTCGGCGGCGCAGGGGTGGGCGCCGGTCGGGGAGTACCCGGTGGTCGACATGCTCCCGCGGGCGCAGGAGTCGATGATCGAGGTGGTCGCCGGTGAGCCGACCGATGCGCGCGGCACACCGCACGGGGTGTTGGTTGTCCACAAGGGCGACGCCCGTGAGGAATTGGCGCAGCAGGTTATTTCGCTGGGTGCGCCGACCGCCACGACCGACTGATTTCGTTCGCGGAACCTGTTGCCGCGCAGGCTGATCAGAGCTTGCGCAGCCGCAACCTGTTGATCGTGTGGTCGGCGTCCTTGCGCAGCACCAGGGTCGCGCGCGGACGCGTCGGCAGGATGTTCTCCACCAGGTTGGGCCGGTTGGTGGAGTTCCAGATATCGCGCGCGGCCGCGGTGGCCTGCTCGTCGCTGAACGCCGCATAGTGGTGGAAGTGCGCGTCGGGGTCGGCGAAGCCGGTCTTGCGCAACGCCAGAAAGCGCTGCACATACCAGTTCTCGATGTCCTCGATGCGGGCGTCGACATAGATGGAGAAGTCGAACAGGTCCGACACCATCAGTCGCGGACCGGTCTGCAGCACGTTCAGGCCCTCGACGATGAGAATGTCGGGCTGACGAACACAGTGCTTCTCGTCGGGCACGATGTCGTAGGACTTGTGCGAATACACCGGCGCGCACACCACTTCGGCGCCCGACTTCACCTCGGTGACGAACCGGAGCAGCTTGCGCCGGTCATAACTGTCCGGGAAACCCTTGCGGTGCATGATGCCGCGGCGGATGAGTTCGGCGGTGGGATAGAGGAATCCGTCGGTGGTCACCAGGTCGACCCGCGGATGGTGATCCCAGCGCGCCAGGAGCGCCTGCAGCACGCGCGCGGTGGTCGACTTGCCGACCGCGACACTGCCCGCGACACCGATCACGAACGGCACCTGCTTGTCGGGATGCTTCTCCCCGAGGAAGGTGGCGGTGGCGGCGAACAACCGCTGCCGCGCCGCGACCTGGAGATGGATCAACCTGGCCAGCGGGAGGTAGACCTCGGCGACTTCTTCGAGATCGATCTGCTCGCCGAGACCGCGTAGGCCGGTCAGTTCGTCCTCGGTCAGTACCAGGGGAGTCGATTTGCGCAGAGTGCGCCACTGGCTTCGATCGAACTCCACATAGGGGCTCGGTTCGCTCATCCGTGCCACCTACCCGACCCCCCGTCCGGGTGCATCCGCACAGCTTGGCTGCCCGTCTGGTGAGATCCGGGATAACTCTGACCGCATAGCGAGATTGTGCTCCGTGCTCGCCACCGGCGCGCAACAGGGGGTTTGGCTACCAGTCGGTAACTAGTAACAACCCCGAGGTAGGTGGGTGGTTTTCGGCCCGCCTTGATTCTGGACTGACGGAGAGAAGGAGCGCAGCGACTCCAACGGAGGAGGGAAGAATCGAGGCAACCGGGGGCCGAAAACCGTCGGCGCCAGCCGCTAATGTCGGAGAGTGCATCCACTTGTCACTGAATACCTGCGCCTCGGTTTGGCTTTCGATCGCCTCGAAGAGGGGTTCGTCGACGCCTATACCGGCGATCCGCAGCTGCGTCGCGATGTCGAGAACGCCGCCGTCCCGGCACCCGCCGAGCTGGCCCGGCGCGCCGTCGAGCTGCGGGCGGCACTGCCCGATGCCGGGCTCTCGGCCCAGCGCACCGAATTCCTCGATGCCCACCTGGTGGCGATGGAGTGCTCAGGCCGCAAGTTCGCCGGTGAGCAGATCGGCTTCGTCGAGGAGGTCCGCGCCTACTTCGACGTCGACATCGCACCCGGCGACCCCGACGACTACCGCGAAGCGCACCGGCAGATGGACGAGGTGCTCGGTGGCGACGGTCCGCTCGCCGAACGGGCCGCCACCTACCGCCGCGGCGACGAGATCCCGCCGGAGAAGCTCGCGGTCTGTGTCGAAGCGTTCTCCAGCGCGTTGCGCGAGCGGGTGCGCGACCGGTATCCGCTGCCCGACCACGAGCACGTCACCTATGAGGTGGTCGGCGACAAGCCCTGGTCCGGCTTCAACTACTACCTGGGCAATTTCGCCTCGACGGTCGCGATCAACTCCGACCTCAAACAGCACATGGGCAACCTCCCCGCGCTGATCGCGCACGAGGCCTACCCCGGCCATCACACCGAGCACTGCCGCAAGGAAGCCGGACTGGTCGCGGCCGGCGAGGACGAGCAGACGCTGTTCCTGGTCAACACCCCGCAGTGCCTGATGGCCGAGGGCCTTGCCGACCTGGCCCTGCAGTCGATCGTCGGACCCGGCTGGGGCATGTGGGCCCAGGAGATCTACGCCGACCTCGGCCTTCGCTTCGACGGTGAACGGGCCGAACGCTTCTCGATCGCGTCGGCGAAATTGCTGAACGTGCGCCAGGACGCCGCGCTGCTGCTGCACGATCAGCATCGCGGTGAGGACGAGGTGGCGCAGTTCCTGCAGCGGTGGATTCTGGCGACGCCGGAACGGGCGCGGCAGTCGCTGCGGTTTCTGTCCTCACCGCTGTGGCGGGCCTACATCAGCACCTATGTCGAGGGTTACCGGCTGCTCGGTGGGTGGCTCGACGGTGCGGCCGGTGCCCAGGATCGGGTCGAGCGGTTCGGGCGTCTGCTCGACGAGCCGCTGACACCGGGGGCGATCCGGCGGATGAGCGTTACTGGATGATGGCGCAGCCGCCGGGGTCGAACTGCTGTGTCATCGGTCACCGCCGGACGGGTCCTTACGCCGTGTTCGCCGTGTTCGATGGCTATCGAACCTGGTCAGGCGTGCTGTGACGCTGGTCTCTCGGGTGGCGGCTCGGACGGTGTTGCGGTATCCCCGTGCTCGGCTCGCACACGGTCGGCAATAGACTCGCATGCGTGACGCAGACGACCGCTTCGGTGAATACCCAGTCTCTCGGTGAGCTCGATCCCGAGTTGGCCGCCGCGATGGCGGGCGAGCTCGCCCGCGAACGCGACACCCTCGAGATGATCGCTTCGGAGAACTTCGTGCCGCGGGCGGTCCTGCAGGCGCAGGGCTCCGTACTCACGAACAAGTACGCCGAGGGTTACCCGGGCCGCCGCTACTACGGTGGCTGCGAGGCCGTCGACGTGGTGGAGACCCTGGCCCGCGACCGTGCCAAGGAGCTGTTCGGCGCCGAATTCGCCAACGTGCAGCCCCACTCGGGCGCGCAGGCCAACGCCGCGGTGCTGATGGCGCTGATGAACCCGGGCGAGACCCTGCTCGGCCTCGACCTCGCGCACGGCGGTCACCTCACCCACGGCATGCGCCTGAACTTCTCGGGCAAGCTCTACGACGTCCACTCCTACGGCGTGAGCAAGGAAGACCACCGCATCGACATGGACGAGGTGCGTGACATCGCGCTCGAGGCCAAGCCGAAGGTGATCGTCGCCGGTTGGTCGGCCTACCCGCGTCACCAGGATTTCGCTCGCTTCCGTGAGATCGCCGACGAGGTCGGTGCCTACCTGTGGGTCGACATGGCCCACTTCGCCGGCCTGGTCGCCGCCGGTCTGCACCCCTCGCCTGTGCCGTACGCCGACGTGGTGTCCTCCACCGTGCACAAGACCCTCGGCGGCCCCCGCTCCGGCCTGATCCTGGCCAAGCAGGAATTCGCCAAGAAGCTCAACTCCGCGGTGTTCCCCGGCCAGCAGGGCGGCCCGCTCATGCACGTGATCGCCGCAAAGGCCGCCGCGTTCAAGATCGCCGCCACCGAGGAGTTCGCCGACCGCCAGGTCCGCACCCTGTCCGGTGCCCGCATCCTCGCCGAGCGTCTGACCGGCGCCGACGTCAAGGACAAGGGCGTTTCCGTCCTCACCGGCGGCACCGACGTGCACCTGGTCCTGGTCGACCTGCGCAACTCCGAGCTCGACGGTCAGCAGGCCGAAGACGTGCTCCACGAGGTCGGCATCACCGTCAACCGCAACGCCGTCCCCTTCGACCCTCGCCCCCCGATGGTCACCTCGGGCCTGCGCATCGGCACGGCGGCCCTGGCCACCCGCGGCTTCGGCGACACCGAATTCACCGAGGTGGCCGACATCATCGCCGCCGCCCTGGCAGGCACCTCCGACGTCGACACCCTGCGTGGTCGTGTCTCGAAGCTGGCCCAGAGCGTCCCGCTGTACCAGGGCCTCGAAGACTGGCGCCTGCTCGGCTGAGTAGCGCCCTCGACACGAAACGCCCTCGTCGGCCGATATTTTCGGTCGGCGGGGGCGTTGTGGCGACTAGGGACAGTCGGCGTGGTTTGTCGGAAGGCACAAATTTCTGGCGAATTGCGTACGGGCCTACTGAAATACGGCATGGTCAGTCTGCATGGGATATCGACGTGAGCTCGCGCGTGAGGTCGGCGGCGAGGTGCACGCGTTCGAGTTGCTTTCCGAGGCCGAAGCCAAGGAGTTGGTCACGTTGTTCCGGACCGCGCGGGCCGACGAGGCGCGGGCATTGCGCCGGGCCATCAATGCCTCGGTCGCCGAGATGCCTGGTCCGCTGCGCAAACTCACCCGCACCCTCCTTTTCGGTAGCTGAGCCGATGATCGAGACGGAGCTGGAAGCTCAGACCCAACTCGTGGTGCTGGCGCGCACGCTGCAGGTGCCGCCGCAAAACCTCGCACCGCTCGCTCGGCTCGGCGCGGTGCACCTCGCGGCGATCCATCAGCAGATTCTGCGCGCGCTGCATGCCGAGCAAGCCGAC
The DNA here is from genome assembly GCF_042720495.1 of Nocardia sp. NPDC058480. Taxonomy (NCBI): domain Bacteria; kingdom Bacillati; phylum Actinomycetota; class Actinomycetes; order Mycobacteriales; family Nocardiaceae; genus Nocardia; species Nocardia sp. NPDC058480. The sequence goes on along the minus strand of NZ_JBHXMN010000001.1, from coordinate 419,049 downwards.
ACGTTTCGAAGGCTCAGCCCGCTCGTGCCGATCTTTCCGCTCGGGCTCGGCATCGTTCTGTTCGAGCGGGTGGTGCCACCGGTGGTCGCCGCCAGATTCCTCGGGGCGGTCGGCGTGCGACATCCTGAGAAGTTGGCACAGGGGCTGTGTGGGGTCGACCCCGCCTACGCGGCCGACGGCGCACGGTTCTTGGACCCGAGCGCCTTCGAACAGTTGATGCGATACGGCAAGCCCGAGCCGATCACGCTCATCATCAACGAGCTACTGCGGCGGCGCGACTACGTGACCGCGGCGCGGTTCCTCTCGGTGGTGAACGAACCGCTGGTCGCGGCATTGGAGCACAACGTCCTCGACGACGCGGGCTTGGTCTTCACCGCCGCCTACGCTTACCCCGCGCACTCGTTGAGCCGGATCGTCCGGCAATTGCTCGCGGGCCCGCGCAAACGGATGCCAGGCATCCTGCACACGGTCCTGGCCGGCCCGCCGACCCTGCACCACGCGATGCTCGCCGTGTTCTGCAAGGTCGCTCCCGATCTCGCGGGCACCCTCGGCGACATCTTCTTCGGCCGCGGCAGCACGCACGAGGTCGGTCGATTCCTGCTCACCGCGGTCAACCGGAACGCCTCGCGCGCCCTGCTCACGGTCATCGGTCGACTCAATCCTGTTGCCCTGTGGGCACTGTCGGCGCACCCGCTGTTCGCCGATACCGACATCCTCGGCGCACTGGTCCGCTCGCTGAACCGCAAGGACGAAGCCGACCCGTGGCGTGGCCTTTTCGCACTCTCCGCCCGCCTGAGCGAACCGGCCCGCCGCCACATCGCCGCCACCCTGGCCGAACTGGACGAAACCTCGGTAGCCGCCCTGCCCGCCCACGCGACCGACGCCACCTACTGGCCCGCCCTCCTGCAGCTGCTCGCCGAATCCGAACCGGCCGCCCAATCCAGAGTCGCCGCGATCTGGTCGCGCCTTCCCCCCGAATGGCAAGCGGGCATCGAACGCCACATCCACGAAAACCGCTACGACACCCGCCTGAGCCGCATCACCAACGCGCTGACCACCGTCACCCCCGAAGAAGTCTTCTTCCGCCGCCGCCAGCAGATCCGCCAACGAGGAGAAGACCACTTCGCGTCGTGGTGAAATGCCGACGATAGCCGAACTCGCTACTTTCTCGAGTCCGTGATGAAATCGCGATTCAGGTCGAGCAGGACGTGGTCGGCGGTCAGGAGTTGTAGCCCTTCACAGCTGGCTTGAGAAACGATCAACCGGTCGAAGGGGTCGTGCTTGGCCAGTTCGGGGAACTCGCGTAGGCCTTCGGCGTGCTCGCCGGTGACGTCGAGAACGCTCAAGCCCTGAGCGGTCAACAATTCGGTGAAGGCAGCCGGAATGCTGAGTTTGCCGAGCATCGACTTGATCGTCAGCTCCCACACGGATGCCGCAGAGACATAGACCTCCGCGGTTGTGGAAATCGACTGACGAGCGACGGCTCCCAGACGAGGATTGTCATCCAGAGTCCACAATGCGGATTGGCTGTCAAGCAGAAGCATCGGCGTCGTCTCCGTAGAACATCCGCTGAATGTCTACGTCGACGTCGAATGCCGAGTCATCGTAGGTGAGTTGGCCTTTCAGGCCACCGATGGTAACCGGGGCGCTTCGGTGCGGCACGAGGTCGGCGATGGGCTGGCCCGCTTTGGAGATCACGATCCGCTCGCCCTTGGATACCCGCTCGAGCAGCCTCGACAGGTGTGTCTTCGCTTCGTGGATATTGACTGTCGTCATTCACTGAGTCTACTGGACTTAGTCCAACTTAGTCTATGACTAGGGGTGTAGTGCGCGGAGCCTTACGTCATCAACCGGCGTTGATGACGCTCAGTTCACCAGCGGGTGCAGGGTGCGGCCGATCTGGTTGATGACGCCGGGTTCGTGGCCGTTGGCGATCAGGTTGACGATGACACCGTCGATGCCGTGGTCGAGGACGCGGGTTTGGATCTGTTCGGCCACTTCGTCCGGGGTGCCGGCGAATTGGCGGTCGGCGACGGTGGCTCGGCGTTCGGCTTCGGTCATGGTGGACAGGTCGATGCCGAGGCGGGACAGCATGTCGGACTGGGTCTTCCGGGCGCGGTCGCCGTCTTCGTCGACGATGGTCATGGCGAGGAAGCTGGTTTCGAGGGTGGCGGGGTCGCGGCCTGCTTCGTCGCAGCGCTGGTGCAGGGCGTCGAGTTTGCGTGGCAGGTCGGAGGCGTTGCAGATGATGTTGAGGTGGTCGGCGAAGCGGGCGGCCATGCCGAAGGTCTTCTTCTCGCCGCCACCGCCGAGCAGAATCGGCAGGTCGTCGCGGATGCGAGGCTCGTTCATCGCCTGCTCGGTGCGATACCACTTGCCGTCGAGGGTGGAGCGCTGTCCGCGCAGCATCGGCGTGATGATCCGCAGCGCCTCGTCGAGCCGCTCGAATCGCTCGGTGAACGTGCCGAACTCGAACCCGTACTGCTGATGCTCCAGCTCGAACCACCCCGCCCCGATCCCGAGCACCGCCCGCCCACCACTCACCACATCGAGCGTGGTGACAGTCTTGGCCAGCAGCGCCGGATTCCGGTACGTATTGCCGGTCACCAAGGCCGACAACTGAATTCGCTCGGTCGCGGTAGCGAGCCCGGACAGCGCCGAATAGGCCTCCAGCATCGGCTCCGCGGGCTCGCCGATCAACGGCAACTGGTAGAAGTGATCCATCACGAAAGCGGCATCGAACCCCGCTTCCTCCGCCTCCCTGGCCTGCGCGATCACCGCGGGAAACAGCTCACGCACCGAAGCGGTATTGCTGAAGTTGGGCATCTGGTAACCGAGTCGAATGCTCATGGGGTCGACGATAAGACTTGGAGTGCACTCCAAGTCAAGGCCGCACAGTTCGGGTCAGAGGCTCAGGATTCGATGATCCCGTTGCCGAGGGCGTCAGGGATCTCGTCGGACGTCTTCGGCCGCGCGGTTCGCCCAGGAAGCGGATTTCGCCCGACCAGGGGGTTTACAGGTCGTCGGGTAGCACCCGAAACGCGTCATGGTTCGTCAATGGCTTGATCGCTCGAAAATCCCGGCGATCCAGGGTGAGGATATCGGCGGTTTCGTACCTTTCGGCGAGGGCTACATTGGTCGCATCGGTCAAGTCCAAGCGCAATCCGAGATAGCGGTTCTGTACACGCCGACCTGTCCGAAGCATCGCGCTGGAAACCTCAGGGATTTTCACCCGCCCCTTGGTTTCCTGGGCAAGAAGCCAATCGTTTACCCCATAGGCCAGGTCGCGATTCTGGTTTCGCGTGATCACGTGTTCGATCTCGAGCATCACGAGCGGCGACACGAGGGTCAGTGCGGCCCGTTGCAACGCGGCCCGGGCCGTAACATGCTCTGGATCCTTGGAGTTGAACGCAGCCACCAATCCGGACGTATCGCCGACCAGGATCATCGCTGGGTGCTGTCGACTATTGCCTCATGCACAGTCGCGTGGATCTGATCGGCGTCGATCGGCCCGCCGAAGTCCAGGACCGGGATGTCCCATTCGTCATCCCATCTGCGTGTTCGGATCGCCGCAAGGTGGAACGCTTCCCGGAAGTACTCCGACTCCGGACGTCCTTCGCGGGCAGCAGCTTGCTTGATCAGCTCGAGGTCGCTCTCGTCGACCATGACGGTCGTCTTCTTGAGTGCCATAAGGTTATGGTACCTCCACCATAACCTTGGCGCTGGCTGCCGGGTTTGTGGACGGCGCCGAGCTCACGCGGGGCGCGGGGTTGCGGACCCGATCAGCTCCGGGTAGTCGAGCAGGTCGATGTCGTTGGCGGCCTTGTCGCCGTATTTCAGCATGAGGTTGAACAGGCGGGAGCCGAGGAACCAGTTGCGGGCCTTGATGCCGCGGGCGGTTTTCGGGGCGAGGAACGGGCCAGCGTTGCTGTTGCCCGCGATTTTGGCGTAGCGCTTCATGATTCGGTTGTAGTTGGCGAAGGCTGTCGCGTGATCGCCTGCGGCGGAGGCCAGTTCGCCTGCGAGAACGTAGGCGCCGACGATGGCGAGGCCGGTTCCGAAGCCTGCCAGGGTGTTTCCGTAGGCGGCGTCGCCGATGAGGGCGATGCGGCCGCGGGTGTAGGTGCCGTTCATGCGGACCTGGCTGATCGAATCGAGGTAGATGTCGTCGAAGTCGGCCAGGTCGGTGAGCATGCGGGGGGCATGCCAGGCCATGTCGGCGAAGGTCTCTTCGATGATGTGGCGTTGGGCGGCGGGGTCGTTGCGGGGGTAGTCGAGTTCGGGGGCGGCGAACATGTACATCTGCTGAGCTTTCGGGCCGCCGTCGATGGCGAGTTTGCCCGGGGTGTTGTGGGCGTAGCCTGCCGCTTTGTCGCGGGGAGTGGCCGCGTCGCTCCAGCGGCTCGCGCCTGCCACGCAGTAGTAGTAGCCCAGGTGCGCGACGTAATCGGATTCGGGGCCGAACGCCAATTTCCTTACCCGCGAATGGATTCCGTCGGCTCCCAGTACGAGGTCGAAGGTTCGGGGCGGGTTGTTCTCGAACTGCACGGCCACCCCGTCGCCGGTGTCGCGCAGTTCGGTGATGGTGTCGCCGAAGAGGTATTCGACGGTGTCGGCGGTTTTGTCGTACATGATCTCGGCCAGGTCGCCGCGCAGGATCTCCAGATCACCGCCGGTGAATTCGCCCGACATCACGCCGAGTTCGCGCCCGTCCTCGTCGACGAAAATCATGTCGGTGGTGCCGGTACGCCGGGCGCGAACCTCGTCGAGGATGCCCATCCGCTCGAGCACCGTCAGGTGGGTCTTGCCCTTGAAATCGACCGCCTGACCGCCGGCCCGCAGTGCGGGTGCGCGCTCGACGACGGTGACGGAAAAGCCGTATCGGTGCAGCCAGTAGGCCAGGGCGGGGCCTGCGACGCTGGCGCCGGAGATGAGGACGGTGCGCATGGTGAACTCCTAGAAGATTTGTGTCCGATGGAATCTGTATCCGGTGGATGCAGATAAGAGTATGGTAGACACAGTTTCGCGTCAAGATGTTTGTCGAGAGGATGGGCAGATGCCGACCACGGTCGAGCTGTTGTGGGGAACCACGCAGCGCCCCAAGCGCGGGCCCAAACCCGCCCTCACCCTCGACGGGATCGTCGCCGAGGCCATCGCGCTCGTGGATGCCGAAGGGCTGTCCGCGCTGTCGATGCAGCGGCTGGCCGAACGCCTCGGCTTCACCAAGATGTCGCTGTACCGGTATGTGCCGGGCAAGGAGCAGCTGACTGCGCTGATGCTCGACGCGGCGATGGGGGAGCCGCCGAATACCGCGGGCTCACCACAGAATTGGCGTACCGGTCTGCGGGAGTGGGGCGAGGCGATCTTCGCGCGCTACCTCGCACACCCGTGGACGATCGAGCTCACCCTCGGCGTGCGGCCCTTCGGTCCGAACGAGATGGGGTGGACCGAAGCCGCGCTCACCGCGCTGGCGGGGACCGGCCTCACCGGCTCGGAAAAGCTCGACACGATCGTCCTGCTCAACGGTCACACCCGCAATCTGGCCCAGCAGGTCGCGTCGATGAGCGGTAGTGGCGAGCTGCAGTTCACCGAGCAGTTCACCGAGATGATGACCGCCGCCGCGGGCCGTTATCCCGAGGTGCTCGCGGCCTTCGCCGAGGAAGCCGCCGTCCCGGCGGGCAGCGGCGGACCGAACGACGCCCTGCGTTTCGGTGTCGACCGCATTCTCGACGGACTCGCCGCGCTGATCGATCAGCGAAACTTCAGCAGTCCCCTGGCCCCGCCGCGGTCGTCGCCCTAGGCTCTTCCCATGACCGACGAGCCGGAACTGCCGGAGCCCGCTGTCACCATCGTTCGCGAATTCTTCGCCGCGCTCGAGCTCAGCGCGGTCGACGAGGCGCTCGATCTCCTCGATCCCACGATCGTCTGGAAGAACGCCTCACTGCCTTCCGTGCGCGGCAAGAAGCGGGTGGCCGCGGTGTTGCGCGGCCTGGATCGTCCCAAGCTCGGGTTCTCCGCGGAGATCCACCACATCGCCGCCGACGGCGACATCGTGCTCACCGACCGCACCGACTACCTGCACGTCGGCCCGGTGCGGATCGGCTTCTGGGTGAGCGGCACCTTCGAGCTGCGCGAGGGCCGAATCGTGCTGTGGGACGACCACTTCAGCAAGGGCAATGCCCTGCGCGGCACCATCGTCGGCGTGGCGAAGGCGATCACCGGGCGCTGACTACTTGTGCTTGCGTAGATACGCCAGATAGGTCGGTCGCAGCACGTCGGCCAATTTGCCGTCGCCCGCGTGGAAGTAGTCGTCGAGCATCGGCAGCACGTATTTGATGTCGGCCGAGCTCTCGCCGAGGTCGCCCGCCTCGGCCTGGGCCGCCGGAATCGACTTGAGCAGTTCCCACAGGAACTTCACGTCACCGCGTCGCACGGCCGTCTTCACCGCGCGATCGTGCAGTTCCTTCGACGACAGCTTCTCCAGATCCTGGTCATCGGCCATGCCATCGACTCTAGCGCTCGGCGACGCACACGTGCCGGATCCGGCGCGACAGTGCGGGTTAACGACAAATTCACGCCACGCGTGCGCCGGTCCAGCAGCGCGGCTACGAATTCGGCGGTAGCGTCGGAGATGCGAGTCGCGTCGGTGTGATTCGTACGGGAGGTCCTGACCGTGACTGAGCTACTCAGTGCGAGAGGGCCGGCACCTGGCCCTCGGGGCGGTTGACTCAGCGTCAAACGCCCACAGGACGGACCGGTCCAGCGAGATCGTTCGCGCGGGTGCCGTGCGAACACATAAGGAGCCCACCGTGACTGCTGCACGCTCCGTTTCCGCTTCCGCGAAGCACACGGCCTCGGCCTCGGCCTCGAAGAAAGGGGCTCGCCCCTCACGTTCCGGTCGCAAGACATTCGTAGTCGACACCTCAGTACTCCTGTCGGATCCCTGGGCTGTCACCCGGTTCGGGGAACACAGTGTGGTCCTACCCCTGGTCGTGATCAGTGAGCTGGAGGCGAAACGACACCACCACGAGCTCGGCTGGTTCGCCCGCGAGGCTCTGCGCATGCTCGATGACCTGCGTGTGCAGCACGGCAGGCTCGACCAGGCGCTGCCCATCGGCACCGACGGCGGCACCCTGCAGGTGGAGCTCAACCACACCGATTCGTCGGTGCTGCCCGCCGGATTCCGTTCCGACACCAACGATTCCCGCATCCTGGCCTGCGCGCTGAACTTCTCGGCCGAGGGTGAGGACGTGGTGCTGGTGTCCAAGGACATCCCGCTACGGGTCAAGGCCAGCGCGGTCGGCTTGTCGGCCGACGAGTACCACGCGCAGGACGTGGTGACCTCCGGCTGGAGCGGGATGGTGGAACTCGACGTGGCGGGCTCCCAGATCGATCAGCTCTACACCGATTCGGTGATCGACCTCGAGGATGCGCGAGAGTTGCCGTGCCACACCGGCGTTCGGTTGCTGGGCAGCAGCTCGAGCGCGCTGGGCCGGGTCACCGCCGACAAGCGGATTCAACTGGTCAGGGAGCGGGAGGCATTCGGGCTGCACGGACGTTCGGCCGAACAGCGCATCGCACTCGATCTGCTGCTCGACGAGAGCATCGGGATCGTGTCGATGGGTGGGCGCGCCGGTACCGGTAAGTCGGCGCTGGCGTTGACCGCCGGGCTCGAGGCGGTGCTGGAGCGGCGCACGCAGCGCAAGGTGGTCGTGTTCCGGCCGCTGTACGCGGTGGGCGGGCAGGAACTGGGCTACCTGCCGGGGTCGGAGAGCGAGAAGATGGGCCCGTGGGCACAGGCCGTCTTCGACACCCTCGACGGACTGGCCAGCCGCGAGGTGCTCGAGGAGGTGCTCAGCCGCGACATGCTCGAAGTGTTGCCGCTGACCCACATTCGCGGCCGGTCGCTGCACGATTCGTTCGTGATCGTCGACGAGGCGCAGTCGCTCGAACGCAATGTGTTGCTCACGGTGTTGAGCCGCCTTGGCACGGGTTCGCGAGTGGTGCTCACCCACGATGTCGCCCAGCGCGACAATCTGCGGGTGGGTAGGCACGACGGTGTGGCGGCGGTGATCGAAAAGCTCAAGGGCCACCCGCTTTTCGCGCACATCACGCTCACTCGCAGCGAGCGCTCGCCGATCGCGGCACTGGTGACCGAGATGCTCGAGGAGTACGGACCGAACGCGTAATCATCGGCAATCAGGCCGCGTCACGGCCAGAATCCGTTTGATTACCGCAAATGGTGGGTAATATCCGCGAGGACACCAATCCAGCAACGGCTCGGCGAACACTGTTACGCCGGGCCGTTGCTGGATTATCGGCCGGGCTCCATTCCGGGGGCACCCCCGTGGGGCCACTCGCGAGAGGATGGATATGAACCACTTCGCTCGACGTACTGCTGCCGGGAGCGCCGCGGTCCTGGCCGCGGCGGGTCTACTGCTCGCTGCCGGTTGCACCGACGAAAACAAGGACAAGGCCAAAGACGCCGTCGCTTCGGTGACCTCCGCCGTCGGCGCCCCAGGAGCGAGCGCCACCACCGAGCACGACATGGACGCGATGACCACCACCCCCGGTGCGGAAACCACCTCCGGTGCCGAGACCACCTCCGGCGCGGCCACCACCGGCGGGGCGGCAGGCGAATCGACCACCATCTCCACCCCGAACGGTGACATCACCATTTCCGGCGAGGTGTACAAGAAGTACGTGGCGGCCGGCGCCGCGGCCAGCCCGCTCGGCGCACCGGAAGAAGCTCAGGAATCCGGCCCCGACGGTGGCGAGTACCAGGACTTCACCGGCGGCACCATCTACTGGAGCAAGGATTCCGGCGCCCACATCGTGTGGGGCGAGATTCGCGAGGCGTGGGAGGAGAACGGCGGTGCCAACGGCACGCTGGGCTACCCGACCAGCGACGAGAAGGACATCACCGGTGGCAAGCAGAGCGACTTCACCGGCGGCACCATCACCTGGGTCAACGGTGAGACCACGGTGACGCCCAAGTAAGAGCGTTGCGCTCCGCCCCAGCGCGGGGGCCCGGTTCACCCCGTGGGTCCCCGCGCTTGCGCAGGAGGTACTAGGTTGTCGGGGTGCAGAAAACTTTGACCGACCGCGAGCTGCTGGATTCGCTCGCGGACGAGGTGGAAATCAACCTGCGTCGCCACATCGAGTTGGCCGACGGCTGGCAGCCGCACGAACAGGTGCCGTGGTCGGACGGGCGCAACTTCGCCTTCCTCGGCGGCACCGACTGGACCCCGGAACAGTCCGAGCTCAGCGACACCGCCCGGCTCGCGCTGACCGTGAGTGTCCTGGTCGCCGACAATCTGCCGTCCTACCACCGTGAGCTCGGTAAGCACCTGCGCACCGGTCCCTGGTGGCGCTGGGTCGGCCGGTGGACGGCGGAGGAGAACCGCCACGAGATCATGATCCGCAACTACCTCATGCTCACGCGTGCGGTGGACCCGGTCGCGCTCGAGCGGGTCCGCATGCAGCACATGACCGACGGTTTCAACCGGCCCCCGATGCACCTGATCGACGTGCTGGCCACCTGCGCGTTCGAAGAGGTCGCCGCCGCGATCCGGCATCGCAACACCGCCGCGCTCGGCGAGAACCCGATCGTCACCGGGATGGCCGAGAAGCTGGCCGCCGACGACGAACTGCAGGCCGAGTTCTTCGCCGTGCTCGTCGCCGCCGCCCTCGACCTGGTTCCCGACCAGGCTGTGCGCGCGATCGCCGATCGGGTCGCCGACTTCCGGGTGCCGCACGTGGATCTGCCCGGTGGCGGATCCAGCGATGAGGCGCTGGCCGAGGCGGGCATCTACGACCGTGCGAACGAGGACGAGCTGGTGTTCAAGCCGCTGCTGCGGCGCTGGAACATCTTCTCCCGCACCGATTTCAGCGAAGCGGGCGAAAAGGCTCGCGCGGAACTCGCGCACCTGGCCTGAGCTGCTCCGCGAACGGCCGTCACCTCCTGGGAGGTGGCGGCCGTTGGTATTTCAGCGGTCTACGTCGGCCATGGCCAGCACGTCGAGCTTGCGGTCGAGCTCTTCGAGCGAGAGCTTGTCGGGGACGAGCCCGCGATCGATCACGGTCTGGCGGATCGTCTTCTTCTCGCGCAGTGCCTGTTTGGCGACGGCGGCCGCTTCCTCGTAGCCGATGGCCGAGTTGAGCGGGGTGACGATCGACGGCGACGATTCGGCGAGGGTCCGCAGGTGCTCCTCGTTGGCGACCAGCCCGCTCACGCACTTGTCGGCGAACAACCGAGATACGTTGGCCAGCAGGCGAATCGACTCGAGCAGATTGCGGGCCATCACGGGGATGTAGACATTGAGCTCGAACGCCCCACTCGCCCCGCCGAACGCGATCGCGGCGTCGTTGCCGATCACCTGCACCGCCACCTGCGTAACCGCTTCGGGCAGAACTGGATTCACCTTGCCCGGCATGATCGAGCTACCCGGCTGCAAGTCCGGCAGCTGCAATTCGCCGAGCCCGGTCAGCGGGCCCGACCCCATCCAGCGGATATCGTTGGCGATCTTGGTCAGGCTGACCGCGATGGTGCGCAGCGCGCCGGAGGCCTCGACGAGCCCGTCGCGCGCGGCCTGGGCTTCGAAGTGATCATGGGCTTCGCGCAGCGCGTCGATTCCCGTGGTGCGCACCAGTTCCGCGACGACCTTCGTGCCGAAACCAGCGGGGGCGTTGAGTCCGGTGCCCACCGCGGTGCCGCCGATCGGCAACTCGCCAAGGCGCGGCAGGGTGGCCATCGCGCGCTCGATGCCCGCGGCGATCTGGCGGGTGTAGCCGCCGAATTCCTGGCCGAGCGTCACCGGTACCGCGTCCATCAGGTGGGTGCGTCCCGACTTCACCACGGTGCGCCACTGCTGCGACTTGTCCTGCAACGCCAGGCGCAGATGATCCAGTGCGGGAACCAGTTCGGTGATGACGGCCTCGGTGGCGGCCAGGTGCGTCGCGGTGGGGAAGGTGTCGTTGGACGACTGTGACATGTTCACGTCATCGTTGGGGTGGACGGTGACTCCGTCGCGTGCGGCGATCGAGGCGATCACCTCGTTGGCGTTCATATTGGAGCTGGTGCCGGAACCGGTCTGGAACACGTCGATCGGGAACTGGTCGTCGTGCTCGCCGTTCGCGATCTCGCCCGCCGCCGCGATGATCGCGTCGGCCTTGGCCGGATCGAGCAGGCCCAGATCCTTGTTCACCTGCGCGCAGGCGGCTTTCAGCAGACCGAGCGCCCGGATCTGCGCCCGCTCCAGCCCCCGCCCGCTGATCGGGAAGTTCTCCACGGCGCGCTGGGTCTGCGCCCGCCACAGGGCGTCGATCGGGACGCGAACCTCGCCCATGGTGTCGTGCTCGATGCGGTACTGCGCGTCGTCGTCAGCCATACCTCGACCCTAGGACGCGGACCGCCCGAATGGTGCCCCCACGCCAGCGCGAAATCCCACACCCGGACCAGGAATAGTGCCGGTGCAAGCGTCGGGCGAATCGGTGGGCGTGAAAATGCCCCCTCGCGCTGCCGAGGCAGCTCGAGGGGGCATCCGATGTCACATCACGGCAGCGGCGGGTTCGCGCTGTCGTCGCCGTCGAAGTCGACCGAGGAGTACTCGCGCAGCTTCGTCAGGCGGTGGTAGGCGTCGATCATGCGGACGGTGCCCGACTTGGAACGCATCACGATCGACTGGGTCGAGGCGCCGCCCGGGTAGTAGCGCACGCCGCGCAGCAGATCGCCGTCGGTGACGCCGGTGGCGCAGAAGAAGACGTTGTCACCGGAGACCAGGTCGGTGGTCGAGAGCACGCGGTCCAGATCGTGGCCCGCGTCGATCGCCTTCTGGCGCTCGTCGTCGTCCTTGGGGGCGAGCATGCCCTGCAGTTCGCCGCCGAGACAGCGCAGCGCGGCAGCGGCGATGATGCCCTCGGGGGTACCGCCGATGCCGACCAGGATGTCGACGCCGGACTCGGGACGCGCGGCGGCGATCGCGCCCGCGACGTCACCGTCGGAGATGAGGCGGATGCGGGCGCCCGCGTCGCGGGTCTGCTGGATGAGCTCCGCGTGGCGGGGGCGGTCCAGGATGCAGACGGTCAGATCGGAGACCGACAGTCGCTTGGCCTTGGCCACGCGGCGGATGTTCTCGCCGATCGGGGCGGTGATGTCGATCGAGCCCGCGGCGTCGGGGCCGACGGCGATCTTGTGCATGTAGAACACCGCGGACGGGTCGAACATGGCGCCGCGCTCGGCGACCGCGAGCACCGAGATGGCGCCGGGGGAGCCCTTCGACATCAGGGTGGTGCCGTCGACCGGGTCGACGGCGAAGTCGACCTCGGGGCCGGTGCCGTCGCCGACGAGCTCACCGTTGTAGAGCATCGGCGCTTCGTCTTTCTCGCCTTCGCCGATCACGACGATGCCCTTCATGGACACCGAGCTGACGAGTTGACGCATGGCGTCGACGGCCGCGCCGTCGCCACCTTCCTTGTCGCCACGGCCGACCCAACGGCCACTCGCCATCGCGCCTGCCTCGGTGACGCGGACCAGCTCGAGCGCGAGGTTGCGATCAGGTGCCTCGCGGCGGCTGGGGGCGGGCGAAGATGCCGTCATTGCGGAGTGCCTCCTTGGCGTTGGTGTTACGGGGGCATTGTCGCATTTCGAAACGGCACGCTCGTGCACGACCTCCTGCGATGCCCCCTGGGCGGCCTGGTCAGGGCTCGAGTGGATACTGGTAGCCGTGTCCCAGAAGAAGCACCGCATTTTCAACGACTACCGCGATCTGTTCTGGTCGTTGATCCCGTTGGTGCTGGCCGCGGTCGTGCTGGCGGGCGTGGCGAGCCAGTGCACGGTGGCGACGAACGGCCCGACGCAGGGGCAGATCCCCTTCTTCGATGCCGACGCCGCGCTGACATCCGACGCGAAGACGCTGTCGTTCCCGATCCGCAAGCCGGCGTTGCCGCAGGGCTGGACGTCGAACTCGGGCAGCCGCGACACCATCGCCACCGCCGGCGGCGGCGCGGTGAGCACGGTCGGCTACATCACCCCGCAGGGCACCTATATGCGGTACTCGCAGACCGACGCCACCGAGGAAGCCTTGTCACGGCAGGCGCTCGGCTCGCGCTATCCGACCGGGACGCAGGACGTGGCCGGGCAGACGTGGGTGGTCTACTCCGAACCGACCGAAGAAACCGGCTGGATCGCCGACCTCGGCGGCGTGCGGATCTTGATCACCGGCGCGGGCAATGAAGCCGCGTTCACCACGCTGGCGCAGGCCATCACCACCGCCCAGCCACTGGCCAAGTGAGCCGACCGCGCTTACGTGCTCAGTCGGTAGGACCAGCCGCTGTTGGGTAGCGCGGTCGACACCGCGATGGTGTCCTCGACCACGGCGTCGTCGGCTTTGCCCTGGGCTAGCAGGCCATAGGGGTCGAATTCGCGTTTGACGGCTGCCTCTCTCGGTCCCCATGGCTTCATGCCGCCCGCGCCGAGTACGGGGGTGTGGGAGTTCGCGATGAACAACCCCGCCTGCTGCAAACGCTCGGTGATCGCGGCCAATCGCTGCTGGCTCTCGAACTCGAAGACCGGTGAGCCCTGGCAGGACAGGCCGCCGTCGATCCGCTTCATTTCCACGTGCAGCGGGCCCAGCTCGGCGAAATCGCGGTGGACGGCGACCATCGACTCGTACAGATTCTCCTGCGGGAACAGTGCCATCAACCCGGTGAGCTTGTCGTTGTGGCGCTGGTAGCGCAGCATCGAATGGCCCCAGGTGAACTCGTACAGTGGCGCACCGTAGGCGCCCTTGCCCTCCAGGCAGCGGTAGCGGATCCGGCCGCCGTTGGCGTGCACCAGATCCTCCACATTCGGCACCGACTGGACCGCGGCCATCACAAGCACCATCGACTCGCCGTCGGGGATCAATCCGGCCAGCTCGGGAAAGTACCGCGGCAGTGGATGTGCGTGCGGTGACACGACTTTGGTGAGGATGCCGTCGCTACAGCAGATGTCGACCGAGAAGCGGGACGCCTGCTCGAAATCTGGGAACGCGATGACCAGTTCGTGCCACTCCCAGGCCGGAGCGACCGGCAGTTCGACCTCGGTGATGATGCCGTTGGCGCCGTAGGCATGGTGCACGGTGTTCACATCGCGCCCACGCAGCTCGATCAACCGCGGGCGTTCTTCCACCGTCATCACCTCCAGCGCGGTGATGTTGCCGGGGTCGCGCAGGATGCCCCATCGGCAGCTGCCGATTCCCGCGTGCCCGCCCGCGATGTAACCGCCGACAGTGGCTTGGTGCGCGGTCGATGGGTGCATCCGCAGCTCCCAGCCGGACGGGCGGATCGCGGCGTCGATATCGGCGACGACAGTCCCGGTGAGCGCGCGCACCGTGGTCGGCAGGCGCCTGCCTGGTTCACCGTGCCAGTTGATGACGCCGGCGATGGCGGTGACGTCGATGACCGCGCCACCGCGCAGCGGCACGCCTTGACCGAACTGTCCGGAACCCGCACCGCGCACCGTGATCGGGATGCGATGGCGGGCGCAAGCGGCCACCGCGGTGCGCAACTCGTCCTTGTCGCGGGGCGCGATGAAGATCTCGGCATTGCGCCCGCGCAACAGGTCTCGCAGGACCGGGCTCTGGGCGAACCGGTCGCGGCTCTTGGTACGGAGCTTGCGGGTATCGGTGGAATAGGCGATGGGACCCAGATCGACGCGCAGGCTCGTCAGGGAATCAGTGGGTGACATCGGCCGTACTCCGTCATGGTTCGAACTCCTCCGCGCGCTGCCCGGACGGGCGATCCATCGTCGGACCGACCGAGGACCAGCGTGCCCGGCCGGTGTTTCGCGGCGGTAAAAGTGGAATGTCGGACGCGAGCTCAGTCGGAGGTGTCCAGATCCGCGCGGGACAGTGCGTCCTCCACGCGACGGCGGGCGCCGGCGAGATGCTGTTCGCAGCGGGTGGCCAGGGCTTCGCCGCGTTCCCACAGCACCAGCGAGTCGTCGAGGTCGAGGCCGCCCTGTTCGAGCATCTTCACCACGTTGATGAGTTCGTCGCGGGCGCGTTCGTAGCCGAAGGTCGCGATCTCGGCCAGGGTGTCGGCAGCGGTGTTCTCGGAACCGGCGTCGGCCACGGTCACTTCCTCTTCTCGTCGGTGGTCTCTGGCGTCAGTCGCTTGGTGCCGAGTGCCGCGGCGGTGACGGCTCCGTCGGCGACCCTGATGCGCAGCTGGCTGCCCGCGGGGGAGTCATCGATCGAACGAACGACATGCCGTTCGGGACCGGCGACGCGCTGCACGACAGCGTAGCCACGAGCCAGCGTGGCGGCCGGACCCACCGCGGTGAGCTTCTCGCGCAGGTGCAGGGTGGTCGTCGACTCGCCGCGCAGTAGCTGTTCGACATTGCGTCGCGCGGCGGTGCGCAGTCGTTCCAGCTCGTCATGGCGGTGGGTCAGTTCGCGCAGCGGATCGGCGAGGACGGGGCGCGATCGCAACTGTGTGATGGTGTGCGCCTCGCGCTGGACCCAGCCGCGCAACGCGGCCGCCGAGCGTGCGCGCATCTCGCGAACCCCGGCGAGTTCGGCGGCGGCGTCGGGGACGATGCGTTTGGCGGCGTCGGTGGGGGTGGCCGCGCGCAGGTCGGCGACCAGGTCGAGCAGGGGGTTGTCGGGTTCGTGGCCGATGGCGCTGACGACCGGGGTGCGGGCGGCGGCGACCGCCCGGCACAGCGCCTCGTCGGAGAAAGCGAGCAGATCTTCGACGCTGCCACCGCCGCGTGCCAGCACGATCACCTCGACGTCGGGGTCGCGATCCAGTTCGGCCAGGGCTTCGAGCATCTGCGGGACCGCGGTCGGGCCCTGTACCGCGGTATTGCGGATGACGAAACGTACTGCGGGCCAACGGTTCTGGGCCACGGATACGACGTCACGTTCGGCCGCGCTCGCCCGCCCGGTGATCAGCCCGACCGTCGCGGGCAGGAACGGCAACGGCCGCTTGAGCCGGGCATCGAACAGCCCCTCGGCCGTCAATAGGGCTTTCAATCGTTCGATCCGCGCCAGCAGCTCACCGATGCCGACCGCGCGAATCTCGGTGACCCGCAACGAGACGGTGCCGCGGCCGGTGAAGAAGTGCAGTTTGCCGTAGACGACCACGCGGCTGCCCTCGGTCAACGGCACCGGCAGCCTGCGCAACAGCTCGGGATCGCAGGTCAGCGACAGCGACATGTCCACCGAGGCATCGCGCAACACCAGGAACGCGGTGCGGGTGCCTGGGCGCAGATTGATCTGGGTGACCTGCCCCTCCACCCAGATGCTGCCGAGCCGCTCGATCCACTGGGCGACCTTCACCGCGACCGAACGCACCGGATACGGCTGCTCCGCCGAATTCGCCGGAGCGCCGGTCTGCGCGACGCCGTCCTGAGTCATAGGTCAGTTCTACGCGATGCACTGCAACCGAAAGGCGACCGCATCCCTGGAGGGGATACGGCCGCCTGGACTTCTGCTTTACTGCGCCTGGACGGTGGCGATGCGGTTGGTGAGCATCGTGACGAAGGGAGCGCGGGCGCGGGTCTGCTGTTCGAAGGCCAGCAGCTGGGCCAGCTCCTCGACGGTCAGCATCCGCAGCCGGGCGCGCAGCTGGGCCAGCGTCATCGCGGGGTAGTCGTAGCGGATCGCGACCTCGGGGGCGACGACCTCCGCCGCGGCGGGCTCCTCGGCGGGCTCGATGACCTCTTGCTCGGTCTCGAGCAGCAGCAGTGACGCGGGCACGACCTTGCCGTTGGTCGGCGTGGCGTCGGCCTCCTCGAACAGATCGAAGCGGCTGGTGTGGCCGTTGGTGGCAGGCGCGGGCTCGATGTCCTCGTCGAAAGTGGCCCACTCGGGCTGCTCGGCCGGAGCCGAACCGAGCCGCTCGAACACACCGTCACCCTTGAGCGCGAGGCTGGTCACGAACTGCTGCACATGCATGGTGGTCTGCAGCACACGGCTGAGCGCGGTGATCGGGAAATTGACCGCGGCGACGGGCAGTCGCCGGGTCTCTTCTAAGGCATACACGGCGGCGCCGGCGGCCACCCTGGCCAGGAACGGAGGTCGAAACATGCCCCCAGCCTGCCGCAAACCGGGTGTGATGCAAAGGTCCACACCCCTGTTATGTGACTTTCGCCCCTTGATCCGACCTGATCGGGCCCGTCGCACGCACGTAAGCTGTGGAATATGACCTCGGCAATCCCCTTGAACGTCGGTATCACGCGCTCCGCGGGCGCGAACGCTGCCGGTGGCAAGCGCGTGCTGCTGGCCGAGCCGCGCGGCTACTGCGCAGGCGTCGACCGCGCCGTCGAGACCGTGGAGAAGGCGCTCGAGAAACACGGCGCCCCGATCTATGTGCGCAAGGAGATCGTGCACAACCGCCACGTGGTGGAAACGCTACGCGAGCAGGGCGTGATCTTCGTCGACGAGACCGACGAGGTGCCAGAAGGCGCGCTGGTCGTGTTCTCCGCGCACGGTGTCGCGCCGATCGTGCACGAGACCGCCGCCGAACGGAACCTGCGCACCATCGACGCCACCTGCCCGCTGGTCACCAAGGTGCACCAGGAAGCCAAGCGTTTCGCCCGCGACGACTTCGACATCCTGCTGATCGGCCACGAAGGCCACGAGGAAGTCGAAGGCACCGCCGGTGAGGCACCCCAGCACGTGCAGCTGGTGGACGGGCCCGACTCGGTGGACAAGGTGACCGTGCGCGACCCGTCGAAGGTGATCTGGCTGTCGCAGACCACGCTCTCGGTCGACGAGACCATGGAGACCGTCGAGCGGCTGCGCGAACGTTTCCCGACGCTGCAGGACCCGCCGAGCGACGACATCTGCTACGCCACCTCCAACCGCCAGACCGCGGTCAAGGCGATGGCGCCCGAATGCGATCTGGTGATCGTGGTCGGTTCGCGCAACTCGTCGAACTCGGTGCGATTGGTCGAAGTGGCGCTCGGCGCGGGTGCGAAGGCGTCCTATCTGGTCGACTACGCGCGCGAAGTCGACCTGGCCTGGCTCGAGGGTGTGCAGACCGTCGGCATCACTTCCGGCGCCTCGGTGCCGGAGATCCTGGTGACCGGGGTGCTCGACCTGCTGGCCGAGCACGGCTTCGGCGAGGTACAGCCGGTGACCACGGCCAACGAGACGCTGGTCTTCTCGTTGCCACGCGAACTACGGCCTTCCCGCTCCCCCGCCTCCCCGTGACTTCAAGCCAGATCTGGGGTGCGGGGAGATTCGCGTTGGCGGCCAGACAGTGCTGGTGGCTCAGCTAGCCCGTACCCGGTGAGTTACCCATGTTCGTGCGAGATCAGTGGGCGCACAAAGAAGAAGATCCCCGCCGTCTAGGCGGGGATCTTCGTTCGTTTCTTACCCGTTGTCCGGGCGGCGGCGTTCGGTTCGGGTGGAGTCGGCGCGGTCGCGGTAGCGCACGTTCGGTTGTGGGTGCGGGGGTGCTTCGCCGCGGCGGCGTGGGACGCGGGCAGGCTCGGCTTCGCGCGGCGCGGTGGCAGCGCGCGTGGGGCGGGCTTCACCGCCGCGGGCGGCACGGGGCTCGCGTTGTCTGGCAGCGGCGGGAGCGCGTTTCGGTTCGGTGGGCCTGGCGGGTCGGCGGGCCGGGCTCGCCATATCGACCTCGGTGTCGGGATCGGGGTCGTCCAGGACGGCGGTGGCGCGGCGGGGCCGCTTGCGCGCGGCGGTGGCGAGGTCGGGGGTCGGCTCGGGTCGGCGGCGCTTGACCGGGGTGCGTGCGGTCCGGCGGTCCGGCGTGGGGCGAGCGGTCTGGGGCGCGCGCTTGGCGATCGCGATCCGGGCTCCACCGATGGCCAGTACCAGCACGGTCGCCAGTGCCATCGTCGGGAAGCGCTCCACCAGCGGGATGACCAGGTTCATCAGAACGTCTTTGATCGAGGTGGTGGCACGCCCACCCAGCATCTGGCAGGCCACCGGCACTGCGACGAACAGCAGCAGCGGCGGCATCACCATGGTGGAGAAGAGACCGCGGAAGCGCACCGCGCACACGGCGAGCACGCAGCCGAGCACATACAGCGCCGAGAACGTGCCGGTCGGATAGGTTTCGCCGCCGAGTCCGTCGATCAGGAACCCGAGACCCGTCGCACCCGCGGCGAGCAGAATCGCGGCCCAGGCGGGGATGCCGGGTACCGAGGGCACGATCGAACGTTGCGGCGCGGGCACCCGGGGTCGCGCACGTTGGGAAGCAGCCACACTATGACACTAACTGCATATCGGCCCCGTAGGCGCTACGGCACGGGGATCTCAGACACGATCCTCGGCGTCGGCGAACGCGACGACGCGTGGTCGGGTCTCGGTCAGCCGGATTGCCGGGAGCTCCTGATCGCCGACGCCGAGATCGTGCATCCGGCGCGCGGTGACCATTACCCGCGACTCCACCGAGCCCACTGTCGCGTTGAAAGCCGCTACGGCCTTACCGAGATTCACGCCAAGATTGTCCAGATGCTCGGCGACCTTGCCCACCCGGGTGTAGAGCTCCTTACCCAGTTGCTGCACCGTTGCCATATCGCGCGAGAGCGCTTCTTGCCGCCAGCTGAACGCCACCGTGCGGAGCAGCGCGATCAAGGTAGTGGGGGTTGCCAGAATCACGTTCCGGCCGAACGCGTACTCCAAGAGATCAGCATCGGTGGTGAGCGCGGCGTCGAGGAACGGGTCGCCCGGTACGAACAGCACGACGAACTCCGGTGCCGGATCGAAGGCAGCCCAGTAGGCCTTGTCGGCCAGTTGGTCGACGTGGGCACGCAGGTGCTTGGCGTGGCGGGCCAGGAATTGGGTGCGTGCGCTGGGATCGTCGGTGGTCGCCGCGTCCAGATACGCCGAGAACGGCACCTTCGCGTCGACAACGATGTGCCTGCCACCGGCCAGCCGCACCACCATGTCGGGCCGAACCGAGCCTCGATCGTCGCCGCCGGGCCGGCTCACCTGGGTGTCGAAATCGCAGTGCCTGGTCATCCCGGCCAGTTCGACGACCCGTTCCAGCTGGATCTCGCCCCACCGTCCGCGCACCTGCGGCGCACGCAACGCGGCGACCAGCTGACCGGTCTGATCGGAGAGCCGATGCGAGGTGCGTTGCATGCCCGCGACCTGCTCGCGCAAGCCCGAATAGGCGTCGATCCGATGGTGCTCGACCTGTCGGATCTGCTGTTCCAGCGCGCCGACCGCGTCGCGGAGCGGATCGACCATCGCGCCGATCGCGGCCGAATGCCTGCGCGCCGCGTCCTCATTGGCCGAGTGCAGCGACTGCTGCAGCAACCGTTGATTGTCCCCGGACGCGGCGAGCCTGGCCTCCGCGGTGGCGGCGCGTTGCCCACCACGGGCGGAATGCCCCAACCAGCCGAGACCGAAGCCTGCGGCGAAAACGAAGACGAGCGCGACGAGCATCGAAGCGGTCATGAGAGGCGATACTGCCCGAGGCCACCGACAAGTTCGCAATTCCCCGGCAAACCGGGCATGGTCGCGGCGGGCCGGACATCGTGCGCCATGCTGGGCGCCACGCCGGTGAATTACACGCGTGTGGTGGGTCGATTGAATTCTGTCGGGGGTGTGCCCTACGGTTCGCGACATGCGGATCCTGCACACCTCCGACTGGCACATCGGGCGCACCTTTCACGGTGTCGACCTGCTGGCCGATCAGGCGCGGGTGCTGGCGGCCGTCGCGGAGCTGGTCGCGGCCGAATCGGTCGACGTGGTGGTGGTGCCCGGCGATATCTATGACCGCTCGATCCCCAATGCCGATGCCATCGGGGTCTGCAATCGTGGATTCGAGGCGATCCGGGCAGCGGGGGCGACGATCATCGCCACCTCGGGCAATCACGATTCGCCTGCCCGGCTCGGCGCGGGTGCCAGCTTCGCCGCCGCCGGTGGCTTGCACCTGTGCACGAGAGTCGCCGACGCGCACCGGCCGATCGTGCTCGCCGATGGTGACGGTGCGGTGGCGTTCTACGGCATCCCGTATCTGGAGCCGGAGATCACCCGCGCCGAACTGGGTGTGCCACAGGCGCATTCGCACGCGGAGATCCTCGATGCCGCGATGGCGCGGATTCGTGCCGATATCGCCGCCAGGTCCGGCCCGCGCACGGTGGTGCTCGCGCACGCGTTCGTGATCGGCGGGGAGGCGACGGGTTCGGAACGGTCCATCTCGGTGGGCGGTGTGGAGACGGTGTCGATGTCGGCCTTCGACGGCATCGACTATGTGGCGCTGGGGCACCTGCATTCACCGCAGACGCTGTCGGAGTCGGTGCGCTACAGCGGATCTCCGCTGCCGTATTCGTTCGGTGAGAGTTCCCATCGCAAGGCGGTGTGGATCGTCGACCTCGACGCCGGGGGGCTCGCCGCGGTGCATCGCCACGATCTGCCGCTGGTACGCGGGCTCAGCAGGCTCACCGGCACCATCGAATCCCTGCTCACCGACGCCGAATTCGCCGCGGCCGAAGAGCATTACGTGTCGGCCACGCTCACCGACACCACCCGCCCGGTGGACCCGATGCGTAAGCTGCGCGGGCGGTTCCCGCACGCGGTGCACGTGGAATGGGCGCGCCCGGAAGGTAATCCGGAGCTGCACTACCGCGAGCGGGTGCACGGTCGTCGCGACGCGGAGGTCGCGGCGAGCTTCCTGACCGACGTGCGTGGCACACCGAGCAAGGGGGAGATGGCATGGGTGGAGCGTGCGCTGGCGGCCGCGGTGAGCGAAAACGATTCGTGCCGTGCCGAATCCGGCCACGAGCCGGTCGCGTCGGAGCTGACTGCGTGAGCCTCGTGTTCGCGGCCGGTGGCGTCGCGTGAGGCTGCACCGGCTCGAACTCACCGCGTTCGGCCCGTTCGCCGAGACCACCGTCGTCGATTTCGACGCGCTCGGCGCCGACGGGCTGTTCCTGCTCCACGGGCACACGGGTGCGGGCAAGACGACCATCCTCGACGCTATCGCCTTCGCCCTCTACGGCAAGGTGCCCGGCGCGCGCGGCGAGAGCAAGCGGCTGCACTCCGACCACGCCGATCCGCAGACACCACCGAGCGTCGTGCTGGAGGCCACCCTCGGCGGCCGCCTCCTGCGACTGACCAGGTCGCCCGAATTCGAGCGCCCGAAGAAGAACGGCAGCGGAACCAGGCTCCTGCAACCCCAAGCCACGCTCACCTGGCTCGACGGCAGCGGCGAGAACCTCTCGCGCATCACCGATATCGGTGACGAGGTCCTGCGCCTGCTCGGCATGAGCGCCGACCAGTTCTTCCAGGTGGTGCTGCTCCCGCAGGGCGACTTCGCCAAGTTCCTGCGAGCCGAGAACGAAGACCGCGAGAAACTGCTCGAAAAGCTCTTCGACACCCAGCGGTTCGGCACGGCCGAGCACTGGCTCTCCGATCGCCGCCGCGCCGCCGCGGCCGAGCTGGAATCCCGCAAACAGGGCATCGACCGCCTGATCACCAAGGTCGGCATGGCCGGAGGCTACGGCGGCGCGGAATCGGTCGGCGTCCTCGACGCGGTGACGTGGTCCCAGGAACTGCTGGCGACCGCACGCACCGTACTCGCCGAGGCAACCACGAATGCCGAACTGCGCCACAAGGAATCGGCCGAAGCCCGCACCGAAGCCGAAGAGCAACGCCGCGTCGCCGAGCTGCATAACCGCATGGCCGCGGCCCGCACCGAACTGGCCACCTACACCGCCGCCGCTTCTCGCCGCGCCGAACTCGAACGCGAACTCGACCGGGCCCGCCTGGCTGAACCTGTCGTCCGAGCCATCGACGAAGCGCGCTCCGCGGTCCGCGGCCTGCGCCGCTCGGAAGGCGCCGCTCGCGGCGCCGCAACTGAGTTGGCCGACCGGCTGGGTGCCCCGGCGGCAGCCGATATCGCGGGCGTGGGCCTGCTGACCGTCGTGATGGACGAGCCGATCGGCCCGAACGGCGGCGCCCGAGATGGCGTCGCGGCACCGGATCGTGGCATGCCAGACCAGCTGGCCGGTGCCGACGGACTCGGCACGCGAGCGGGTCGACGGGAACCCGCGTCCGACGGACAACCTCGCCGTGGATCGGATCGTGGTGATGATCTCGAGGCACGCCGCCTGTATTCGGGGTCAGGCACCGTGGATGTCCAAGGTGATCTCGATGCGGCGATCAGCCAGTGGAACGCGCTGCTCGGTGTGCTCGGCGAGGTGCGCGCGGACGCGGTGATCGCCCGCGGGCTCGCCGACGATCTCGCCGCTCACGAGAGCGAATCTGCCCGGCTCACGCGGCGTGCGGTGGAGTTGGCGCAGCGGCGGGTCGAACTGCCGACGGCGATCAGTTCTGTTCAGGAACAGCTCCGTGAGGCCACCGACGCGGCCGCCGCATTGCCCGGGGTTCGTAACGAATTGGCCAAGTGGCAGGACTCGGCGGCGGCCGCTGTCCAGATTGCCCGTCGCCGACCGGCTTTGGACACAGCGCGCAGTGAACACGACACGGCCTGGCGCACTCATCTCGATGCCAGGGAGCGCGTCCTCGACCTGCGCGCCCGCCGCCTCGCGGGCATGGCCGCCGAACTCGCGGGCGCGCTCAGCGAGGGTGCGCCGTGCACCGTCTGTGGGTCCGCTCATCACCCGGAGCCGGCCCAGCCCACCGACGACGCGGTGTCCAAGGACGCCGAGGACGCCGCGCAGGCGGCCGAACAGGTCGCGGAGGCCGCGCGGGATCGCATCGCCGAACGCATCAGCGCGATCGAACGCGAAATCGAGGCGCTGACCGCGCGCGGTGGCGACGCCGACCCCGTCGCCCTCGCCGACGCCGTCCGCACCGCCACCCACCGCTTCGACGACACCGCCGAAACGGCCGAACGTACGCCCGCTCTGACCAGCCGCCTCGAGGCCCTGCGCACCGAGGAAGCCGCCCTCCACGACCAGTCCCGCGACCTCGACGCCCGCCTCGGCACCGTCACCGCCAACATCGCCACCACCCGCACCCGCCTCGACGAACTCACCGCCCGTCTGCGCACCGCCGCCGGCGCCGATAACACCGTCGACGCCCGCACCACCCGCCTCGAATCCCTCATCACCGCCGCCACCACCCTCCGTACCGCCCGCATGGACGAAACCACCGCCCGCGACGCCGTCCACACCATCGCCACCCGCGTGGAAAACCTCGCCCGCACAGCAGGTCTCGTGCCGGCGGGATACGAGGAGAGTGCGCAGCGAGCGGCACACGAATCGACGAGTCGTACCGCAAGTCGAACTGCGGCAGATGATGCCGCTGCCAAGACGGGTGCTGTCGTGAATGCGGGCACCGTCGCCGAGGCCGGTGCTGTCGCCGAGGTGGGCGTCGTCGCCGAGGAGGGTTCTGGCGCGGCCGCAGGCATTGTGTCCGAGACGGGTGTTGTCGTGGAGTCGGGCGTCCAGACGGCCGCCGGCGACGAGCTCGGCACTGACGAGAAGGCGAGTGCGGGCCGCGAAGAAGCGAGGACGGGCCGAGCTCGAGCGATCCGTAGCGAGGCCGAAATGCCGAGCCTTTTCGATCTGTTCGATGAAGATTCCCTCGACGACGAGCCGGTCGATGAGGATTCGGTCCATGAGGTTCCCGCGGTCGAACCAGCACCGCGCCGCGATGACATCGCCCTGCTGACTGCCTACGCCCAGTTCGTCGGTGCCGTGGCGCGAACCGCACGGCAGCAGGCCGAGATCGAAGCCGAACTCACCGCCGCGGACCGGGCTCGCGCACATGCCGAGACGGTGCTGGCCGAACCGCGGATCCAGGCTGTCGCCGAGCAGACGCCTGGCGACCTGAACGTGCTCGAGCAGCGCTTCACCGAAGCGCAGAGTGCGCTCACCGCTGCGGTGGCGGCCCAGTCGGCGGCCACCGAGCGGGTCGCCCAGCTCGAGCAGTTGGGGACGCAGCTGTGGGGTGAGGTCGAGCGGATCACGCCCGAGCAGCGTGTATTCGACGAGTTGGCGGCATTGGCGGAAGTGGTCGCGGGCAGGGGCGAGAACAACAGACGAATGTCGTTGCGCTCCTATGTCCTCGCGGCTCGGCTCGAAGAGGTCGCGGTCGCGGGATCACTGCGTCTACGCCGAATGTCCGGTGGCCGTTACGAATTCGTCCACTCGGACAAGGCGGGCCCACGGGGCCGACGCGGCGGCCTCGGCCTCGACGTCCGCGACGACTACACCGGCGTCGTCCGCTCCGCGAAAACCCTGTCCGGTGGCGAAACCTTCATGGCCTCACTGGCATTGGCGCTCGGCCTCGCCGACGTGGTGGCCGCCGAATCCGGTGGCCTGATCCTGGACACCCTGTTCATCGACGAAGGCTTCGGCAGCCTCGACGCCGACACCCTCGACGCCGTCATGGGCGTCCTCGACGAACTCCGCGCGAACGGCCGCGTGGTCGGCGTCGTCAGTCACGTCGACGAAATGCGCCAGCGTATCCCCACGCGCCTGCACGTCGTGCGCGGTCGCGCAGGCTCGCATCTCGAGGCCACGGTCGCATAGTCACCCGTAGCCGACGACCTGCGCATCGTGACGGCGGCTGTCGATTTCGCCGGTATTCTGCCCGGAACGGCTCAGCAAGGCGCGGTGGGGGCTTGCGGACGTTCCGCGGGTAGCACCGCTTCCTGGCGCGAAATCGGCGCGAAACCGGGGAGTCGGCCGTCGACGAGC
The DNA here is from genome assembly GCF_042720495.1 of Nocardia sp. NPDC058480. Taxonomy (NCBI): domain Bacteria; kingdom Bacillati; phylum Actinomycetota; class Actinomycetes; order Mycobacteriales; family Nocardiaceae; genus Nocardia; species Nocardia sp. NPDC058480. The sequence continues at coordinate 393,413 of NZ_JBHXMN010000001.1, read as the reverse complement.
GGGATCATCAGCTGGACCAGCGGTCCGATCCCGAAGGCGTAGACCAGGGTGCCGATCCCCACGCTGCCGCCGAGGAACCAACCGGTGGCCAGCACCGTGACCTCGATGCCGGTCCGAACAGACCAGACCGGCCAGCCGGTCCGCGCTACCAGTCCAGTCATCAGTCCATCGCGCGGTCCCGGGCCCATGCCCGCACCGATATAGAGCACCGTCGCCGCGGCGTTCACCACCACCGCGGCGATCATGGCCAGTATCCGCAACCACAGTCCGTCCACGGCCGGGATCAACCACAACCCGGCGTCGACCGCGATCGCGATCACCACCACATTGCTGATGGTCCCGAGTCCCGGACGCTGCCGTAATGGAATCCAGGCGAGCAGCACGGCAATTCCCGTCAGCGCGGTCACCACGCCGAAACTCAAGGGCACATGCGCGGCGACCCCCTGATGGAACACATCCCACGGGTCGAGCCCGAGCCCCGCCCGGATCATCACTGCCATCGATGTGCCGTACAACCACAAACCGATATACAGCGCGAGCAGGCGACGAGTGAGCATGGGTACCAGAATCCGGCCTACTGGACCTGAAGAGAAGAGCCAATCTGAGATAACTGGACTGTTCTGTCCCGGCGCCCGCTCATCCCTCGTGCGCGAGCAACCAGGCCTTGGCCTCCAGCCCCCACCGGAACCCGCCGAGCGCTCCACCGATCCGCAGCACGCGATGGCACGGCACGAACAGCGCGGCGGAGTTGCGCGCGCAGGCGTTGGCCGCGGCCCGCGTGGCCGCTGGACGCCCGGAGAGCCCGGCGAATTCGGTATAGGTAACCGGCTCGCCTGCGGGGACCTTGCGCAGGACTTCCCAGGCATGGACCAGAAATTCGCCCGACTGCTGACGCACGGGAATCGTGTCGATCGCGGTGAGGTCGCCCGCGTGATAGTCGATCACGGCCCGGGTGATGGCACCGAGCGAATCCCGTTGCCGCAGTTCGGTCGGACGCAATGTGGCGTGGATGAGGCCGGTCAGTGTGGCCGCGTCCCCGGTCCAGCCCGAGGCGATCACGGCGCCGTCGTTGTCGGCGATGGTGGTGAACGGGCCGATCGGCGTCGGGACGGTGGCTACATCGGCGCGACGAAGAGCAGTGTCAGTCATGGTGTTTCGCTTCCTGGAGAGCAGGTTCACGGACAAGCGCGCCACGATGTTCGAGCGCGGTCTTCCATAAGTGCATGGACAGATAGGAGCGCCACGGCGCCCAGCGGGTGGTGTTGTCGAGGTCGATCCCCGCCCGCGCGGCGCCTTGCCGGACCACCAGGTCGGTGGCGAGCAGAATGTCGGGATCGGCCAGGGACCGCATGGTGACGTAATCGGCCGTCCACGGCCCGACCCCGTCCAGCGCGAGCAGGTCGCGCCGCAGGTCATCGGCGATGCGACCGGAATGCAGGACCAACTCGCCGTCGGCGATCGCCCGTGCCGCGGACGCGATGGCGGCTACCCTGCGCGCGGGCCCGGTCAACACCTCGGCACCGTGCTCGGCGACCGCCTCGGCAGTCGGAAACAGCCGAGGCACCGGCCCGTCGATCCGCTCACCGAGCGCATCCACCAGCCGTGCGATATGCGTCCCCGCCGCACGCACCGAGATCTGTTGCCCGATCATGGTGCACAGCAACAATTCTGAGCCTTCGAGGCATCCAGGTACCCGGATTCCCGGTGTGAAACCGAGCCCTGCGCTCGTACTCGCCACCGCCGCGGTGCCCGAATATGGTGTGGCATCGCCGGAACCGTTGCCGATGTGACCGGTACTGTCGACGGAGCGGTAACCGAGGTCGCGCTCCGGCCGCCCGATGCCGAGCGCACCATCGATCCCCATCGGATCCGCGTCCAGATCGAGCAGATGCCGCACCCGCGCCACCGTCGGCGCCAGGTCGCGCATATCCCGCAGCGCCAACTCGGCCCGCACATGCCCCGGCTGAAACGACAGCCCAATAGTCGCGTGGCCGTGCGGAGTTCGCAGGCTGCGCGTATAGACGCCGTCCTCCCACAGCTCCATCCCCGGCACCGCGTGCGCCGAGAGGAACCAGCTCAGCCAGCCGGTATCGAGCGGCTCGCGATACGGCAATCGCAAGGTCAGCAGGCCGGGCGTGCCGGGCGCGACCACATCGGCGCGCGGGGATCGGCGCAACTCGGTCCGCATCGTCGTCGGACTCACCGCGAATACCTCGCGCACGGTGTCGTTGAACTGCCGAATGCTGGCGAACCCCGCCGCGAACGCGATATCCGACATCGGCATCTCGGTGGTCTGAATGAGCAGCCGCGCGGTATGCGCGCGATGCGCCCTGGCCAGCGCGAGCGGACCGGCCCCGAGTTCGGTGGTGAGCACCCGGGTGAGCTGACGCTGCGAATAGCCCAGGGTGGCGGCCAGGCCGGGCACCCCACCACGCTCGATCACCCCGTCACCGATCAACCGCATGGCCCGCGCGGCCAGATCGGCCCGCACATTCCACAGCGGTGAACCGGGTGCGGCATCGGGCAGACACCGGCGGCAGGCGCGATAACCGGCCTGCTGCGCGGCCGCCGCGGTGGGCAGGAACGACACATTCACCCGCTTGGGCGTGATCGCCGGGCACGACGGCCTGCAGTAGATGCCGGTCGTGCGCACCGCGGTGAAGAACTGCCCGTCGAAGCGGGAGTCGCGGGTGGAGACCGCCCGGTAGCAGCCCTCGAAGTCCAAAGCAGTGATGGTCACGAGTTCCACAATGGCACCCATCCCGGCGGGGTGCTAGCGGAAATCGGCCACCGATCCTCTAGGGGGCCGAACCCGGGTCAGCAGCAGCGATTGGTCGGATTTCGCTCGGCTTCGGCATAGCGTTCGCGCCAGTAGTCGCGCACGGAGGGCACCGGAGCCCCCGGATGATTGCGGCGCAAATGCTCGACGTAGCGCTCGTAATCCTGGCCGCCGTTGATCGCGCTGTACCAGCGGGCGACCCCCCGAGCCGCCGCCAAGGCCCGCCGGAACAGCCCTCGGGGGGTACCGACGGGACCGGCGGTGCCGAGTGGGCCGATCACTGCCACCGGAGCGCGGACGGCCGATCCACTGAACCGGCCGTCCGCGTCCCTGACCACACTCACGCTCAAGAGACGTGCGCCGATCCCGGCGCACTCACCTTGCCCTCGGCGATCAGCACATCCCATTCCTTCTGCACGTCCTTCTCCGCGGAAGTCGCGATAAAACCGCTGGGGGAGAAGAGCTTCGACGGCTGCTCCTCGGATTCGGTGCTGGACACCGTGCCCGTCCGGATCGCCTTCACGCACACCAGCACACCGACGGCGGTGACGATCAAGACCAGCACCGCGAACACGATCGAGAGCGTGCCCTGGATGAAGGTATTGCGGATCGCGATGTCGACCTGCTCCGGTGTCTTCGCCGTCAGGCAGGCCTTGCCCGCGTCCTTGGCGGCCTGGCACATGCTGTGCTGCTTCCAGAAACCGAGTTTGGGATCGGCGGAGAAGATCTTCTGCCAGGACGCGGTCATCGTGACCAGCAGATCCCACGCCAGCGGAATGCCGGGAATCCACGCCCACTTCCACTGTCCGCGCTTGACGATGATCGTCAGCACCACGGTCAGCGCGATCGCGGCGAGCAGCTGGTTGGCGATGCCGAACAGCGGATACAGCGCGTTGATACCACCGAACGGATCGTTGACGCCCATCAGCAGCACCCCGCCCCAGCCCGCGACCACGATCAGCGAGCACAGCCAGGCACCGATCCGCCACGACGGATCACGGAACTTCTTGAACCCGCCGCCGAAGTTGCCCAGCGCGTCCGAGACCAGGAATCGCGCGACCCGAGTGCCCGCGTCGATGGTGGTGAGGATGAACAGCGCCTCGAACATGATCGCGAAGTGATACCAGAACGCTTTCATCGACGCGCCACCGAGGAAATCGGAGAAGACCTCGGAGATGCCGATCGCCAGGGTCGGTGCGCCACCGGTGCGCGAGACGATCGAATTCTCGCCCACATCAGCGGCCGCGGTGGAGAACAATTCCGGCGTCGCGGCCGGTCCGGACAGGCCGAGCGTGTTCGTGAACTTGGCAGCGCCTTCCGCCGTGCCACCGGTGAGTCCGGCCGAGGCGTTCATGCCGAAGTACAGGTGCTGGTCGATGATCGAGGCGGTGATGATCGCCATCACCGCGACGAACGACTCCATCAGCATGCCGCCGTAGCCGATCATCCTGGCATTGGATTCCTTGGCCAGCAGTTTCGGCGTTGTGCCCGAGGAGACCAGTGCGTGGAAACCCGAGAGCGCACCGCAGGCGATGGTGATGAAGAGGAACGGGAACAGACTGCCCGCGAACGCGGGACCGGCACCGGTGTGGGCGAATTCGGAGACGGCGGGTGCCTTCAGCACCGGCATCGTGATCAGGATGCCGACCGCGAGCAGCACGATCGTGCCGACCTTCATGAACGTCGACAGGTAGTCGCGCGGGGCGAGCAGCAGCCACACCGGCAGCACCGAGGCGATGAAGCCGTAGGCGATCAGGCACCACGCGATGGTGGTCCGGGAGAGCGTGAACCAGTCCGCGCCCCACTCGGTTTCGGATACCCAGCCGCCGCCGATGATCGCGGCCAGCAACAGCACGATGCCGATCGCGGAGACCTCGCCGACCGCACCCGGTCGCAGATACCGCAGGTAGACACCCATGAACAGCGCGATCGGGATGGTCATCGCGATGGAGAACACGCCCCAGGGGCTCTCGCCGAGCGCGTTCACCACGACCAGCGCGAGCACCGCGAGCAGGATCGCCATGATCACCAGAATCGCCACGATCGCCGCGACACCGCCGACCACGCCGAGCTCGTCACGCGCCATCTGGCCGAGGCTGCGCCCGCGTCGACGGGTCGAGGCCCACAGCACCAGGTAGTCCTGCACCGCACCGGCGAACACCACGCCGACGATGATCCAGATGGTGCCGGGCAGATAACCCATCTGCGCGGCCAGCACCGGACCGACCAGCGGGCCCGCGCCCGCGATGGCGGCGAAGTGGTGCCCGTAGAGCACCCGCCGGTCCATCGGCATGAAATCTTTGCCGTTGTCATAGATTTCGGCGGGCGTGGCCACGTCGTCGCGTGGCTTGGTGATCTTCCACTCGATGAACCGCGCGTAGAAGCGGTAGGCGATGATGTAGGTACAGACCGCCGCGATCACGATCCACACCGCGTTCACGGACTCGCCGCGCACGAACGCGATGATCGTCCACGCGACGGCGCCGAGTACGGCGATCCCCGCGAACACAGCCTTCTTCGCGGGCGTGATCGGTGTGCGATCGACGACACCGACCGGAGGCAAGTCCGGATCGGTCCGCAGATATTCGATGGTCGCCATTGACTCAACTCTCCTGTATAACGCGCAGAGCCTCGGGTGAAGCAATCGACAACGTAGCCGATCGCCGAACTGCGACGGAGAGGTTCGCACACGATCGTGCGCAGAATGAAAGTTTTGTTCAGATGGTCATTCGCCCCGGTACGTTCCGAAGCTCCAGAGGTTGCCTTCCGGGTCGGCGGCGCTGAAGCCGCGGGAGCCGTAGTCCTCGTCGCGCAGGTCGCGGATGATCGTCGCGCCCGCGGCCTTCGCTCGGTCACGGAGCGCGTCGGGGTGGTCGGTGACCAGGTAGAGGTTGGCGACGCCCGGCGGGCGGGTGCCGAAGGGGGAGTCGTCGCGGCCGGTGGAGCCGAACATGATGCCGCCGCCGCCCGGCCAGCGCAGTTCGCCGTGTTCGACGATGGAATCGTCGTCTTCCCTGGCGTAGACCGCGGTTGCTTCGAAACCGAAGGCGGTGGTGAGGAATCCGATCATGGCGCGGGCGTCGTCGAAGGCGAGGCAGGGCCAGACGCTGGTGTGGGTATCCGTTGAAGTGTCCATGTGTTCAGCCTCGCGCTTCGAGGGCATTCGGGTCTTGGACGGATGGAATCTCCTCGGCGAGCCAGGCGGTGGGAGCGATGCCTGCCAGTTCGGCGAAGTCGCGGTTCAGGTGGGCCTGGTCGTAGTAGCCACAGGCGGTCGCGATCTGGGCGATGGAGATATAGGAGGGGGTGCTGCTCAGCATGCGCCTGGCCCGCTCGAACCGGATGATCCGCGCGGCCAGTTTCGGGCTCGCGCCGAATTCGGCGGTGAACTTGCGGGTCAGGTGCTGGCGGGTCCAGCCGATCCGATCGGCGAGTGGGTTGATCGAGCAGGTGCCGCCGGTGCCGACGAGAGCGCGCCACGCCCAGGTGAGTTCGGGTCCGGCGACGGACTCGGTGCGCGCCGCCGCGGTGAGCGCGCGATCGCACGCGGCGAATCGGTGGGGCCAATCCTGGTGCGATTGAACAGCATCGGCGAGTTGATCGCCGAGAGTTCTTTGCGCTTGGGCACATTCGATCGAGATATCCCACAGCTCGCTCGCCGGCATGCCGAACAGCACCCGGCAACCCAGCGGGGTCAGCTCGATCGCCACACCTTCTTGGAAACCGGTGTGCGCGATCATCGCTGGGCTCGCCTGCAGGCCGCTCAGCACGCAGCGGTAGCTGCCGGGGGCTTGGTGCGGGTCGGTCTGCTCGACGACATCGATCGTCGGGCCGACGGCGACGATGAAGGTCATGTGCCGTGATGGGAGGCCTCGGTGCAAGCCGGGCTCGAAACCCGCGAGTCGATAGCCCACGTACCGGTCGATGAACGCTGCCAGCACCGGCGCGGGGGCTGCGGTTACCACCTCGGTGGTCGCCTCCATGCGCGCCACGTTACGCCGACAATGCTGGTGGCGACCAGGTCATCCGTTCGGGTAGCGCGGGCGGACTCCCTCGCCGCCGCGCCGGAACTCGACCAGCCGGGAGCCGGAACGCCGCAGTCGCTCACCGAACATCGTTCGCCGCGCCGACACGCGCTTGCCGACCCATTCGTCCGCGGTGTGGCATTACCCACGCGTCCCCGACCTCCAGGCGGGGTATCCAGCATCGGAAGGCCCCCTCTCCGCAACGCGGCGGACGCGGTGAGATTTCGCACTCCTAGGTGCACGGTCTGTGGAAACGCGAGGTCAGCCGGTTAATCTTGCGCTTCGCTCAATTACGTAGGAGGTGTCATGCGACGGGTTCAGTACGAGCGCGGCAGTGGTTCGGAGGCGCTCGAAGTCGTCGCGGCCGAGGTGCCGGTGCCCGGTGCAGGCGAGCTGCTGGTGCGGGTCGAGGCGATCGGGGTCACCCTGTCGGCGATTCGGCGGATCAGTGGCGAAGCAGAGCAAGTGCGTGCGGAGGTGGCCGGTGAGGTCGTCGCGGTCGGTGACGGGGTCGACGGCTACAGCGCCGGATACCGCGTGGTCGGCCTGTGTACCGCTGACGCCTACGCCGAGTACGTCATCCTCGCGATAGACCAGGTTTCGGCCATCCCGGACGGCGCCTCGGCCGTCGACGCCGTGGCGCTGATGCGCAGCGGGCTCGTCGCCCTCGGCGCGCTCGACACCGCCACCCCGCGCGAGGGCGAAACCGCGCTGGTCACCGCCGCTGCCGGTGGTGTCGGCCATCTCGCCGTGCAGTTGGCCAAGGTGCGAGGGGCGAGCTGGGTCGTCGGCGCGGTGTCCGACGAGTCGAAGATCGATTTCGTGCGCGAACTCGGCGCCGACGAGGTGTTCACCTACGACCAGCTGCACTGCGGCAAGCAGGCTGACTACGCCCTCGACGGCGTCGGCGGCACCGGCCTCGGCGGTGCCATCGCCGGTCTCGCCGAAGGCGGGCGCGTGGTCACCTACGGCACCGGTGGCGGCCTCATCGACACCGAAGACCTCCTCGCGGGCGGCAAATCCCTCACCGGTTTCCGGATCGGCCGTCTCGCCCAGCGCGACCCGGCTCGCTACGAGGACCTGCGCCAGGAGGTCTGGCAGTACTACGCCTCCGGTCTGCTGCACCCGGTCGTGCACGCCGAGTTCGCGCTCGACGACGCGGTCGCCGCACACGCGGTGATCGAGCAGCGCGCCAACCTGGGCAAGGTCGTCCTCGTTCCCTGATCGCCGCTGGAACCCGCCCCGGCCGACGGGGCGGGTTCCGGTGGTTCGGGCGCGGTCGCGGACCCGTAGACTCTGGTCCTTGTGAGCCTCACCCTCGGAATCGTCGGCCTGCCCAACGTCGGAAAGTCGACGCTGTTCAACGCGTTGACCAAGAACGACGTGCTGGCCGCGAACTACCCGTTCGCGACCATCGAGCCCAACGTCGGCGTGGTCCCGCTGCCCGACCCGCGGCTGAACAAGCTCGCCGAGATCTTCGGTTCCGAGAAGATCGTGCCCGCCGTGGTGTCGTTCGTCGACATCGCGGGCATCGTGAAGGGCGCCTCCGAAGGCGCGGGCCTGGGCAACAAGTTTCTCGCCAACATCCGTGAGGCCGACGCGATCTGCCAGGTCGTGCGGGTGTTCGCCGACGACGACGTGATCCACGTCGACGGCCGGGTCGACGCCGCCGCCGACATCGAGGTCATCGAAACCGAGCTCATCCTCGCCGACCTGCAGACCCTCGAGAAGGCCATCCCGCGCCTGGAGAAGGAAGCCAGGATCAAGAAGGACCGCAAGCCCCTGCTCGACGCGGCCAAGACCGCCGAAGGGTTCCTCAACGAGGGCACCACCCTGTTCGCCGCGGGGAAGAAGATCGACGCCGAACTGCTCCGTGAGCTCTCCCTGCTCACCATCAAGCCGTTCCTCTACGTCTTCAACGCCGACGAATCCGTCCTCACCGACGAGGCCAAGCTCGCCGAACTGCGCGCGACCGTCGCCCCCGCCGACGCCGTCTTCCTCGACGCCAAGGTGGAAGCCGAACTCCTCGAACTCGACGACGAATCCGCCCTGGAACTCCTCGAGTCCATCGGCCAGACCGAACCGGGTCTGCACGCCCTCGCCCGCGCCGGCTTCCACACCCTCGGCCTGCAGACCTACCTCACCGCAGGCCCCAAGGAATCCCGAGCCTGGACCATCCACCAGGGCGACACCGCCCCCAAGGCCGCGGGCGTTATCCACACCGACTTCGAACGCGGCTTCATCAAGGTAGAACTCGTCGCTTTCGACGATTTGGTCGAAGCGGGTTCCATGGCGGCTGCCAAGGCGGCGGGCAAGGTCCGTATGGAAGGCAAGGAATACGTCATGCACGACGGCGACGTCTGCGACTTCCGCTTCAACGTGTAATCCGTTGCGCCTGAGGCCAATTGAAGGAGCCCCAGGCGCATGAATTGCTTCAGAGGCGACACTGGGGCGTTCTTGAACAGGATAGCATCTTCGGATGCCCGGGGACTATTGCGCGACCGATGTGTGGGACCTGCTCGGTCCGTACACGTCTGCGTCCGATGAACCGCGAGTCACGACATCAGATCGTTGCCGGCCTCAGCTTCGGATTCTGGTCAGGTCTGCTGGGGCGGAAGTACGAGCAACTGTGGCGTGACTGCCTCCACCGCGCGTTCCCGAACTCAACCGGCCAGCGAAAGCAACTGGCGGTCGCTGTCGAGGGCGTGCGGAAGTTTCGCAATCGGCTCGCTCATCACGACAGCTTGCTGAACGTCGACGTTCCGTTCGAGATTCGGCGAGTCCTCGAGGTCGCAGGTTTCATCGATACATCGGCCGCCAAGTGGTTGCAGCAAGTGAGCGCAGCGATGGACCAGTACGCGCAGCGTCCGATAGCCGTTGCCGACACCGCTGTCGTCGCCGCGAAAGATGCATGGCCCCTTTATCGGCGGAGCTATGCATACGTGTGCCAACCCAGCCGTTTCTTTCGGCCGGTGGACCGTATCGCGTTCTACGTCGACTCCCACATTCAGATCGACATTCCTCGCATCCAGCATCGTCGCGACAATATCGATTGGTCTCCGACGTCGGCGGATCGGTTGCGGGCATCAGCCGACCCTGTGGACCGAAAGATCGCTCGTGTGATCGACGAGTCTCGTTCGGACGGATGGACTGGCGGCGCGTACCAGGTCTTTCTACTGACGCGCGTAGGTGACCCCGTGCACCGGCAGCTCGTTGATCCATTGCCGCACAGGGGTGTTGGCCGCGGATCCGCATTCACCCAGCGACAGCGGTATGTGTCTCTGCACGCTCTCGAGACATCGGCCAGCACCGCCGACCTTTGACCGATGCGCTCGTTGCGATCAGCCGACGGTGATTATTACCGCGACGGTATCTCTAGCAACGCGGGTTGCCAGAGGGATTGCACGCCCCAATCGCGGGCTCGTGGGTAGAGGTTGTTCGGCTTCGGCATTCGTGCGACTTCCGCTTCAACGTGTAATCCGTTGCGCCTGAGGTGATCTTGGCGGCACCATGCTCTGCGGCAACTCGGTTCGTGTCATGCGGATCTGACGCGGCGCGACCCGCGTAGGGCCGCGGTCAGGAGGCGTTCGGTTGTCGCGTGTTGTGGGTTGTGGAGTACCTGTGCGGTGGGGCCCTGCTCGATGACCGCGCCGTCGGCCATGACGACGACACGGTCGCAGGTGTGGGCGGCGAGGGCGAGGTCGTGGGTGATGTGCAGGATCGCTGTGCCGTTGTCGCGGGCGAGATCGCCCATGAGCTGGGATACCTCGGCGCGCAGGGTGGCGTCGAGCATGCCTGTCGGTTCGTCTGCCAGGATCACCGCGGGTCGCGTCACGATCGCCCGTGAGAAGGCGACGCGTTGGCGTTCGCCACCCGAGAGTTCGTGGGGAAGTCGATGCGCGTAGCGCGCGGGGTCGAGGCCGACAGCCAGAAGTGCTGACCGGCCGGCCTCTTCCCGTTCCGTCGCACCGCCTATGCGGTGGATGACGAGGGGCTCGGCGACGATATCGATGACCCGGCGGTGCGGCGGCAGGGACGCGTACGGATCCTGCATCACGAGGTGCACGGCGCGGCGGGCCGCGCGGCGGACTGACGCGGATGCCGCGAGTAGGTCGACGAGTTCGCCGCCCTCGGCGCAGACATCGAGCAGGATGGACCCTGCCGACGGGACGACAAGTCCGGCAATCGCTTTCGCGACGGTCGACTTGCCCGCTCCCGAGCCCCCGACGAGGGCCACCGTCTCGCCGGGGTGAAGGTCGAGGTGCACATCGCGCACGGTGACGGTATTGCCGTACCGCACGGTCAGCCCGGCGACCCGGAGTACCGGCTCGCGTCCGGCGAGATCCTCGGACTCCGCGGCCGCAATCGCTACGGTCTCCATCGTCACAAGGCCCTCTCGAACTCGGTCATGTCGGGCATCGAGCCCATCAGGTCGCGGGTGTACGGATGCTGCGGATCGGTCAGTACCGCGACCGCGTCGCCCTGTTCGACGACGGCACCCGCTCGCATGACGGCGACGAGATCGGCGGTTTGCGCCACGATGGGCAGGTCGTGGGTGACGATCACCATGGTCAACGACAGTCGGGTGCGGAGGTCGTCCATGAGGTCGAGAATCTCTTGCTGCACCAGCACATCGAGGCCGCTTGTCGGCTCGTCGGCGACCAGCAACTCGGGTTCGTTCGCCAGTGCGATCGCGATGACGACGCGCTGACGTTGGCCGCCCGAAAGTTCGTGCGGGAACGCGCGATATCTCTCCTCGGGCAGGCCGACCATCCGCAGCAATTCGCGGGCGCGCTCCTTCGCTCGATCGCGCGACGCGTCGCTGTGGATGAGGATCGCCTCGCGGATCTGGTCGCCGATGCGGTGCACGGGGTTCAGCGCGGACTGCGCCTCCTGTGGCACGAGACCGATGCGCGCGCCGAGCAGGGCGCGACGTTCGCTGTCATCGAGAGCGAGTAGGTCGATGCCGCCGAGCAGGATGCGGCCCGAGACGATCCGGGCCGCCGGTGGCATGAGGCCGACAATCGCCGCTGCGACCGTCGATTTGCCCGACCCCGATTCGCCGACGAGGCCGAGCACCTGACCACGCGGGATCGTCAGATCGACGTCGGTGCAGCCGCCTGCCGCGCTCTCGCCGTAGCGCACGGTGAGACCTTCGATGCGAAGCAATGGGGCGTCGAGATCGGGTGCGGTGGAAGCGTCCGCCTCGGCAGGGCGTGGCTTCGCGGGCCGCCCGGCCAGGAGTGCCCAACCCCTTCGGAGTGTCCGACCAGCTCCAGGCGTCCGTCCGGTTCGGACCGTCCGCCCGACCGCGGTGCGCTCCATAGCATCACCGGCGAGCGCGAATCCCAGCACGGTCAGCCCGATCAGCAGCCCCGGCGGCACCACCCACCACAACCACGCGTCGGTGAGGAACGCACTGCGGTCATTCGCGACATTCAGCATCATTCCCCAGCTCATCGCGGTGATATCGCCGAGCCCGAGGAACCCCAGCGTCGCCTCCAACAGCACCGCGCTCTTGACCGCGAGCACGAGTTGCGGCGCGACGAGCGTGCCCATGGCGGGAACGATGTGCCGGGTGAGGACGTAGCCATCGCGCGCGCCCATGGCGCGCAACGCGTGAATATGGTCGCGCTCACGCACGCTCAGCACCTGTGCGCGCAGTTCGCGTGCCATCGGAGCCCAGAGCGCGATCGAGATGACGAAGATCTGCGTGCCGATCCCGGGCCCGGCCAACACACCGATCACCAGGGTGAGCGGTACGACGGGCATCGACAGCACGACATCGACCATGCGCATCAGCACGGTATCGACGGTCCCGCGCAGGTAACCCGACGTAATGCCGATGAGCATGCCGATCAGGGTCGCCACGATCGCGGCGATGATGCCCACGAGCAGCGAGGGGCGCGCGCCGAAGATGAGGGTACTGAGGAGGTCGTGCCCGACATCGTCGGCACCGAGCGGATGCGAGAGCGATGGCGCCGCGAACGGCCGCGTGACACGCTCGTCGGGATCGTATGGCGCGAACCATGGGGCGAAGATCGCGACGACGCACAGCGTGAGCACGATGCTGATACCGAGGCGACTCGTCACCGACAGGGATCGCCAACCGGCCAGAAAGCGCGTCATGCGGCAACCACCTGTCGGGCGTGCCGCACGCGCGGATCGAGTAGCGGGTAGAGCAGATCGGCGAGGATATTCGCCAGGATCACGCCGACCGTGGCGAGCAGGAACGCGCCCTGTAGCAGCGGATAGTCGCGCGCGCTGACCGCGTCGGCGATGACCTTCCCGAGCCCGGGGTAGGAGAACACGGTCTCGACCACGACGGCACCGGAGACGAGAGCCCCGGCCGCCATCGCGGCATTGGTCGCGATGGGCAGCAGTGTGGTGCGCAGCGCGTGCCGGGTGGCGACGCGACGTTCGGGGAGACCTTTGGCGCGGGCGAGGCGGATGAAGGGTTCGCCGAGCACAGAGGTCATCGATGCTCGGGCGAGCATGTAGTAGGTGCCGATCGTGGTGATCATCATCGTCAACAGCGGCATGATGATTCGGCGGCCGGATTCGGCCAACCAGGCGAACGTCCCGTCGGGCAGTTGCGCCGACGCGTACGACGGCAGCCAACCGAGTTGTGCGGAGAACACCGCGATCAGCAGCATGCCGACCCAGAATCCCGGCATCGAGTCGACGGTCAGCACGCCGACGAGCATGCCCTTGTCCTGCCCGGGACGACCGGCCTCGCGCCGCCACGCCGACCACGCCCCGAGCAGGGTTCCTACCAGGACGGCACCGACGAGGCCGAGCACGACCAGCGTCAGTGACCACGGCAGCCGTTCCATGAGGATGTCGGTCACGGGCCGGTTGTGGCCGGTGGAGAGGCCGAGGTCGCCGTGCAGCAGGTCGGTCCAGAACCGCCGATACTGTACGAGGACAGGATCGTTCAATCCGTACAGTTCGCCGAGTTCGGCGAGTTCCTCGGGGGAGGGGTCACCCTCTCCGGTGAACATGACCAGCGCGGGGTCGCCCGGTGCCAGCCGCGGTAGTGCGAAGTTGAGGGTGACAGCCACCCACAGCACCACGGCGTACTGGCCGAGCCGCGAGGGCCACGATCTGTCCGGCCTCTTCATCTACGGTGTCCTCTCGATGAGCGCAGGCCACCAGCCGTGGTGACGGCCGGTGGCCTGAGGTCGTCAGTGCCCGTGCTCTTTCGAGGCCGGTGGTGCGGTGACCGCGGTGGCCGGTGCGGTGCCGGTGAGCTCGACGATCGCCTTGACCGTGCTCGAGTGCGCGGCGGTCACGACGTCTGCCGGGAGGAACGACCACTTGTGGACGATGCCGTAGCCGGGGCTCTCGATCCAGCCGCCGTAGGTGTGCGAGACGGCCCAATGCTCTTCCGGGTAGAACAGCGGCACGGTCGTCGGTGCCGCGTTGTGGATCGTCTGCAAATCCTGCATCACGGCGATGCGGTTCTCATGGGTGGTTTGTGCCAGCCACTGGGTGTACTTCTGGTCCCACTCGGGCCATGCGGCGTTCGTTGCCCAGAGGTACCCGGAGCGGTGCGACATGATGAACTGGTCGGGGTCGGCGACACCGTGCGCGCCGATCGAGCTCACGGCGAGGTCGTAGGTCTTCGCGGTGGAGCGTGCCGCGAGCGCCGCGGCGTCCATCCCCTCCAGCTGGACTTCGATGCCAACCTTGCCGAGGTCCTCGGCGGCCAGTTCCGCGGCCCGAACATCTTGCGGCAGAGCCGAATTCACCAACATGGTGAGGGTGAGCGGTGTGCCGTCGATCTCACGCACGCCGTTGTTATCGGTGTCGCGGTAGCCGAGCTTGTCGAGCGCGCTGACACTCGCGTTCCGGTCGGTCGGCGTGGAGTTCTTCGCGTTCGCGAACGGGGCGTCGGGGTGCGGGTAGCCCTGGGTAGCAGCGCGTCCCTGGCCGAGTGCGACGACGTCGAGCATCTGCTCTTTGTCGATGGCGTCGGAGAGCGCGCGACGGAACTCCGGCTGATTCAGCGGCGCCTTGCCGAAGTTCATTTTGATCTCGGGGAAGCTCAGTGCCTGTGTCGTGATCGAGTCGAGGCTCTTCGACTGCTCGAACTGCGCGACGAGTTCGGGGCTGACCGTGCGGGTGGTGGCATCGATCTCGCCCGACTGCAAGGCGGTGAACGTCGCCGACTGGTCGGTGATGACCGGCATGGTGAGGGTATCGACCGTGGGTTTTCCGGCGAAGTAGTTCTTGTTCGCGCTGAAGGTGTATCCCGAGGTGGGGCTGTAGGCCGTCAGCTGGTACGGCCCGGTTCCGATCGGCAGCGTCTGCACGGTTTTCGCCTTGGTCGGGTCGACCCCGGCCCAGATGTGTTCGGCGACGATCGGCAGATCCGCGAGGGTGACGCGGGCGAGCGACGGGCAGGCGTCACGGCATTCGAAACGCACTGTGTCAGCGTCGATCTGGGCCACGCGATCGACGTACGGGGTGTCGTTGACGTGGTGTGTGTAGCGGCCGGTAGGCGCCTTGTGCATGTACTCGAAGGAGAACACGACGTCGGCCGGTGTGAACTTCTCACCGTCCTGCCAGGTGACGTCGGTGCGCAGATCGGCTTCCCAGGTGGTCGGGTCGATGTGCCGAACCTGGGTGGCGAGCCACGGCTGCGGGTCGTCGACGTAGGGCGACGGCGCCAGCAGCTTGTCGTAGACGAGTTCGATGAGCTGATCGCTCGCCCCCGCGAACAGGTTGATGGGCCCGGAGTCCTTGTCCAGCGCGATGGTGAGTTCGCTTGCGGTGTCGGGTCCGCTCGGGCCGGCGCTCGCGTCGCTGGAATCTGCGCTACAGGCGCTCAGGGCGACAGCCAGGGCGATCGCCGCGCTGACGGTCGGCAAGGCGCGGTTCGGACGGTTGGTCATGGAGCCTCTATTCGGGAGTCAAGACGTGGCGCGGGAGGCTGGAGAGCTTCGGACGCCCCGGGTGGAGCATAGGATAGCCTCACCTAATATGAAGGGGAAATCGGGTACACATCTCCGATTTCAGCGCTGTGAGGTCGCCGAGTGGACCGCTCTGGTCTTAGGTTAGCCTCACCATAATTATTCCGTTTCCGCCTCCGGTCAAGGAGTCTCGATGCCGCCGATCCTGCAACTCGTCCAACGTCCCGCACGGGCGGAGGACACGCCTCGCGTCGCCGTCCGCGACGTGTACGACCTCGACGGGATCGACCTCGACGCCTTCGCGGGTATCGCGGTCAGCGGTGCCTGCGATCAGCGCTTCCTCGCCGCACGGGCCGATCGGCTGTCGGCCTGGGTGCGCGCGGGCGGGCGCATCCTCGTCAACGGACACCCGATGGAGCGGTTCATCGATGGCATGCCGAAGCATCGCAAGCTCGACTTCCACACGACGCGCGACCTGTGGCTCACCGAGACGGGATCGCATCCGATCTGGGATGGCGTCGACCGCCGCGACGTGCTCTTCAACACCGGCGTGCCCGGAACGCACTCGTTCGCCGATCTCGAGCGCATCGGCGTAGCGGGGTTCTATTCGCACGCCTATCTCGTCGATCTGCCTGCGGACACCGTCGTGATCACCGGGATCGGTCCGGGTCGCCTCCCGGTGGACGTGGCCTACCCGCTCGGAGCAGGCGAGGTGATCCTGCATCTCGGCAACGACATGGCGGCGTTCACCCGTCCAGGCACTTCCGCCGCCGAGGTGGGCGAGCGCACGCTCGCCCACCTCGAGGGCGCGCTGGCGGTGGCACGATGACCCGCGTCGCCTTCGTCCACACCGGTAGCTTCTTCCACCTCTCGGATCTGCGCGATCCGGCCGTCCGCGCGATGGATCTGACCGACGTGTACGCACCCGATCTGCGGCCGGGCGGACTCGACGGATTCGACGCCGTCTATGTCGCGGCCAGGCTGCACCCGGGTGTGCTCGCGCGCATCGCACCGATTCTCGTCGGCTTCCTCGACACACCCGGCGCGCGGATGTACATCGACGGCGAGAACACCGTCGGCGACTGGCTGCCCGGCACCACCGAGACGCTGCGCGGCACGAACTTCTGGGCATGGCGGATCGGCGAGGACGTCGGACGGCGCTCGGTCAATCGGGAGCACCCGTTCTGGGACGGCCTCGCCGACGATGCGGTGCACTGGCACTATCACGGCGTGCTCACCCACCCCGAGACCGCCGTGCCACTGGTTCGGCTCGAGGAACTGGACCAGGGGAAAACGGCACCCGACGATCCCTGGGGCAACGCGTACCGGGCCATTCCCGGACACAGCAACACCCTGATGTACTACGACGCGGGCACGTTCCCCGCGGAGGTCGTTGTCAGCACGATGGACGCGTCCTTCCACCACGGCTCGGGTTTCATGCCGGGCGCCACGCAGCTGATGTACCGGATGATGCACTGGCTGCGCGGCGCGCGCCAGCGACGTGGCGGAGCCAGTGCACGCGAGGAGCTGATCGTGCCGTAGCCGGAGCCCCGCCACCTCTAGGAGTCGCCTCGTTTGGTGGGGAGTTCGAGTTCGATTGCGCCGGTGAGGAGTTCGCGGGCGCGGTCGAGGTCGAGGGAGCCGCTGTGCCAGCGTTCGCTGAGGCCTTCGACCAGGGTCGTGAGGCGTTCGGCGCTGGCGGTGGGGTCGACGGTGGCGGCTACAGTGCCGGAGTCCGTGGCCTGGCGGATCAGGGTTTCGACGTCGGAATTCCAGGCTTCGGTGGTGGTGCGCAGGGGGGCGCGGAGGTCGGGGTCGAAGGCGGCGCTCGCGCGTAGTTCGCCCCAGGCGATGCTGATTTCGCGGACTTCGGGGGCGTCCTGGAGTTCTTGCAGGAGCATCTGTTCGACGCGGGCGCGGGGGTCGGTGGCGGTCGAGTCGGTGTAGGACTGGGCGCGGTGGTTGATGTGTTCCAGGGCAGCGCGCAGGACGCCGGCGCGGTCCTTGAAGTGGTAGTAGATCAGCGCCGTTGACACTTCGGCCGCGGCAGCGAGCTTTTCGATCCGCAGTCCGCGCACGCCGTCCTGAGCGATGACGCGGACGGCGGCTTCCAGGATCTGGGTTCGACGTTCCGACACGATTCCTCACAGTAGGGCCGGGCGCCCGGCGGCGAATCCGCCGGGCGCGGCTCAGTCGACGGGTTCCTGCTGCGTGGTGCAGTGGATGCCACCGCCACCAGCGGCGATGCCGTCGATATTGATCTGCACCACGTCGCGGCCGGGGAACAGTCGCGTCAGAGTGGCCGCGGTGGCGCTGTCGGCGGCCGGGTCGCCGAACTCGGGAGCGATGACGGCACCGTTGCAGACGTAGAAGTTGATGTAGCCGGCGGCGAAGTCGTCGCTCTCGAACTGTTCACGCACGGTCGACGGCCCGGTCAGCACCTCCACCTGCACGGGGCGGCCGTGGACGTCGGTGGCCGCACGCAGGATGTCGAGGTGGCGGCGGGTGACGTCGTAGTCGAAGGAGTCCGGGTCGTTGTCGAGTCCGGCCACGACCACGCCGGGGCCGGTGAAGCGGGCGTAGAAGTCGGTGTGCCCGTCGGTGATGTCGCGGCCGGCGATGCCGGGCAGCCAGATCACCTTCTTGATGCCGAGCAGGTAGTCGAGCTCCTCCTCGACATCGCGCTTCTTCCAGCCGGGGTTGCGATTGCTGTTGAGCACGCAGCTCTCGGTGATGATCGCGGTGCCCTCGCCGTCGACCTCGAGCGCGCCGCCTTCGAGCACCAGATCGGTGTGCCTGGTCTCGACGCCCGCGCGCGCGGTGACGAACTCCGCGACCTTCGCGTCGGCGCGATACTCCTGCTTGTCGCCCCAGCCGTTGATGTTGAAATCCACACCGGCCTTGGCGTTTCCGCTGCGCACGAACACCGGGCCGGTGTCGCGCATCCACAGGTCGTCGAGGTCGGTGGGGATCAGCTCTACGTTCGCGGTGCGGATCAAGCGCTGCGCCTGGGCCAGTTCGCCGGGGCGCACCAGCATGGCGACCGGTTCGAAGCGGGCGATCGTGGTGGCGATGGTGGCCAGATTGCGCTGCACCTCGGGGACCAGGTCGGCGCCCCAGATCCGTTCATCGGCCGCGAAGGCCATCCAGGTGCGCTTGTGTGGCTGCCCCTCCTCTGGCATGAACCAGGGCCTGCCGTCGTCGGTTGTCGTGCTGGTGTCAACACAGCCTGTGCCCAGCACACTGCCGAGTGCGGCCAGCGTGGTCTGGACGAACGTGCGTCGTCGCATCTGCCTTCTCCTTCCGGCTACCAGCACTGTAGAACCTGACTGAAAATTTAGTCAAGGACCGTGACGGGTGGCACCTTGGTGGGATTCTGCGCACCCTCGGGGGAGCGGCCCCAGCACTCGGGGTCCTGATAACGGCACCTGATCGGGCGCAGAGTTGATGCTGTCACCGCACGCGAACCGGAGGTTCCGATGTCGAACATCAGCTCGATCGCCCACTCGGGCGAGCGTCGTGTTTCGGTGACGACCGGTGACGGTGTGGAGCTCGCGGTGCGGGAATACGGTCGGCGGGACGCGGATCTGACGGTTGTCCTGATTCATGGGCACTGCCTGCGGACCGAGTCGTGGGCGGAAGTGCGGGACGCGTTGTTGCGCGAGCACTCCGATGCCAAGGTCGTCTGCTACGACCATCGCGGGCACGGTGACTCCGCCGCGGCGTCGAGGCAGACCTACAACATCGAACAGCTCGCTCATGATCTGCACGAGGTGCTCGACATCGTTGCCCCGACCGGGCCGGTCGTGCTGGTCGGGCATTCGATGGGTGGCATGACCGTGCTGACCTACGTCGACCGGTACCGGCACGAGGTGGGGACCCGCATCGTCGGCGTCGGGCTCGTCGCCACTGCCGCGAGCGGACTCGCCGACGCCGGCTTCGGGCGGCTGCTGCGTAACCCGATCATCGCCGGCTTCCAGGCGGCGGTTCGGCGGGCACCGCGCCTGATGCAGCACGTGAAGCTGCTGGCCTGCAAGGTTTTCGCCCCGGTCGTTCGCGCCGCCGAGTTCGGTGATCGCAAGGTCAGCCAGCGTGTGCTCACGCTGGCCGAGGCGATGCACAACGCGACGTCGATCGTGACCATGGCCAGCTTCCTGAGCGCCTTCAAGACCTTCGACCGCACCGCCGCCCTGTCCACCCTCTCGACCATCCCCACCCTGATCCTGTGCGGCTCGGCCGACCTGATGACACCCCCGTCCCATTCCGTCGCCATGGCCGCCGCCGTCGACTACGCGGATTTCGTGCAGATCGACGGCGCGGGCCACTCGGTGATCTTCGAGCAGCCCGCGCAGGTCGCCGAGGCGGTGGCCCGGCTGGTCGGTCGGGTGAACCGCGCCGACCGGATCGAAGCCGCCCAGCTGGTCCTCGCCGCTTGAGCCGGCCGAGAGAGGCACGACCGTTCATGACCATGCGCGGCCCATGAGCTCGGCCGTGTTCAGGTCCTCAGCGAGCTAGCTCAGTCGGTGCAGGTCGGTATCGGATGACGACTTCGCTACTGCCAGCGCTGCGTGGGAGCGGACGTCGCCGGATGCTGGGTGTTGGAGGCGGGCCTGTTCGGTGAAGCCGGCTGTGGCGAGAACCTCGGCGAGGGTATCGGTGGGCCAGCGGTAGGCGGTGGTCACTTTGTGGGGGAAGGATTCGACCGTGTCGGTGGATTCGAAGAAGCCGATTACCAGGCGGCCGCCGGGGGTGAGTACTCGGTGGAATTCCGCCAGCACGGTGGGGAGTTCGGTGGGGTCGAGGTGGATGAGGGAGAACCACGCGAGGATGGCGGGGACGGAATCGGTGGGGGCGTTCAGGGTGCGGAGCGAGCCGAGTTCGAAGGGGACGCCGGGGTAGGTGGTTCGGGCGTGGGTGATGAATTCGGGGACCATGTCGATGCCGGTGGCGGGGATGCCCGCGTCGGTGAGGAATTTGGTGAAGTGGCCGGGGCCGCAGCCCAGGTCGAGGACCGGGCCGGGGGACAGATGGGTGCGGGCGAAGGTGGTGTCCTCAGGGTCGAGGAATTCGAGGTGGCCGCAGACCTCGATGTAGAGGGTATGGATGGCCGAATACGCGGCTTGAACGGTGTTGTCGGGCACCCGGTCGACACTAGCCACTGGACAGGGCATGCCCGGTTCCGTCCATCGTTTGTCCTGGGGGGACCCGGGTAGTCGAATGTAGGGAGCCGTTTTCCCAGTCGTAGACACGAAGGGATCGACGATGCCGATCAAGCCTGTTCGACGCATTGCTCGCGCGCTGCTGGGGACCACATTCGTGGCCGCCGGAGTGAACGGGTTGATGAATCAGAAGCCCCGCGCCGACGCCGCGAACGCGCTGGCCGAGAAGGGCAGAACCGGTCTGCCCGACGCGCTGGCCGCGCGGGTGCCCGACGATCCGAGTCAATTCGTGCGAATCAACTCCGCGGCGCAGGTCGTCGGTGGGTTGTTGCTGGCCACCGGACGGGCACCGCGACCCGCGGCGCTCGTGCTCGCCGCGACTGTCGTACCGGGGACCGTCACCGAGCAGGACTTCTGGGCCGAGAACGATCCCGACCGCAAGGCGGCCAAGCGGGTTGGCTTCCTGAAGGATCTCGGACTGCTCGGCGGATTGATGATCGCGGCGTCCGACACCGAGGGCAAGCCGTCGCTGGGGTGGCGGGCTCGCAAGGCGTTCTCGCGCGAGGAACCGCGCATCGCGGCCGAGGGCGCCGCTCTCGCGGCGGCGGCCAAGGTTCGGGGCGCGCAGATCGCCGATGTGGCCCATGGGCAGGGCGAACATCTGGCGGTGGTCGCGAGCGAGCGTGGTTCGCAGCTGGCCGAGATCGCCAGGGAACGCGCGCCCCAACTGGCCGAGGCGATTCGCAACCGCGGTGCGCACCTGGTCGAGGTCGCCAAGGAGCGCGGCCCAGAGGTCGCCGAGGTGGCGCGGACCAAGGGCGCTCATTTCGCTGAAGTCGCCAAGGAGCGGGGCCCTGTGCTGGCCGAATCGGCCCGGACCCGCGGATCGCACCTGGTAGACGTCGCCAGGGAACGCGGCTCCGACCTGGCGGAAGCGGCCCGCGAGCGCGCGGAGAACAGAACGTAGCCGCGAACTGCCTACCTCACCGGCGAACCGGCCGGTCAGTACGCGGATGCCCCGACAATCGTGGTCTGGTGCGCCGATCTGGTTGTGGCGCACCATAGACACGGGGTCGGGCAAACCGACGGACTCACCGCGCAGGCCGATATTCGGAGCAATCCGGGCGAATTCGGTTTGGCGGTGAGTTCTGGTGTGAATACTGGGCATTCGCAATATATTTCGACAGAGTGGGATCCATCTGATGTTGTCCGGTCGTGAAACGTCCAAGCCGTATGCCGTTCGAGTAGCAGTGGTGGGAGCGGCGGTGCTGGTCGGACTGCTCGGTTCAGCGGGAACCGCCGCGGCACTTCCGGGTTCGGGCTCGGCATCGGGTTCGGCCAGTGGCTCCGCGGACCTGGCATCGGGTTCGGCGTCCGGTTCGGCGTCGGTCGGTCCGGCGACGGCGGCCGGTGCCTACCTCACGTGGCAGTCGGCGCAGTTCATCCACAACACCCTGCGCATGCTGCTGTCTGTCCCGATGCGCAACATCTAGTTCCAGGTCTTTTCCCAGCGCTCGGCCGCCCAGTCGCGCACCTCGCCGCTGAGCAGAATCGCGGGAAGCAGTAGCGCGAAGCCGATCAGCAGGATCGCCAGCCGCACCCACACGCTGAGTTCGCCGAGCGCGCGCAGCAGCGCGGGCAAGACGCAGACCACGGCGAGCACGACGAGGACGATCGCCGCGAGATTGTGTCCGGGCCCGGCGATCAGCGCGGCGCAGATGCCGAAGCACAGACCGAGGACCAGTCCGCCGACGCCGACGAAGTAGTTGTCCCAGGAAAGCCAGCTCGGGCGGGTAGACCGGTGAGTGACCACGCCGCGCAGCCTAGCGCGATCAGCCTTCGCTGTGCGGCGGTCTGGGCCACGGGTTTTGCTCCAGCTGTTCGACCGACCGATTGAACTTGCGCATCAGCCTGCTGAGCTCGGTGACATCGCCATCGTCCCAGTCGGCGACGACCTTGCCGATGTCGCTGCTGCGGTGCCGCCGGTCCGCCGCGAGCGCGGCCTTGCCGTCGGCGGTGGTCTGGATCTTGCGCGCGACGCCGCCGTCCGGATCGGGCACCCGTTGCACCAGTTCCTGTTTCAGCATCGCGCCGACCTGCCGGTTGATGGTGGAGATGTCGAGCTGGAACGACTCCGACAGCTCGCGCAGGCTCAGCGGTTCGCCGAGATCGAGCCGGGTCAGGATGAGAAACGCCGAACGGTCGAGCAGGAAACCGGGGCGCCTGCGGGTGGTCGTGGGGAAGTACCGCGAGATCAGGTTCAGCTCGAACACCAGGCGGGTGAACGGGGTGTCGTCGGCGGCGCCGGAATCGGACATGTGCCAACTATGTCGCGTGGGTCACCCCGGAGCCAAATTGTGTACTATGCACATGCTGTGTACCGTCCATATTCGTGTCTGTCACTGCCGCCGACGTCTCCCCGGCCACCCCCGAAACCCGCCGCCCGGCCCCCGCCGTGCTGATCGCGGTGCTCAGCACGGTCGGCATCGTCGTCTCGCTCATGCAGACGCTGGTCATCCCGATCATTCCGTCGCTGCCGACCCTGCTGAACACCTCGGCGTCCAATGCCTCCTGGGTGGTCACCGCCACCCTGCTGGCGGGTGCGGTCTCGACGCCGATCGCCGGACGACTCGGCGACATGTTCGGCAAACGGCGCATCCTCGTCATCAATCTCGGCTTCATGATCGTCGGCTCGGTGGTCTGCGCGCTCGCGAACTCGCTGCTGCCCGAGGTGATCGGCCGGTCGCTGCAGGGCGTCGCGGTGGGCGCGATCCCGCTGGGGATCAGCATCATGCGCGACGAACTACGGCCCGAGAAGGTCGGCGGCGCGATGGCCGTGATGAGTGCGACCCTCGGTGTCGGCGGTGCCATCGGCCTGCCGTTCTCGGCGCTGATCGCGCAGAACGCGAACTGGCACGTGCTGTTCTGGACCGCGGCCGGGCTCGGCGTGCTGTGCGCGGTGCTGGTGTTGGTGTTCGTGCCGGAGTCGCCGGTGCGCACGCCGTCGCGCTTCGATTTCGGTGGTGCGGTCGGGTTGTCGATCGCCCTGCTCACCTTGCTGATCGGCATCACCAAGGGCGCCGACTGGGGCTGGGCGAGTGGCTCGATCCTCGCGCTGTTCGGTCTGTCGCTGGTGAGTTTCCTCGGCTGGGGCGCCTATGAACTGCGCCGGTCCTCGCCACTGGTCGACCTGCGCGTGTCGGCTCGCCCGCGCGTGCTGTTCACCAATATGGCCTCGATCGCGGTCGGCTTCTCGCTCTACGGCATGTCCCTGACCTTCCCGCAGTTGCTGATGGCGCCCGAGGAAACCGGCTACGGTTTCGGGCTGTCGATGGTGGTCGCGGGCCTGGCGATGGCGCCGACCGGTCTGGTGATGATGCTGCTGTCCCCGGTCTCGGCGCGGCTGTCGGCGAAGAAGGGGCCGAAGTTCACGCTGGCGCTCGGCTCGGCGGTGATCGCGCTCGGCTACCTGTGCGCGGTCGTCATGATGGACACCGTGTGGCAGATCGTGCTGTCGGCGGTCATCGTCGCGGGCGGTGTCGGCCTGGCATACGCGGCCATGCCCGCGCTGATCATGGGTGCGGTGCCGCTGAGCGAGACCGGCGCCGCCAACGGCCTCAACTCGCTGATGCGTTCCATCGGCACCTCGACGTCGGCGGCCGTGATGGGTGTGGTGCTCGCGCACATGACGATCAACCTCGGCCCGCACGTGCTGCCGTCGCGAGAGGGTTTCCACACCGCCTTCTTCATCGCGATGGCCGGTGCGGTGGCCGCGATCGTGCTGACCGCCTGCATTCCGCTGGGCAAGGCCGACAAGAACTAGATCTCCTCGGTCGCCGGGCAGAACGTGATCAGCGACCACTCCCGGCGCGGGTGCGCGAACTCGAAATTGAGCATGGACATGAGGGTCGGCGCCCCGGTGCCGGGATCGCGCAGCGTCAGGACCGGGCTGTCGATGTCGTGCGGTTGTTGCGGCTCGGTAGTCCACAGGTGCTCCCACTCCGGTGCTGCCGAGCACGCCGCGACGAGCTCGTCGATCCGCTGCTGCGGCACCACGCCCGGGCTCATCACCCGGAACCCGTAGACACTCAGATGGATCTGCTTGGCCCACTCGATGACCACCGTGCGGGAGATCGGGTCGAGCAGCATCCATTCGAGCAAGGTGGTGCCGGGGACCAGCCCGGGAAAGAACCGCTCCCACGCCGCGTTCACGGCGAGCACATCGAAGGTCGGGTACACCTGGACGCTGGCTGGGTGGGGCAGGCTGTGCAGCAGAACCAGATCCGCCGCGGGCAGGTCGTTGAGCTGGGTGGGCGCCGGTTCGTCGTAGCGATGCGACAGCGACAGCGCGACGAGGTGGTTGCGGAACACGTCGGGCACGTCCAGCGCGTCGAACAGCGCGGTCAGCGCCTCCAAAGTCGGTACGCGCGTGCCCTGTTCGATCTTCTGGATGAGCGCGGGCGAGATGCCTGCCGCCTCGCTCAGCGCCGCCCTGGTCAGTCCCGACGATTCGCGGCGTTCACGCAGATGCCGCGCAATCGGCGCGTGCGGGTCTTCCACGTGGTGTTCCTCTTTTCGGTTGCCGGTACAAATTGGGACAGTCGCCCAGCTTGACCGAGGGTAAAGGTTTCGCAAAACTCATCACAGCCGGGCGGGACAGCGCGTGGTTGTTCGACCAACGCGCACCGGCCGATTTTCGGTTCAGTGCTGGTCGGGCCAGTGTGTTCCGGAGCGGATAGTGTTCGATTCCACCTCTGCGCGGACGAATTATCGCCGGAGGGGACGGCGCGCGCTCGGTTGTGCGCGCCGAGAGCGATTGCCGGGCTGAAAACCCGGGTGGCGCAGGGGTCCATCCGGTCCTCGCCCCGTCCGCTTCGGAAAACACTCGTGATCGGGAACCGAAAGCGCTCGTGATTCGTCCAATAGGTCAGAAGGATGAACGAGAGTGGGGGGCGATGACGCAGATTCAAGCCGAACGACCTGGACGACGCACGTCCTGGATCGCCGGAATCTCCGGGCTGCTGGCGGCGGCGACAGTGGTGGCCGTCGGGCTGGTGTGGTGGCAGCACGATTGGGGCGATCAGTTCCCCGCACTCGACAGCGAACACCTCGACGAACAGCAGATCGTGCTCGTCGACGTCTTGCGCCGCGAGCACGAGCAGCCCGGTGACGGCCCGAAGTACGCCGAGGGTGTTCAGGAGGCCTGGTGCGCCGACTTCGTCAGCTGGACGATGCGCGAGGCGGGCAGGCCGCTGGCCAACCCGAACTCCGGTTCCTGGCGCATTCCCGGCGTCTACACGCTGCAGGAGTACTACCAGCAGGTGGGCCGCTTCACCCGACCCGACGTCGGCTACCGGCCGCGCACCGGCGACGTGGTGCTCTACGGGCCCGACAGCCCGCTCGGTCAGCACACCAACATCGTGTTGAAGGCCGAGGGCGACACGATCACCACCATCGGCGGCAACGAGATGGGCGGGGTTCGGGTTCGCACGATCACACCGGCTGAGACCGCCGATCTGGTCGGTTATGGAAGATTCTGAAATCGATTGGCGCTCAAGACAACTGCGGTGATCCTGGACGGCGGTACCACGCCGATACCCGTACGATGGATGTCGCGGCGCCCGGCAGCGCCGTTGCCGGCTCCTCCGTCCTGCTTCCCCCTCATCGGCAGGACGGGGGAGTTGTGCCACCAGCAGGGGGTTCGCGGTCGTCACGTACCGTGTTCGATGTGCGTGTGAAGGTGGGCGAGAAGCCACGTCGTGACCCGATGTGGATCGAGTACGCCGATTTCGGTGAACGGTTCGTCACCTACGCGGTGACCGAGGAGCGCATCACCGCCGCGGTGTCGGGGATGACCGGGCGTGGCGTGAAGATCGGGCCGTTCTCCCTCGGGCCCGCCGGACTGGCCGGTTTCGTCGCCGAGGGCACGCTCGGAACCCCCGTGGTCACCCGCACGCCCGGCGACGCGCTGAGCTTCGGCGTGCGGATCCCGCTGACCCTGGCCGTGAACCTCGTCCTCGGTGGACGCAAACTGCGCCTGGCCGCCGTGGTGGAGATCGGGCTCACGCTGCATGCCCGCACCGCCGCGCCGCTGCTGGTCGTGATCGATGTCGCACCGGTGATGGCCAAGGATGTCAGCTTCACGCTGCGCGCCGAGGCCATCGACAGTGCGTGGGAGATGCTGCTCGACCCGATCGCGGGCCTGGTGCAGCGCGAGGTCGCCAACCGGGTCAACGCCATCGTCGGCGATCCGAAGGTTCGCTCGGAGCGGGTCTTCGATATCGAGGCGATCCTGGACGGCTACCGCTCGCCGCACCGCAACGACACCGTCTTCGAGTGGATCGACTACCGCGAATTCGGTCTGCGCTTCTTCACCACCATCGTCACCAGGGATCGCGTGCACGGTGTGGTCGGCCAGCTGGCGGGCAGTGCGATCGAGATCGGACCGCTGGCCGAGGGTCCGCGCGGCGCGGCCACGGTGACCGTGCGCGGCGCGATCGAGCAGCCGCGCGTGGTCGATCGCGGCCTCGGCGCGCCGGGTGACCCGCGGATCTTCGACATGACATTGCCGGTCGGGCTCGACATCACCGTCGACGTGCTCAAAGCCAACCACTACCGCGCCGACCTGGAGATTCCGCTGGTCCTCACGGCCAGGGCCGCCGAGCCGTTGCAGATCGTGATCGAGGTGCCGCCACCCGCGATCGAGGACATCTCGATGGAATTCAGCGCGAAGGGCCTGCGCGCGGCGACCCTGGCCCGGCTGGCCGGGATCAAGCGGCAGATCGTCGGGCAGGTTGTCGCGGTGGTCAGCACCGAGTTGGCCGATCCGACCGGTCGCACCATCGACGTGGGCGCGGCGATCGACGGCGCGACCTGAGTCTGTGACTCGTGGGGCGAATGTTGCCGTTGGTTCTGGCGGTTCCCCTGGGGTTGTGGTGCAATGAATCGCACGTTCTAGACTCCCGGCGCGCGATTTTCGGGGAAGGCGCGCCGGGTTCGCTTGCCGGTTGAAGGTCGGGTTGCGCGAAGGAGTCCTGCGATGCGTTCTGTTCCGGTGACCAGGCGGAAGTTCTTCGGCTTCGCCGCCGCCGCGGCCACGATCGGGGCCGGCCTCGCCGCCGCGCCCGCCCGCGCCCAATCCTTCGGCACCATGGTCGACTACGCCGCGGGGGTTCCCTCCGCCGCGTCGATCGCCTCCGAAGGCCACATCGGCGTCATCCGCTACGTCTCCGAGCGCAGGCCGGGCGCGGAGTGGATGGCGGGTAAACCGCTGTTGGCCGCCGAGGTCGAAGACCTGTGGGCCAACGGTCTGTCGATCGTGTCGAACTACCAGTTCGGCAAGGGCCCGACGGCCGACTGGCGCGGGGGCCTCGAAGCGGGCAAGGAACACGCCGAGCGCGGCTGGGCCATCCATGTCGCCGCGGGCGGACCCGACACCGCGCCGATCTACGCCTCCATCGACGACAACCCTTCGGTCGAGGAGTTCGACGAGATGATCGCGCCCTATATCGAGGGCTGGCAGTCGGTGCTCGGACCCGAACTCGTCGGCATCTACGCCAACGCGCCGACCATCGACCGCGCACTCGACGCGGGCCTCGGTTCCTGGTTCTGGCAACACAACTGGGGTACCGAGCGAGGTTTCGTGCACGGCTCCGCGCACCTGCACCAATTCGAGATCGACAAGCGCGCGATCGACGGCATCGGCGTCGACCTGAACCGGGTACTGGCCGAGGACTACGGCCAGTGGTGAACTAGGTCTGGCAGTGGCAGGTCGCTCCGCAGCGAATATCTGGCTCGTCGTCGGGCATCACGCGCAGCGCGGGCCTCATCTCGGGTTCGGCGAGCACCCCGCGCCACGACATCAGCGACCACCGCGACAGACCCGACAGCGCCGACCCGATACTGGCGAACGACAGCGACGAGATCGCCGACCCGAACGACCCGATCGACCCGACGGACAGCACCGACCCGACACTGCCGATGGACAGCACCGAATAGGCCGATCCGATCGACAGGATCGACCCTTCGGACCGATAAGACAGGATCGACCGGCTGCTCCGAATCGACCGAACGTTCCGGGAAGAACCATGCGTGGTCGCCATCGTCTCGGTTTACCACATCGCGATGCCCGCGGGAACAGCCGAAAATAACTGAGCCCGATCCGTTCTCGAGGAACGAATCGGGCTCAGTGTGCGTCGTGCTCAGACGGTGAAGAAGCCCAGGGTCGGCAAGAACGTGCAGGTGCGCGGTGCGGCGCCCTCGGCGGCGGTGGTGAGCGAACCCGAGATCACCGCGACGACGCGGCCGTGACCGGTGTTCGCGACGGCCGACAGGGTGGCCGGACCACCGGGGTTGATCTTGGCCTCGTCGGTCAGCGTCTGGATCGCGGACTGGCGGGTGTCGAGGTTGAGCCACTGCACCGTCATCGGCGGGTTCTGCTCGCCGGTCGGCGCCTTGGTGCCGAGTGCGGTGAACACGAAACCGGCCTGCCCGGCGGCGGGGCCGGGCGGGGGCAGCTGCGCCGGACCGGCGACCGCGAGCGCGGTGCCGACCGAATCGGCGCCGTCGCCGATGCAGCCCTTGCCGATCGTCGGGTAGAGGAACTGCGCGATGGCCGGGCCGTCCTGCGGGAGTTCGGGACCGCCGCCGCCGCTGCCGTCGAGGAAGGTGATGATCCGCTCGAGGGTGGCCTTGATGGCGGGCGGCAGGTTCAGCGTGGCCAGCAGTACGCGCGCCTGATCGAGCAGGGCGGTCTGCGGGCTGGCGATGTCGGCCGGGCCCGCGACCAGTCCGGCCACCGCGGGGGCGAAGGCGGCTAGCGCGTCGACCGGGACGCCTTCGGGCACCATCGGGACACTGATCGGCGCCGCCTGCGGGGCGGGCGCGGGCGCGGCGACGGTCGATGCCGGCGCAGCCAGCATGGCGCCTGCCGCAAGGGCGAGAGCGGTCGTTACGATCCGCGATCCTCGGCTACGAAGCACTTGTCCAGCCGTCCTTACCTCGATGGAGCGATGGGCGAGGGTTGTCGAGCCCAGCATGTCGGGGGTCACTCTAAGGACAACGCCGCCGTGTTGTACAGCCGCCGGGCCCAACGCGGCGCACCAGCCGAAACCATGTTCATCGACGTTAGTCCCGCATGCTGTTACACCTGGGGATGTTGATGTAAATGTTACCCATGGTGTCGTCGTGGCCGGTGGTCGCGGGGGACCGGTCGGCGCCTGGTTAAAGTAGCGGAGCACCGCGAAATGGCGCGCGACGCCTCCCATCCGACCGAAAGCCTGGCCTTGAACAGACACCTCCGATGGGCTCTCGCGCTGCTCGGACTGTCCGTGCTCGCCCGGCTGGCCTGGATGCTCTTCGCCCCGAACGGGCTCAATGTGGTCGATCTGCACGTCTACGTGGACGGCTCGGCCGCGCTGCTCACCGATCGGCTCTACGACTTCACCTACTCGGAGGTGACGCCGGACTTCCCGCTGCCGTTCACCTATCCCCCCTTCGCCGCGCTCGTGTTCTTCCCGCTGCACTATCTGCCGTTCACCCTCGTGGCGGTCGGCTGGATGCTGGCCACGGTCGCCGCCCTCTACGGCGTGATCCGGATCAGCTTCGAACTGCTGCTCGGCGCGGAGAAGGCCAAGCGGACGCCGTGGATCACCGCGGCCGTCGGCTGGACCGCGCTCGGCGTGTGGCTCGAGCCGGTGCGAACCACGATCGACTACGGCCAGGTCAATGTGTTCCTGGTGCTCGGCGCGATGCTGGCCGTGCGCAGTGCGCGCTGGTGGATCTCGGGCACCCTCGTCGGCGTGATCGCCGGGATCAAGCTGACCCCGGCCATCACCGGCCTGTATTTCGTGGCGCGGCGGCGCTGGGCGACGGTGCTGTGGTCGGCGGCGGCCTTCGGGCTGACCGTCGCTGTGAGCTTTCTCATCAATGCCCACGAGGCGAAGCGCTATTTCGGCACCTTGCTCGGCGATGCCGACCGGATCGGCCCGGTGGGCTCGGTGTGGAACCAGTCGCTGCGCGGTGCGCTGAGCCGCATCCTCGGTCACGACGTGCAGTCGGGGCCGTGGTGGCTCGCCGCGGTCGCGGTCACGGCCGTGCTGGCGTTGTGCGCGTGGCGCACCCTCGACTCCGACGACCGGCTCGGCACCCTGGTGCTGGTGCAGCTGTTCGGGCTGATGATCTCGCCGATCTCCTGGTCGCACCACTGGGTATGGCTGATCCCGACCGCGCTGTGGCTGCTCTACGGCCCGCTGCGGGCCGAGCGGGTCGCGCGGATCATCGCCGGGTTCTGGGTGTTGACGATGCTGGTCGGCGTGCCGTGGGTGCTCTCGTTCGCGCAGCCGACGATCTGGACCATCCCGCGCCCGTGGCCGCTGGCCTGGCTCGGCGCGGTCGATGTGATCGGCGTGTTCGTCCTGTTCGGCTGGCTGATCTGGCACGGCCGCGACACCCTGCGCGCGCAACTCCCCGGCCGTCGCACGGCCGAGGTGCCCGCTGGCTGAGGCTCAGCCGACGATGTCGTCGATGGTGTGCGCCATCGCCGTATCGAGCGAGGTCAGCCCGCCCGCCGAATGCGTACTCAGCGTGAAACGCAGTGTGCGCCAACGGATATCGATATCGGGATGATGATCGGCCGCCTCGGCCGCCGTGGCGACCTTGCGCACCGTCTCGATTCCGGCGAGGAAGCTCGGTGCCTGCACCGTGCGGGTGATCGCGTCACCGTCGCGCGACCACTCCGGCAGGGTAGCCAGCGCGATGGTGAGTTCGGGAGCGGAGAGCAACGAAGTACCCATACTTCGGTTGTACGCCTCACTCACTTCGCGCGCGCCGACTTCAAGGCCTTTTTGAGATCTTTACCGCACGTTCCGGCGGCCTCGGCCTTCTTCATTCGCATGATGACGACGGGGCATTTGAAGCAGCGCGTCTTCTTCCTGCAGCACTTTTTCTTCGGCTTCAGGCTCGAGACCTTCTTTGCCTTCACCTTGCCCATGGGAGTTAGCGTAGCCTAAGTACAAAGCCTGACACGAGACTGCCACTGGAGTACCGGTAGGATGTAACAGGCCGCGATGCCAGATGAATGCGCGCCAAATACCCCAACAGCAGGAGGATCCAGGCGTGTCGTCTTCACGCGATTTTCGCAACGTCGCCATCGTGGCCCACGTCGACCACGGCAAGACGACGCTGGTGGACGCCATGCTTCGTCAGTCGGGCGCGTTCGCTGAGCGAGCCGAACTGGTCGACCGAGTCATGGACTCCGGTGATCTGGAGCGCGAGAAGGGCATCACCATTCTCGCAAAGAACACCGCGGTTCATCGCCATAATGCCGACGGTTCGCTCACCGTCATCAATGTGATCGATACCCCCGGCCACGCCGACTTCGGTGGCGAGGTCGAGCGCGGCCTGTCCATGGTCGACGGTGTCGTGCTGCTCGTCGACGCGTCCGAGGGCCCGCTGCCCCAGACCCGCTTCGTGCTGCGCAAGGCCCTCGCGGCCAAGCTGCCGGTCATCCTGGTCGTCAACAAGACCGACCGCCCCGACGCTCGCATCGCCGAGGTCGTCTCCGAGTCGCACGACTTGCTGCTCGACCTGGCCTCCGACCTCGACGACGAGGCCGCCGAAGCCGCCGAGCTGGCGCTGGACCTGCCGGTCCTCTACGCCTCGGGCCGTGAGGGCAAGGCGTCCAAGGAGCAGCCGGAAAACGGTTCCGCTCCCGACGCCGAGAACCTCGACGCCCTGTTCGAGGTGCTGATGGACTACATCCCGGCACCGAAGAGCAACAAGGACGCGCCGCTGCAGGCCCACGTCACCAACCTCGACGCGTCGGCGTTCCTCGGCCGTCTGGCCCTGGTCCGCATCTACGCGGGCGAGCTGCGCAAGGGTCAGAACGTCACCTGGATCAACGCCGACGGCGCCAAGACGGTCAAGATCACCGAGCTGCTGCAGACGATCGGTGTCGAGCGTCAGCCCGGCGAGGTCGCCGAGGCCGGCGACATCGTCGCCATCGCCGGTATCCCCGACATCATGATCGGCGACACCCTCGCCGATCCGGAGAACCCGGTCGCGCTGCCGCGCATCACCGTCGACGAGCCCGCCATCTCGGTGGTCATCGGCACCAACACCTCGCCGCTGGTCGGCCGGGTGCAGGGCCACAAGCTCACCGCCCGCATGCTCAAGTCGCGCCTGGATTCCGAGCTCATCGGTAACGTGTCGCTGCGCGTGCTCGACATCGGCCGTCCCGACGCCTGGGAGGTGCAGGGTCGTGGTGAGCTGGCGCTGGCCATCCTGGTCGAGCAGATGCGTCGCGAAGGCTTCGAGCTGACCGTCGGCAAGCCGCAGGTGGTTACCAAGCAGGTCGACGGCAAGACCCACGAGCCGTTCGAAGAGCTGACCATCGACTGCCCCGATGAGTACCTGGGCGCGATCACCCAGCTGCTGGCCGCCCGCAAGGGCAAGATGGTGCAGATGAGCAACCACGCCGCCGGTTGGGTGCGCATGGAGTTCATCGTCCCGTCGCGTGGCCTGATCGGCTTCCGCACCGTGTTCCTCACCGAGACCCGCGGCACCGGCATCGCCAACGCCGTCTCCCACGGTTACGCGCCGTGGGCCGGTGAGATCCGCGCTCGCCACACCGGTTCGCTGGTGTCCGACCGCGCGGGCAGCGTCACCCCGTTCGCGATGATCCAGCTGGCCGACCGTGGTCAGTTCTTCGTCGAGCCGGGTGCCGACACCTACGAGGGCATGGTCGTCGGCATCAACCCGCGTGCCGAGGATCTCGATATCAACGTGACCCGCGAGAAGAAGCTGACCAACATGCGCAGCGCCAACGCGGACACCTTCGAGACCATGGCCAAGCCGTTGCAGCTCGACCTCGAGCTGGCGATGGAGTTCTGCACCGAAGACGAGTGCGTCGAGGTCACCCCCGAGGTGGTTCGCGTGCGCAAGCTGGTGCTCGGCGCCAACGAGCGGGCCCGCGACCTGTCGCGTCGCAAGGCCCGTGACAAGGCCGCCGCGAACTAAGGCGTAGACGAAAAGTGGGGCGGTGCTACGGCACCGCCCCACTTCGCGTTTGTCAGCGCCCAGCGGGGGTTGGCCCGCCTCGGTCTGGACTGAGTAGAGGGTGCGACGAAGGAGTACCCGGAGGGAGGGAAGACCGAGGTTACGAGGGCCCAACCCAGCGGCGCCAGCCGCGAATTGACGCGGTAGAGTGCGCAGAGTGAGTTCGGGGCGGCGCGCAGGGTGGCGGGCGATGGTGCTGGCGATGATTGCCTCGACGGCGGTCGTGGCCGGTTGCACGGCGAATCCGCCACCACCGATCGAGTCTTCCGATTCTCCCAAGACCACCCAGGCCAAGCCGGGCAAGAACACTGTGGTCGTCGCGATCGACGACATCGGGATCGGTTTCAATCCGCATCTGCGCTCGGATCAGTCGCCGGTGACCAGTGCGGTGAGTTCGATGGTGCTGCCGAGTCCGTTCCGCGCCGCGCCGAGCCCCGTGCATCCCGGCCTGGTCGACTGGGTGCCGGATTCCTCGCTGATCGTGTCGGCCGATGTGACGGCGCAGGAGCCCTTCACCATCACCTACACCCTGCGCAACCAGGCCAACTGGTCCGATGGCGCCCCGATCGCGGCCGAGGACTTCCGGTTCCTCTGGCAGCAGATGATCAGCCAGCCCGGTGTGGTCGATCCGGCCGGCTACCGGCTCATCTCGGATGTGGCGTCCTCGGGTGGCGGCAAAACGGTCACGGTCACCATGACCCAGCCCTACCCCGCCTGGCGTGAACTGTTCTCGAACCTGTTGCCCTCGCATCTGGTGAAGGATTCGCCGGGTGGGTTCACCAGCGGCCTGGTCGACAAGATCCCGGTCTCGGGCGGCAGTTTCACCATCAAATCGGTCGATCGCGGACGCGACGAGATCCTGCTCGAACGCAACGACCGCTTCTGGGGCACGCCCGCCTCACCCGATCAGATCCAGTTCCGTCGTGGTGGCACGCCCTCGCAGCTGGCCGAATCGCTGCGCACCGGCGACGCCCAGATGGCGCTCGTACACGGCGGCGTGGCGACGCAGGCGCAACTGGCCGCGATCCCGTCGGTGCGGACCACGATCATGCCGCAGGCCCGGGAACTACAACTCGCGCTCAACGGCCGTTCCGGCGACCTCGCCGATGCCAGGGTCCGCAAGGCGGTGCTCGCGCTGCTCGACCCCGCCCTGTTGGCAACCGTCGGCGCGCAGACCGGCGGCTGGGTGGAACCGGCACGCGCACAAGTGCTTTCGCCGTCGAGCCCCAGCTATGTGCCGACCGCGCCGCCGCGGATGACCGCCGACGAAGCGTTCGCATTGCTGGCCGAGGCCGGTTACGGCCGCGCACCGGAGACGCCGCAGACCGGCTCGCCCACCTCGCCCGCGCCGCGTCCGCGCTCGGTGGCACGCAACGGTAAGGGGCTGTCGGTGCGGATCGGCGCCGTCACCGAGGACGCGACCGCGCTGGCTGTCGCCAACACCGCCGCCGACCAATTGCGCAGTGCCGGAATCGATGCCAGTGTTCGCGGCTTGGCCGCCGACGAGCTGTACGGCAAGGACCTGATCGAATCCTCGATCGACGCCATCGTCGGCTGGGAGATGGCAGGCGGCGACCCGGCCACCGCGCTGGCCTCGCGCTACGGCTGCGCGCCGGTCGCACCGGCCGGTGCCGAAGGTCCGGTACTGGCCGCGGCCGAGGCTTATCGCCAGGCGCCGAGCAACATCGGCGGGGTGTGCGACCCGACCATCCAGCCGTCGATCGATGAAGCCCTGCGTGGGTTCGAGGTGCCGCGGATCCTGGCCGAAGCCGAGCCGCGGCTGTGGGAACTGGCGACTGTGTTGCCGATCGTGCAGGACAACGTCGTCGCGGCGGCCGGTCCGCGCGTCGACGGTGTGTCGCTCTCGGGTGCCATCCAGGTCGGCATCTTCGGCGATACGGCGCAGTGGCGGAGGATCCCGTGACCGATACCGGCGGACTGCTCCTCGTCCACGCGCATCCTGACGACGAAACCCTCACTACGGGCGGCACAATCGCGCATTATCGCCGCCGTGGCATCCCGGTGACCGTGGTGACCTGCACGCTCGGCGAGGAGGGCGAGGTCATCGGCGAACGGTGGTCGCGCCTGATCGCCGCCGAAGCCGACCAGCTCGGCGGTTACCGCATCGCCGAACTCACCGCCGCGTTGTCGGCCCTGGACGTGGGCGAGCCGTGGTTCCTCGGCGGCCCCGGCCGGTGGCGCGATTCCGGTATGGCGGGCACGCCGTCGGCCGCGAATCCACGCGCCTTCGTGAATTCCGGTGACGCCGCCGTCGACGAGCTCGTCGCGGTGATCCTCGAACTACGGCCCCGAGTGGTCGTCACCTACGACCCGCGCGGCGGTTACGGCCATCCCGACCACATTCGCGCGCACGAGATCACCACCGCGGCCGTCGCGGCGGCCGCGGAACAGGGCTGGGATGTCCCGAAGTTCTACTGGACCGTCACCGATGGCGACCTGCTGCGCCAGCACACCGCCGCGCTGGCTCGCCGCACCGTCGACGAACTGCCGGGCGCGCTGCCCGCGGGCTGGCGTCTGCCGATCGAGGCCGAACTGGCCTTCATGTCCACGAGCGGGGTGACCACCGTGGTCGACGTCTCCGATGTGGTCTCGGCCAAGCGAGCCGCCATGCGCGCGCACGCCACCCAGGTCACCGTCGCGCCGAGTGGCCGGGAATTCGCGCTGTCGAACAACATCGCACTGCCGGTGCTGCCGGAGGAACACTTCACCTTGGTGCGCGGCAAGCGTGGGCAGGTGGGTGCCGACGGGTTCGAGCACGACCTGTTCGCCGGTCTCGATTGAATAGCCGATCGCGGGCGATCAACTCGGTGCGGCTGCCGGTGGGCTCGGCCGAATAGACTCACGCCCATGGTGACCGATCACGATCAGCCCACCGCCGTGCTGCGGTCCTCGCGCCTTCCCGGTCTGCCGGATCCGCTGATCTCAGGACTCATCGTCGTGCTGCTGTTCGTCGCCGCGCTGATCACCTTGGCCGTCGAAGTGCTGTTCCTGCCCCTGTATATCGGCTCACTGGCCTTTCCGGTGGTGGCCCTGCTGGCCGCACCGATCAACATCGCCCTGGTCTATGGCATGGAATCGGTGACCGATCGGGTCGGCTTCACCTTCGCCCCGATTGTGGTGTGGGTCTTCGGATTCCTGGTGTGCGCCTCACGCGGGCCCGGCGGCGACATCATGCTCGGCAGCGACGGTCGCACCCTGCTGCTGCTCGCCTGCGGTGTCCTCGCCCCCGCCGGGTACCTGTACTACCGCTCGAACGTCAGTCGGTAGATTTCGTCCGCTGCCACGGCCACTGCCCGGTCAATTCGAGTTCCAGCGAGTAGCTGAGGAACGTCCGTACCAGCACGATCAGCGCGAGCACGCCGACGCTGGTGAATGTCGGTGAGATCGCGACCGTGCGGATGATGTCGGCCGCGACCAGGAATTCCAGTCCGAGCAGGATCGCCCGGCCGAGCCCGCGCCGGTAGGTGCGATAGGCGAGATCGAACTCCTGGTGCGCGGCCAACTGCCGCAGGAACCGGATCGTGCCGACCAACCCGCCGATGACGATGGCCGCGACACCCGCCGCGTCCAGCCCCTGGCCTGCGGTCTCGACAACCTCGGTGAACTGCACGCATCAACCCCTAGCGTCAGCGGCACGGCGATCGAATCGAACGCTACCCGCGTCGACCTCGCCTGCGCTGCTATCGGGCGTGGCGGGTTTCCGCGCCGTCCAGGATCAGGTCGATGGCGTGGGTGAATCGGCTGATCACGCCGTTGGCCGCTTCCTCGACCACCTGCGGACGCTGCTCGACATAGCGCCGGTGCAGGCGCGGATACTGCTGTGAGGCGGCCTCGCTCGCCGCCATCACCTGGTCCACCCACTGCTGTGTCGACAGGCCGCTGCGCGCGACCGTCATCATCATCGCGGCCTCGTTGCCGCACGAGCCGACAATGAACTGGAATACGGCGTTGGTCGCGATATCGACTACCTCGTCGTCGAAGCCGCCTGCTTCGACGATGGCGACCATCGAGTCGGTCAGCCGCATCATGTTGGGCCCGAGGTAGGTCAGCGCCGCGCTGCTCAGCACCACGGTGATCCATGGGTGCGCCAGGATCGTCGCGCGCAATCCATTCGCCTGTTCGTGCATCACCGCGCGCCAGCGTTCGGGATCGGGCGCCGGCGTCGGCGTCTCGCCGATGACCTGGTCGACGACGAGTTCGAGCAGTTCGTCCTTGTTCGCCACATGGGTGTACAGCGAGGTCGCGCCCGCGCCGAGGCGGGCGCCGAGCTTGCGCATGCTCAATGCGTCGAAGCCTTCGGCGTCGAGCAGGGCGATGGCCTCGGCGACGATCTGGTCGCGGCTCAGCGTGGGTTGGTCGCGCCGTTCCCGCGCGGGCCTGGTCCACACCGAGGTGATCTCCGTCGAGCCGGTGCTCGTCATCCGCTGCCTCCTCGCGTCTACGACTCGCCGATCAGCACAGCATAGCCCCGCTTGAACACTGTACGGAGGCCGAACGCCGCACCTATTGCGAACAGTGTGCGGTGGTCGTGCAGTGTTCGGCATGACCGCACAACGTGCGGAGAGCGCTTCGAAAGGGGAGCAAGATGCTCACAACGACTCCGCCGGATCAGACGGTCCGCAACCCACGCCGGTGGCTGATCCTGATCGTGCTGTGCCTGAGTTCGCTGGTGCTGGTGGTGGACAACATGGTCCTCACCGTGGCCATCCCGCAGATCGCCACCGATCTGGGTGCGGGCGCGCAGGACATCCAATGGATCATCGACGCCTACCTGCTGGTCTTCGCCGGCCTGCTGCTCACCTCGGGCAGCCTGTCGGACCGGTTCGGCCGCAGGCTGGTGATGGTGATCGGCCTGGTCGTCTTCGGCGCCGCGTCGCTGCTCGCCGCCTACGCGGGCAGCACGGAGATGCTCATCGCCGGACGCGTGCTGATGGGCATCGGTGGGGTGCTGATCATGCCGAGCACCCTGTCGATCCTGATCACCGTCTTCGACGACGACGAACGGCCCAAGGCGATCGGCGCGTGGAGTGCGGTGGCGACCGTCGGCATGGTCGGCGGCCCGGTGATCGGTGGTGTACTGCTCGAGCATTTCTGGTGGGGCGCGGTGTTCGTGCTGAACGTGCCGATCGTGGTGGTCGCCATCGTGGCAGCGCTGGTGCTGATGCCCGAATCCAAGGGCCCGTGGCGCAAGCCCGACTTCCCCGGCATGCTCACCTCGATCATCGGCATGACCGCGCTGGTGTGGACCATCATCTCGGTGCCGCACGCGGGCTGGACCGACGTCGGTGTGCTGGGTGGTTTCGCCGTGACGGTGATCGCCTTGTCCGCCTTCGTGATTCGTGAACTGCGCACCGACTCACCGATGGTGCCGCTGCAGCTGTTCCGCGACCGCACCTTCACCGGCTCCAGTTTCTCCCTGGTCCTGGTCACCTTCGCCAACGGTGGTTTGGTCCTCGTGCTCACCCAGTACCTGCAGTTCGTCCTCGAATACTCGCCGATCAGCACCGCGCTGGCCTTCACTCCGATGGCGGTCACGCTGCTGATCGCCAATGGCCTCGGCGCGGTGCTCGTCGGCAAACTCGGCCCCCGCATCGTCACCATCGCGGGTCTGATCGTGATCGCCGCAGGCTTCGCGGTACTGGCCACCCTCGACGCAGGCGCCGGGTTCACCCTGCCCGCCGTCGCGATGGCACTGCTCGGGGCCGGTGCCGGTCTGGCCATGCCCGCCGCGATCGGTGCGTTGATGAGTGCGGTTCCCGGCGAGCACGCCGGCGTCGGCTCCGCGCTCAACGACACCATTCAGCAGGCGGGCGCGGCACTGGGCGTCGCGGTTCTCGGCGCGATCCTGGCGGGCACCTTCGCGGGGGCGATGCCGGATTCGGTGCGGTCGGCGGCGCGGGAGTCCATCACGGGGGCGCTCGGTACCGGCGAGGCGACGGTCATCGGGCTGGCGCGGGATGCGTTCTGTACCGGAATGCAGGTGACGTTCGGGGTGGGTGCGCTGTGCGCGCTGGCCGCCGCGGTGATGGCGGTGGTGCTGATGCGTGATGCGAAAACCGTTGTGGGCGAGGCTGATCTGGCGAAGGAATCGGTAAACGCCTAAGCTGACGACGCGGAATGGCCGGGAGTCCAAGGGCGCCCGGCCATTTCAGCGTTCACCTAGTCGGCCCGGGGTCACTGCCTCGATCAGCGCGGCGACCTGATCGATCGGGATATCGACCACCAGGTATGCCTTCTTGCCCGCCGCGGTGGCCGCGACGACGGTAGCGAGTCCGGCTCGGCGCTGCCAGAAGGTCTGTCGCACAGTCCATCCGATGATGCCCGGCGCTTGGAGGCAGTCGCGATTGCGGTCGAGGCTGCCACGGCGGGTGATCAGCCAGGTCGGGCCGGTGGTGCCGGGGAGTACGCGGTGGCCCAAGCCGCGGTAGCGGTCTTCGGCGAGGACGGCCATCACGAGGGCGAGGACCACCGGGAACGCCCAGGTCCACGGTGGTAGGTGACCGCCCGTCAGCACGATGGCGAGCATCGCGACGACCACAGCGCCGACGGGCCACGCGGCCCGGGTGTAGCGGCGACGGCGCGCGGCCGGTCCGTGTCTGTGCAACTCGACGGTGCCGAGTGTGGAACCGGTGATCGGTTGCGGCGCAATCGAATCCACGAGCACTGCGGTCGGCTCGCCTTTGGTGAGGGAGGTCGCGACCGGGCGCTCGGTGTCGCCGGTTTCGGTGAAGGCGGACGCCGAGCTCGATTCGTCGCGTCGGGCCCAGGCCAAGTCCGGTACGGGGACGGTCGATTCGTCGCGTCGGGCCCAGGTCGAGTCCGGTACGGGGACGGTCGGTTCGTCGTGCCGGGCCAGCGTCGAGTCCGTCACGGGGACGCTCGATTCGTCGCGCCGGGCCCAGGTCGAGTCCGGTACGGGGACTGTCGATGTGTCGGCGTGTGGGCGTCGGCGGGTGCGGAGGAGTTCGTCGAGGGTGCGTTCGACGGCGGTGCGTGGGGCCTGCGGGAGGATCTTCTGGCGTGGGTTCTCGCCCGTCATGATCATTTCGAGCTGGGCGGCTTTGGCGGCGCGCAGCAGGAGTGGTTCGCTGAGGGTGGCGCCGCGGAACCGGGCCAGGTCCAGGGTGATCTGCCGGGCGGTGAACAGGCCGTGGCGCAGGTGCAGGGTGGCGCCGTTGTCGAGCACCCGCAGGCCGAACCAGGTGGCGAGGTACTGGGCGCATGCGGCCAGACTCACCAGCACCAGCGACAACACGGTCAACCCGGTGATGACGATGACGACGATCATCGCGGTGTCATCGTCGAGATGTTGCACGACAGCACTTTCCGACAGCACATCGATGAGCCCGTACTGCGCACCGAGCCCGGCGACCGGCGCGACGACGGCCAGCCCGGTCAGCGACAACGGCGCGTACCGCACCCACGCCGCCTGCCAGTGCCCGATCTCGACCCCGGAATCCGCGTGGGCATCGGGTTGCGAGACATGCGGCGTCCCCGCGCTATCGAGGCGGGCGGGTGCGTGTTGACCGGTGTGCGCGAGCAATTCGGCACGCAACGCCGGGATCTGACTCGTGTCGAGCGCGTCGAGCTTGAATTCCTCACCCTTGTCGGTCTGCTTGCCGGTTCCGATGGCCAGCACCGCCAGGCCGAGCGCCCGGTGCAGCAGATCGGCTTCCACGTCCACCGATCGAATCCGTGGGCGCGGCACCGATAACGTCCGGCGCGCCACGATCCCGCTGCGCAGCTGCACGTGATCGGCATCGATCCGATACGAGGTGGTGAACCACCGCGCGACGCCGAACGCCGCGACGAGCGTCACCGGAATCAAACTCCACAGCGGATTGCCACTGGTCGTGCCGACGATGATCGAACCGAGCAGCACCGGAATGTATTTCATGATCTCGTTGACCGGATACACCAGCAGCATGCGCGGATCAAGGCGCTGCCAGTCGTTTTCGGTCCGCGCGGGTGCGGTCATGTGGCGTCTCCGCGATGCTGCGCGGCGATGGCGGTCAATCGCAGCACTGTTTCCTCGGCGACCGGCAGGTCCAGCGCACTGATCTTCACCGCCCCCGCCGACGACGCGGTAGTGACGGTGACCGTCGCCAGTCCCAGGATCCGTTCCAGCGGCCCACGCTCGGTGTCCACGGTCTGCACCCGCGAAATCGGCGCGACCCGAGACTCCTGGTCCAGCCACCCCACCCGCGTGTACACGGCATCATCGGTGACCTCCCACCGATGCACCGCGTACCGCCACACGGGAATCACCACGACCGCGACCGCCGCGAGCACCACGAGCACCAACCCGGTGAGCACCTGCCAGCCACGACGGTCCTCATCGAACACCGCCCACACCGCGAGCGCCACGAACAACACGACCACCCCGATCGCGTTCTCCGAAGCCCACAGCAGCTTGGCCTTGGCACTCGGACGCCAGGCAGGTTCGGCCAGGATGGTGGAGCGTGGCAGCGACATGCTGCCCATGGTTCCATGCGCGTGCGACGAGTTCACCCCGTCGGGAATATGCGCGGTCGAAGGGGAGGTTGTCGTCGACAAGGACGACCGCACCGCGCCCGCCGAGGGCTCGTGACCAGCCGACCACACGTCCGGGGAAGAAGTAGCGCATGATCGACGGGGTGACCGACCTTCCGAAGCCGAGCGTTCCGATGCCGCCGCCGAGTCCCGCCGCGATGCGCCGGGCCCTGCGCCGAGCCCGCGACGGCGTCACGTTGAACGTCGACGAGGCCACCGTCCTGCTGCATGCCACCGGCGACGACCTCATCGATCTGTGTGCCAGCGCCGCCCGAGTCCGTGATGCGGGTCTGGAATCGGCGGGGCGCCCACGCACGATCAGCTACTCGCGCAATGTGTTCATCCCG
This sequence comes from Nocardia sp. NPDC058480, assembly GCF_042720495.1. Lineage (NCBI taxonomy): Bacteria > Bacillati > Actinomycetota > Actinomycetes > Mycobacteriales > Nocardiaceae > Nocardia > Nocardia sp. NPDC058480. The sequence goes on along the minus strand of NZ_JBHXMN010000001.1, from coordinate 350,576 downwards.
CTCACCAAACTGTGCCGGGACAAGTGTCACTACTGCACGTTCGTCACCGTGCCCGGCAAGCTGCGCGCCGAGGGCAAGGGGATGTTCCTCGAACCCGACGAGGTGTTGGAAATCGCCCGCCAGGGTGCCGCCCTCGGGTGCAAGGAAGCGCTGTTCACCCTCGGTGACCGGCCGGAGGACCGCTGGCCCGAGGCCGCGCAGTGGCTCGACGAACGCGGCTACGACTCCACCCTCGACTACCTGCGCGCCGTCTCCATCCTCGTGCTCGAGGAGACCGGCCTGCTGCCGCACCTGAACCCCGGCGTGCTGAGCTGGAACGAGATCTCCCGCCTCAAGCCCGTCGCCCAGTCCATGGGCATGATGCTCGAAACCACCGCCACCAGGCTGTTCACCGACAAGGGCGAGTGCCATTACGGCAGCCCCGACAAGGATCCCGCGGTCCGGCTGCGCTCGATCACCGACGCGGGCAGGCTCTCGGTGCCCTACACCACCGGCATCCTGGTCGGCATCGGCGAGAACCTCACCGAGCGCGCCGAGTCGATCATGGCGATTCGTCAGCAGCACCGGGAATTCGGGCACATCCAGGAAGTGATCGTGCAGAACTTCCGGGCCAAGGACGACACCGCCATGCGCGATGTTCCCGATGCGGGCGTGGCGGAGTTCCTGGCAGCCGTCGCGGTGACGAGATTGCTTCTCGGACCTGATGTTCCGGTGCAGGCGCCCCCGAACCTGGTGTCACACAGTGATTGCCGGGCGCTGATCGACGCGGGTATCGACGACTGGGGCGGGGTGTCGCCGGTGACGGTCGACCACGTGAACCCCGAACGGCCGTGGCCGAACCTGGATACCCTGCGCGAGATCACCGAGGCGGCCGGGTACACCCTCGTCGAACGCACCTCCGCGCACCCGAAATACGTTCGCGCGGGCCATCCTTGGATCGATCCGCGCATCGGCGCGCATGTCGACGCGCTCACCGATCCCGCGACCGGGCTGGCCAGGCCCGACGCCATGCCGGTCGGCCTGCCCTGGCAGGAGCCGGACGAGTCATGGGATTCGGTCGGCCGCGTCGACCTGAATACCGCCATCGACACCGAGGGCCGAAACACCGACAGCCGCAGTGATTCCGGGCTCGGCCAGGAAGTCGTCGGCGCCTTCGGTGACTGGGAGACGATCCGCGAACACGCCCGCGACCTGGCCGTCGTCGCACCCGAGCGCCTCGATTCGGAGGTACTCGACGCCCTGCGCGCCGCCGAGAAGGACCCGGCGGGACTCACCGACGACCAGTACCTGGCCCTGGCCACCGCCGACGGTGCGAATATGGAAGCCGTTGCCGCACTAGCTGATTCGCTGCGGCGCGAGGTCTCCGGCGACGAGGTCACCTACGTGGTGAACCGCAATATCAACTTCACCAATATCTGCTACACCGGCTGCCGCTTCTGCGCCTTCGCCCAGCGCAAGGGTGACGCCGACGCCTTCACCCTCAGCACCGACGAGGTCGCCGATCGCGCGTGGGAAGCCCACGTCGACGGCGCCACCGAAGTCTGCATGCAGGGCGGCATCGACCCCGAACTCCCCGTCACCGGGTACGCCGATCTGGTCCGCGCCATCAAGGCCCGCGTCCCGTCGATGCACGTCCACGCGTTCAGCCCGATGGAGATCGTCAACGGCGCCTCGCGCGGCGGCCAGAGCATCCACGACTGGCTTTCGGCGCTGAAAGAGGCCGGATTGGGCTCGATCCCCGGAACGGCCGCCGAAATCCTCGACGACGAGGTCCGCTGGGTCCTCACCAAGGGCAAACTCCCCACTTCCGCCTGGATCGAGGTCATTACCACCGCCCACAAGCTGGGCATCCCGTCGAGCTCGACGATGATGTACGGCCATGTGGACAACCCGAAGCACTGGGTGGGCCACCTGCGTGTGCTGCGCGGTATCCAGGACGAGACGGGCGGCTTCACCGAGTTCGTTCCGCTGCCGTTCGTCCACCAGAGCGCGCCGCTGTACCTCGCGGGCGCGGCTCGACCCGGACCGACCAACCGCGACAACCGCGCCGTCCACGCCCTGGCCCGCATCATGCTGCACGGCCGCATCCACAACATCCAGACCAGCTGGGTGAAACTGGGCACCCTCGGCACCCAGGCCATGCTCACCGGCGGCGCCAACGACCTCGGCGGCACCTTGATGGAGGAAACCATTTCCCGGATGGCGGGCTCCCAGCACGGTTCGGCCAAAACCGTCGCCGAGCTCACCGAGATCGCGGCGGGCATCGCTCGCCCGGTGCGTGAACGCACCACGATCTACGGTCGGGTGGAATCCAAACCGGCGCCGCTGCCGCTCTCGATCGGCTGAGTTCAGGATTCCAGCCGGGCCCGAACGCTGGTGAGCCGCTCCTGGAGTTCGCTCTCGTCGATGACGCCGCGCGTCACGAGGGAATGCGCCAGCGCGACGAGCTGGTTCTCGGGATAGGGCAGGTCGGCGTAGACGGTTGCCGACAGCGAATCCTCGTCGTCGCGCCGGTTCTGGAAATCCGGGATCGGCGCCGCGCAGCGGGCGTGATCGAGCGCGTCGCAGAGGCCGTCCAGGCTGGTCTTCCACGGTGGCACGGGATTGCTCACCCCGTACGTGGCGGCCATCCTCGGCCACACCTGGTCGCGGTCGACGATGGCCCGCAGCGCGGCGATCTCGGGTGTGCCCATAACGCTCCTAGGTAGCCGGGTGGATGGCAGGCCGGGTGTGGGTGACCACATTCGTGGTCACGCCCGGTGTGGGTAGCGCGACGCCGATCAAACAGTCGCGGGTGATGATCTCCGCGAGCTGATCCTCGTTCCAGCCGTCGGTGCCCGCCGGACGCAGTGGCAGCACCATGAATCGGTGCTTCTGGTTCGAGTCCTGCACGCGCACCGCCACATTCGCGGGCAGGTCGAGTCCGAATTCGGAGAGCACCTGGCGTGGCCAGCGCACCATCCGCCGCCGGTAATTCGGGGTGCGATACCACTCGGGGGAGTTGCCGAGAATCGGTCGCGGGTAGCACGAACACAACGCGCACACGATCACGTTGTGCAGCGTCGGGGTGTCCTCGAGAATGGAGAAGGCGGTGAAGTCGCTCGGTGTGCCGAAACCGGTCGGCTCCAGCCAATCCACCCCGACCGCATTGCTCGCGGTCATCGGTTCGGCGAGCGCGAGCGCCTTGAAGTCGGGATCGAGCCAGGCTCTGGCCACGAGGTGGACAGCGGGAGTCGGGCCGATCTGTTCGGCGAATTCGGTGAACCGCCGGTGTTCGGCGGCGGTGAAGATTCCCTTCTCGATACACAGCTCACGCAACGCGATCTCGAGCACTTCGAAATCGGTGATCTCGTCGACCATCGGGGCCACCGTGCGTTCATGGTCGTGATCGTGGTCGTGCCCGGTCATGGAATCCCTTTCCTGGCAGGATGATCGGTCTAGGTGGTCGGCTCGAGCCAGCGTTCGGGGATCTCCGTGCGCAACATGTCCGCGCTGGGTCCGGTGTAGCCGTGCCACAGCGTCGCGAGGTTGAACTCGACGACGTAGAACCACTCGGGCACCGCGTCCGGCCGGTCCCACGTCTCGTCCTCCGGTGCCGGGCTCTCGTAGGCGAGCGCGGCGATCCGCCCGACCGCGCCGCGCACATACTCCGGGGTGCGGGTGTAGAACAGCGCGGGCAGTTCCCGGACCCGCACGGGATCACCGACCTCGAACCGCGCCTGGCCTGCCTTGCCGGCGAACACTTGCGGATCGCCCTTGCCGACCGCCGCGAGGTGATGACGATTGCGCGCGACCCGCGAGCCGTCGCCTTCGAACTTCGGCTCGGCGGCCAGGGTCTTCCCGGCCAGGCCGCCTTCGTAGCGCGCCGTGACCTCCATCATGCGTTCACTCAGCTCGGTCAGGCCGATGTGGTGCTTCTCGGCCAGCACGCGCGCGACGGCGAGCAGCCATCTGCCGTAATACGGCAGTCCCAGGTACATCGCGCGCCCGAGATCGACATTGCCGATCCGGCGCCGTTCCTCGGAGAGCCAGATCCCACGCCAGGCGAGCACCTCGCAGATCACATACGTGTTGTGCTCCCACAGCTCGTACTGCTTGTTCTCGTACGCGATCGGGGCGTCGGGCTCACCGCCCACATCGTGATCGGTTTTCAAATACGCCCAGAGGCGATCGTGATCGAGCAGATCCGGGGTGGGCGCGTTCGGCAGCTCGGGATAGGACGACTTCAGCCGGGCTACCAGGTCCAGCGCGGCCGCACGCTCTTGCGCCGTACTCATAACGGTTCCCTTCGTCGCGCGGTCTCCGTGACGCGAGGGGATCCGCTGTGTGCAACGATTTCCGAGAACAAATCTAAGCCTCGATGTTGCGCAGGTAAAGGGCGCAACGCGGTCCCCGCCGCCGACGATCGGTTGAGCGGGCGACCCGGCAGGGTCGGCAGCGGCGGCAACGTCATGACCGGCAGTAGTTAGGGCAGGCTGACCTGGGCCTGGGCCCAGGATCACGCTAGGGTTGCGTGGGCGGAGTACCACCGCAGGTGAGGACAGACTAGGAGAACGGCAGTGCCGTACATCATCGCTGAACCGTGCGTTGACGTGAAGGACAAGGCGTGCATCGAGGAATGCCCCGTAGATTGCATCTACGAGGGCGGTCGCATGCTCTACATCCAACCCGACGAGTGCGTGGACTGTGGTGCGTGTGAGCCGGTCTGCCCCGTGGAGGCGATCTTCTACGAGGACGACACTCCGGATCAGTGGAGCGGTTACATCAACGCCAACGTCGACTTCTTCAACGAACTGGGTTCCCCCGGTGGCGCGACCAAGGTCGGTGTGGTCGATTTCGACCCCGCCTTCATCAAGGCGCTGCCCCCGATGGCCGAAGAGTGAGCACAGGGGTGCCAACCCGTGGGCGTGTGAGCAGCCTGCTGCCTGACTTCCCCTGGGACACCATCGCCGCGGTCAAACAGAAGGCGGCCACCCATCCGGGCGGTCTCGTCGACCTGTCCGTCGGCACCCCGGTGGACCCGGTCGATCCGCTGATCCAGGCGGCCTTGGGTTCGGTGGCGGCTGTTCCCGGCTATCCGACCACGCACGGCACCCCGGAGCTGCGCTCCGCCGTCGTCGCCGCGTTGGCGCGCAGGTTCGGCGTCACCGGGGTCGATCCGGCGGCGGTGCTGCCGGTGCTCGGTACGAAAGAGCTGATCGCCGGGCTGCCGCGGCTACTCGGTGCCGGCTCCGACGATCTGGTGGTGATCCCCGAGATCGCCTACCCGACCTACGAGGTCGGCGCGCTGCTGGCGGGCGCGAAGCCTTGGCGCGCAGACGGTCTCACCCAGATCGGCCCGCAGAATCCGGCGCTGATCTTCGTGAACTCGCCCTCGAACCCCACCGGCAAGGTGCTGCCCGTCGAGCACCTGCGCAAGGTGGTCGCGTTCGCGCGCGAGCGCGGTGCGATCGTCGCCTCCGACGAGTGCTACCTGGGCCTGACCTGGGAGGGCGAGGCGATCTCGATCCTCGACCCCCGCGTCTGCGATGGCGACCACACCGGCCTGCTGGCCATCCACTCCCTGTCGAAGACGTCGAACCTGGCCAGCTACCGAGCCGGTTTCGTCGCCGGTGACCCGGAACTGGTTGCCGAACTGCTCGAGGTGCGCAAGCACTCCGGCATGATCATGCCGTTCCCGATCCAGGCCGCGATGACCGCCGCGCTCAGCGACGACGGGCACGAGGCGCAGCAGCGCGAGCGTTACCGCGCCCGCCGCGAGATCCTGCGAAACGCCTTGCAGCAGGCGGGTTTCCGCATCGATTTCTCCGAGGCAGGTCTGTACCTGTGGGCCACCCGCGGCGAACCGTGCCGCATCACCCTCGACTGGCTCGCCGAACGCGGAATCCTCGCCGCCCCCGGCGATTTCTACGGTCCCCGTTCGCCCGAACACGTACGCATCGCACTGACCGCTACCGACGAGCGCATCGCCGAAGCGGCCGCACGCCTGTCCTGAGTACTACGCACCCCGGGCATGATCGTGCCCGGGGTTGCTTCTGTCCGCAACGCATCTCGCGCGTCGGCGGCGTGATCGGTTGGGCACACCTGCGACTTCGCTCCGGCCATGCGCGAATAGACTGACGAACGCACCGCGCCTGGGCCCAGCAGGGTCCGGGCGATCGGCGCGGTACCGGATCGAAAGGCTCGCAACGAATGCACGGGGTGGAGTTCGAGGCGGGCACGGTGTTCGCGGAGTATCGCATCGATCGGCTGCTCGGCCGGGGTGGAATGGGCACCGTGTATCTGGCGGCGCATCCTCGACTGCCCCGGCAGGTCGCGCTGAAACTACTGAATCGCGAACTGTATTCCGATCACGAGGTCCGCGGCCGGTTCGAGCGCGAGGCCGATGTCTCGGCCCATCTCGACCACCCTGGCATCGTGTCGGTGCTCGACCGTGGGGTCGAGGACGGGCTGATGTGGATTTCCATGCAGTATGTCGACGGCCGCGATGCTTCGGTGTTCCGCGGTGAGCCACTGGATCCGGTTCGGGCGATCGGCATCATCACCCAAACCGCCGAAGCACTGGACTACGCCCATGATCGCGGCGTACTGCACCGAGATGTGAAGCCGGCCAACATCTTGCTAGCTCCCGGCCGCGCCGGTGACCGCGTCCTGCTCACCGACTTCGGCATCGCGCGACTGCGCGGCGACGCCCGCCAGCTCACCCGCACCGGAGCTTTCCTCGCGACCCTCGCCTACGCGTCCCCCGAACAACTCTCGGGTGCCCTGGTCGATCACCGTTCCGACCAGTATTCGCTTGGCTGCACCCTGTTCACTCTGCTCACGGGCGAAAGTCCTTTCCCCGCAGATAATCCCGGCGCGGTGGTCGCCGCTCACCTGACCAAGCCGGTGCCTCGCGCGTCCGCGTTGGTCGGCGGCCTGCCAGCCGGAATCGACGCGGTCATCGCCAGGGCGATGGCGAAGGAACCTGCCGAAAGATTCGACAGCTGCGAGGAATTTGCGCGTGCGGCGACAGCGGCGCTGGCCGCCGCGGGCCCCGCATCGCAGCCCCGTGCCGGAGAAGGCCCCCGTGCGGCGAGCGTTTCGCCTGGAGTGCCTTTCGGTCGTGAACACCGGCCGCCGAATGCCGACGAGGGTTCGCAGAACCCGACCCTCGTGAGTTCGCCGTCGTACTCCGCTGTGCGGCCCGCCGCGCGACAACCTCAGCGGGCGGTTTCGTCGCGATGGCGGGTGCTGGCGGTGAGCCTGCTCGTGCTGGCGATGGTCGCCGGGGTCGGCGCCGTCGGCGTCGGTGCGATCTATTGGAAGTTCGTGCGCCCGAACCGAGTTCCGCCGCCGCCCACCTGGGGTGCGCATGCGTCGGTTGCCTCGGGATTCACCGACTTGATCCCGTCGGGGCCGACCGGGCGCGGCTGGCGTGCGGCGAATTGCTCGGCGACCCCGTCGCTGGTTGTGTTGCCGGGCGATCCGGCGCCGCTGCGGCAGATCACCTGCACCGACACCGACGGACTCACTGCCTGGTACACCGAGTACCCGAGCGCCACCGATGTCGATGCCTACCTCCTGCGGCACACCACGGAGGACACCACGCGGGAACTGCACCACACCAGCCTCGCCGCCTACCGTCCGCGTGACCCGGCCGCACCGTTCACGCTCGCGGCCAGGGAACGCGGCAATGTGTTCAGCGCGAACTCGGTGGTCGAGGTGTCGTGGCCGGGTCGCTCCTTCGAGGAGACCCGCGACAACTGGTGGCAGCAAGCCCCCTTCTGACCAGCTACCGCACCATGGGATCAGTACGCGCCGGCCAGGCGCAGGATCAGTGCGGGCAGGGCGTCGAGCACATCCGCGGACTGGTCTGCCGGGGTGCCGTAGGTGTGCGCGGCGACCGAGAAGCTGGGTCCGAAGGACGCGGAGGCCACCTCGGGGGCGCCGAGATCGGACCACCCCCACTTGCTGCCCTGCACGCCGGGAAGCTGGGCGGTGCCCCAGTTCTGGGGAGTGCCGTCGGCGGCGGTATTGCTCGCACCCGCCATCCACTCGAAGATCGGCGAACCGGCATCGGTGCGCTGCTTGGCGGCCAGGAAGTCGGTGATGTCGGCGGTGCTGGTGCTCGACCGGCCCCAGTCGGCGGTGCCGTGGGTCTCGCGCAGTCCGTATTCGCTCGCGGTCGCGTCGATCGCCTGCGGGTATTTGCCTGCCAGCTGAGTGGCGGCGCCGTCGTCGGAGTCCCGGATCATCCGTTCCGACAGCGCGCGGTCTTCCGGCGATCCGTCGCCGTGGCGCAGCGCGTAGTCGACGATATAGAGCTTGGACATCGACAGCGCCGACCGCGATTCGTGCTCATTGGCTGTGCCCCAGGCGAATCCGCCCGGCATCCGCAGCGAAATGGCGGTTCGTGGCGGTACCGTTGTCGGGTCCTCGTCGGCGTGGGCGGCGGGCGCTGCCACCATGAGGCCGACGGCGGCCGCCGCCACACACCAGGTCACTGTTCGAATGCTCACGAGCGTCCTCCGATTCGTACGACGACGTTGCGGTCGTGGGAATGAAACCCGAATGCCGCAGGTCGGCGGGTGAGGCGCGCGGTAATGCCGATCAGATCAGCGGCTCGATGATCGGCACAGTGGTTGCCCGAGCGCTATTTTCGCGCTAACCCGGTCAGGTCCGCGCGTGCGATCTGGTTTGTTCGAAACATGTTCGTTTCACTGAAATCCTCGGTATAACAGGTTCTCATTGCCGTCTCGATGAGGAGCTGCACGGTGCGTGAATTCTTGTATGAAAAGCCCGGTAGAAGCCAGTATTCCGGCGGGCTATCCCGCCGTCGATTTCTAGCTGCAACAGGTATCAGCCTGGGTGCGGTGGCGCTGGCCGGTCGGGCCGTGGCCGCCGCCGCTCCGCTGGCCGACGGCGACAAGGTTCCCGCCCTGGTCATCGGTAGTGGGTACGGCGGTTCGGTCGCCGCGTTGCGCTTGGCACAGGCCGGTGTCGATGTGACCGTCGTCGAGATGGGCATGTCCTGGACCACCCCGGGTGCCGACGGCAAGATCTTCTGTCCGGTCCTGAAGCCGGACGGGCGGTCCTACTGGCTGCGCGATCGCACCGATCAGCCGGTCGGTTACTTCGCGGGCAGCTCCTACAACAAGGACATCGACAAGTACACGGGCGTCCTGGATTCCGAGGATTTCGGTGGCATCCGCGTCTATCAGGGGCGCGGTGTCGGTGGCGGTTCGCTGGTGAACGGCGGCATGGCCGTGACGCCGAAACGGGAGAACTTCGGGGCGATCCTGCCCTCGGTGAACGCCGACGAGATGTACAGCACCTACTACCCGCGCGCGAACACCGGTCTCGGGGTCAATCACATCGACAAGAGCTGGTTCGAGTCGGCCGAGTGCTATCAGTTCGCGCGCGTCGGTCGCAAGCACGCCGAAAGATCTGGCTTCGGTTGGACTTTCGTGCCGAACGTCTACGACTTCGAGTACATGAAGAAGGAGCAGGCGAACACGGTCACCCGGTCCGCACTGGCGGGTGAGGTGATCTACGGCAACAACAACGGCAAGCGTTCGCTGGACAAGTCCTATCTCGCCGCGGCCACCGCCACCGGCAAGGTGCGGATCACCCCGATGCACAAGGTCACCACGGTGACGCCCGCCGAGGGCGGGTACCGCGTGGAGATGGCCCAGATCGATACCTCGGGCAACACCGTCGCCACGAAATCGGTGATCGCGCAACGGGTCTTCTTCGCGGCGGGCAGTATCGGCACGAGCAAGCTGCTGGTGGCCATGAAGGCCAAGGGCAAACTCACCGACCTGTCCGACGCCGTCGGGCAGAAGTGGGGCAATAACGGCAATGTGATGGTCGGTCGGGCCAATCACATGTGGGACGGCACGGGCAGCCTGCAATCGTCGATGCCGTGCCTGGGCATCGACAACTGGGCCGACGCGGGCGGTCCGTCGTTCGCCGAGGTCGCGCCCTTCCCATCCGGGCTGGAAACCTACGTGAGCCTGTATCTGTCGATCACGAAGAACCCCAACCGTGGGCGGTTCACCTTCGATTCCGGGAGTGGCACAGTCGGTTTGAACTGGCAGAAGGCCTGGAACCAGTCCTCGATCGATGCGGCGAAGCGGGTCTTCGACAAGATCAACAGCAAGGAGGGGACGATCTACCGGACCGATCTGTTCGGCGTTTACAAGACTTGGGGTGACGACTTCACCTATCACCCGCTCGGCGGCTGTGTGCTGAACGAGGCCACCGACAACTACGGGCGCCTGCACGGCTATCAGGGGCTCTACGTGATCGACGGCGCGCTCATTCCCGGCAACACCAGCGTCAACCCGTTCGTCACGATCACCGCGCTGGCCGAGCGCAATATCGAGCGGATCATCGCCGACGATCTGCGCTGACCTCGTGCTCCGACTGCCGGATCAGCCGGCAGTCGGAGTGGCGCGGTGGGTCAGATCAGCGGCTTGCCTCGCCGGTTGCGGCGGCGCATATCGGCGAGGGTGACGTTGAAGGGGAAGGCTCGGACGAAGCGGGGCATGCGGCCCGTTACCTTGCCGGTGGTGCGCAGCAGACGGTTGAGTTTGCGCTCGTCGGCGGCGGTCCAGGAAAGGTCGAGTTCGTCTCGGAGATGTTGGGGGAGTAGGCCCGTGGTGAACCAGCGGTGGAAGCGAGCGAAGGGCAGGCGCAACAGCGGGTTGATCATCTTCAGGTCGAGTAGGCCGTCGAAGTAGGCCTTGATCGTGGGGTCGACGCTGGTGCGCTGCAAATGCTCGGACCAGTAGGCATCGAACGCGGCGCGGTCGGCGGGCCACATCTCGCGAGGCACCTGGAGGGTGGTGCCGAGGTAGTGGGCGTAGTCGTAGAAGGTGTCGGCGGCGGTGTCGTCCGCGGGACCGTGGAGGCGGTCCATCACGTCGACCGCGCCCGCGTACAGGCACGCGGCCACCCACAGCTGCAGGTTCTTGTCGAAGGCGTTGTACTTCACCGGGCTGTCGGCGGTGGAGTGGACGTGGCGGTGCGCGCCGTTGACGGCAGTGCGGTAGGCCGCGCGGTCGGCGTCGGTGCCCATCAGCGCCACGGACAGGTACGTGAAGGTGGTCCGGGTGCGCTTCACCGGGTGCACCATGATGCTGCCGCTGTGCACCTTCGATTCCGCGACGCCGTAGCCGACGGGGGCCAGGCTGAGCTGCATGATCACGTTGGCGGTCGCGCCGTAGAAGGCGGCGGAGCCGTCGACGTAGTCGCGGATGTCGAATTGTGCCGGTTCGGACCGCTGCGAACGCGAGCGCGACAGGATGGTCATCGTTGACCCCGTTTTCATCGAAGAGAGCGTGAGAGAATTATACGTTGAATGTCTCATCACGTCGCCGGGGTGTCAACGACAGCGGCGGCGGCAAGCCCCGAATCACGTCGCGTTAGCGTTGACAGATGCCCTATGGTCCGCCGCTGCTGCTCGCTTCGCTGAATCCGGCCGCCGTCGCCGCCGGGGATGACATTCCCGACGCCGTCACCATCGATGATGCCACCGTCTCACGCAGTGATCTGCTGGGTTCGGCAACATCGGTAGCGGAACGAATCGCCCGTGCCGACCGCGTCGCGGTACTGGCCGAACCGACCTTGCGCACCGTGATCGCCGTGGTCGGTTGCCTGATCGCCGGCGTGACCGTCGTTCCGGTGCCGCCGGACTCCGGGACCGCCGAACGCGAGCACATCCTGCGCGATTCGGGTGCGCAGGCCTGGCTCGGCCCGGCGCCGGAGGGCACGGATCTGCCGGTGGTGCCGGTGCGGCTGCACGCACGGTCCTGGCATACCTATCCCGAACCCGATCCGGCGGCGATCGCCTTCATCCTCTACACCTCGGGAACAACGGGGGCGCCCAAGGGAGTGATGCTCAGCCGCGGCGCGATCGCCGCCGGGCTCGACGCGCTCGCCGAGGCGTGGGCATGGACGTGGAAAGACACACTGGTGCACGGGCTTCCGCTGTTCCACGTGCACGGGCTGATCCTCGGGCTGCTCGGGCCGTTGCGGGTCGGTAGTCCGGTGATCCACACCGGCAAGCCGACACCGCAGGCGTATGCGGCAGCGGCAGGCAGCCTGTATTTCGGGGTGCCGACGGTCTGGTCGCGCGTGGTCGAAAAGCCCGAACTGGCAAAGGAACTGAGTAAGGCACGGCTGCTCGTCTCGGGTAGTGCGCCGCTGCCGGTTCCGGTGTTCGAGAAGCTGGCCGAACTCACCGGGCAAGCACCGGTGGAGCGGTACGGGATGAGCGAAACCATGATCACACTGTCCACCCGGGCCGACGGTGAGCGCAGGCCCGGCTGGGTCGGCACCCCGGTGCGCGGCGTCGAGACGAGGTTGCGTGATGAAGCGGGCGAGCCCGTTCCGCAGGACGGTGTGAGCATCGGTGGTCTGCAGGTTCGTGGGCCGATGCTGTTCGACGGGTACCGGAATCGGCCCGAGGCCACCGCGCGGGACTGGACCGAGGACGGGTGGTTCCGCACCGGTGACGTCGCGGTGATCGATGCCGACGGGTTCCATCGGATCGTCGGGCGCGAGTCGATCGACCTCATCAAATCCGGCGGCTACCGCATCGGCGCGGGGGAGATCGAGACCGCGCTGCTCGGGCATCCGGCGGTCGCCGAGGTCGCCGTGGTCGGGCTGCCCGATGACGATCTCGGTCAGCGGATCGTGGCCTTCGTCGTCGCGCGCGAGGCGAGTTCCGACGCGCTCGGTGTCGAGCTCACAGCCTATGTGGGCGAACAGCTTTCGGCCCACAAGCGCCCACGTGAGGTTCGCTTCGTCGACTCGCTCCCGCGTAACGCGATGGGCAAGGTGCAGAAGAAGCTGCTGGCCTGACGTGCTGTCGTGGCGCCGTTGACTCGGTCTGTCCGGCGCCAGGATTCACGCAGTTCGTTCGGTGCTCCCGCGCGCGCTCATCCTGCGGATCGGCCCGATCAGCGCGTGGTAGATCGGGCGAACCACGCGTCCCGGCAGGTAGCGATGGCGCTCCTCCTGCCAGACGCGGGCCCGGTGGTGTGCCGCGAGCGGTGACCACTTGTCCGGGTCGACGGGCGCGGAAGTGTGGAATTCGATGCGGCACAGGTGCTTTGTGTTGACGAACCCGTACTGGCCGGGGCTCACCAACCGAACCGGAGCGCCGTGATCGCTGGTGAGTGGCTGCCCGTCGAGTCGGTCGGCGATGAGCACGTCATCGGCCAGCGCGTCCTCGAGCAACGCGACCGACAGATACCCGTCGAGACCTTCGAAAACGACATGGCTGATCGAAACACCCGGCGCGAGTAGCGGTTCGACGCGTGTGCGATAGAGCGTGGCGAACGGGACGCCCTCCCAGTGCAGGTCGGTGGCAGACCACCCGGCCACACAGTGGAAGTCGGCCCGCACCTCCGATCGCGGCAGCTGGGCGAGGTCGGTCATGGCGAGAGTGAACGATTGCGTCATCGCCCCGTCGACCTCGATCACCGGGTTCGCGGGAACCGGCGGCGGTGGGTGATGGAGGTGTGTGCCGAAACGCGGGAAGCCGTCGACGGCGCGTTGACCAGGGGGAAGTGTCATGTCGAACCTCCAGTTATACGGTTCCGTATAGCTTGAAGCCTAGCGCGCGGGCGGCGCGAGGTCGAGAGGTGGCACGCAACGCGCGGCTGTGCGCTCGCCCACGTGGGCACGTGCCCACGCGCCCAGGGTCAGGCTTCATGTCGGAACGCGCACGGTCCTGAGCTTGTCGGGATTGCGAACGCTGTACAGCGCGGTGATGACACCACCTGTGACTTCGATGGAGGTCACCTGATCGAGCATGCCGTCGACGGTCGCCACGATCGAGGGCATCGCGTTGTAGACGCCGAAGTGCATACCCATCGTGCCCATTCGCTGGCCCTTGGCGAGCAGGCCGATGACCAGCCGAGCGACCTTGTCCTGGCCGAGTACGGGCCGTCGCACCGCGTTCACCACACCGCCGCCGTCGCCGAGGAACACCACTTCGGGGGCGAGCACGTCCATCAGTGCTTGCACATTGCCGGTAGCGGCGGCGATCGCGAACCGCTCGACCACCGATCGGGCCTCGGCGGGCGTGGCGATCGCGGTATGTCGCTGCGCGTGCACGCGATCGCGGGCGCGTTGATTGAGTTGCCGCACAGCCGCTTCGGATTTGTCCACCGCGGCCGCGATCTCCGAATAGTCGAACGCGAACACCTCGCGCAGCACGAACACCGCGCGCTGTACCGGCGTCAGCTTCTCCAGCACGAGCAGCATCGCAGTGGTCACCGCCTCGCCGGTCAGCACGTGTTCGACCCCGTCGGCTGCCTCGGTGGCAAGCGGTTCGGGCAGCCATGGCCCGATGTACTCCTCGCGCCTGCGGGCCGTGGACCGCAGTACGCCCAGCGCCTGCCGGGTGATGATCTGGGCGAGGTAGGCGCGCGGATTGTCGATCAGCGCGAGATCGATCTCGCGCCAGCGCAGGTAGCTGTCGTGCAGGACGTCCTCAGTGTCGGCGACCGTGCCGAGGATCTCGTAGGCGATCGAGAACAGCAACCGCCGGTTCTCGGTGAAGATGCCCTCGAGTGTCGCAGCCTCGTGGGTCACTGTGCCGGGCCGCTCAACCACACGCTGTTGCCGGTGCGGGAGGCGTACGCGGCGTAGCGGTTGACGCGTTCCTTGGCGAAGGCCGTGATACGCCCGCCCAAGAACAGCCGACCGGCGTTGTCCGCGCGGTCAGTCGTCTGCATCAGTCCGTCGCGCCTGCCCAGACTCAGCCCAACGCCGCCGTAGCCCATCGAAAACGGCCGCAGCGCACGTCCTTTGATCATGTCGGCCAGCGTATCGGCCGCGTGCGCGCCCTGCGGTGCAGCGGTGGCGCAGGCCATCCGCATCCCGGGGACCGCGGCGCAGTCGCCGACGACGAAGATGCGCGGATCGGTGCGACTGCGCAAGTTGGCATCGACCAGGGCCCGGCCGTCGGCGTCCACCGCGAGTCCGCTGCGGGCGGCCAGTTCGGGTACCGCGGAGATGATCGCCCAGAGAGTCAGGTCGGAATCGAGTTCGGTGCCAGAGCCAAGACGCAGGGTCGTCCCATCGATTTCGGTGATCTGGTCGGCCACGATCTCCACGTTCAATCGCGCGAGCGTGTGCCGGATATGCCGCTGCGCACCAGCCGAGAGCGCGGGCGCGACGGTATCGCTCACCAGGCGTACCCGCAGGTCGGGCCGAGCTTCGGCGATCTCGGCCGTGATTTCGATCCCGGTCGGCCCACCACCGATCACCGTGACGATCCCGTTCGCGGGCAGCGCCTCGAGCGCGGCGCGTGCCTGCTCGGCTCCTTCCCACACGCCGACCGGGATCGCGCCGGGTAGCGGATCCGCGATGCTGCCCGCCGCGAGAATCGCGTGGTCGAAGGTCAGGATCCGGCCGTTGTCGAGGGTGACATCGCCGTCGCCGATCTTGTCCACACTCGCGGTCTCGAGCGCGATTCCCGCTGTGAGCATCTCGGTGAGCGGCCGGGCCGCGGTACCGCTGCCCGCGATCTGCTCGTGCAATCGCACCCGCTCGATGAAGTCACCCCGCGGATTGACCACGGTGATCCGCGCGTCAGGAACCTTCTTGTGCAGCCGATTCGCCGCGACAGTCCCTGCGTAGCCTGCCCCGATAACCACGATGTTCATCTGTGCCTCCTGCCATGGGAACTGTGTGTTCGACCATGGGATGCGGCGCGGGGATTCGCTGTGACGGTGATGTGCACCACAGCAAAAGGCCTCGCACTCCGAAGAGTGCGAGGCTTCTGTTTTGGCAGCTTACGCAGGCGGGGCCGGCGGGGCGGTGAAGTGGGCGATGCCCGCATCGATCAGGGGTTGACCGCCGACCACGAGGAAGCCGATCCCGGCCCCGATCGCAGGGAACAGGAATATCGGGATGATGAGGATCCCGATGAACAGACCGGGGATGAGTCCGATTCCCGCTCCGATCATGGCGCCCATCGTCGCGCGCTGCACCGCGGCATTCCACCGCTCTTCCGTGGCACTGACGGTGCCCGCCGCGACTGGCAGGCCCACTGGGCGGAGCGTCATCGACGTGCCACCGTTGGCGATTTCAGGGTGTAATGCCACCTCGCGGTCTCCGATGCGCAGTTCGAGTGCCACCGAGTCGACGATCTCCCCAGCGGGACCGCGGACGTCGACGCCGTCACCGGCTGCAGACAAGGAGAAGATGCCCGCATCAAGGGTGGTGGTGAGGCCGGAGCCGTCGACGGTCGGCTGTGCGCTGTATCCGATGCCGGACGCTGTGCCCTTGACCGGGGACAGCGCGGTCTCGTGCGAACCCGGTGGCGTCGGCACGGTTTGCTCGGCATTGGCCGTGCCGGTTGCTATGCCGACAGCGGCGATAGTCGGGATGGCCGCCGCCAAGATTCTGCGTGACAATCGGGTCTGGATCCGCCGTGCTGAGTCAGTCACTGCAGACCTCCGGCGCCCGCACCGATCAGCCCGCCGGCGGCAAGCCCCACCGCTCCCCAGGCCACACAATTGAGCGGCGCCAGTGGTGCGGCGACAACGGTGGCTGTCGCTAGCGCGGCAGGCACGACACAGCCGATCGCGGCACCGCGAATGGCTCCTCCGACGGCGCCCGCGGCGATTTTGTCCGCTCTACTCGGTGCGACACCGACCGACCTGGCGAACTGCGAGATCTGCGCCTCGGGACCGGCGCCCATCGCATTGAACTGATCGACCATTCCCTGGTCGAGGAACTCTGGTGCAGGCGTGATGAGATCACCCGCCCGCAGCACTCGCGGAACCGGAACGATCGGCGCGACCGGTCGCTCGGGTTCGGGCGCATGCAGTTCTTCCAGCTGCAGCGGTGCGACGTACTCCCGCTGCGGGACCTGGCGCGTGGGAAGGTAATCCGTCTCGGGGGCGACACCGCGCGCGTCCGCTTCGGGCGAGACATACTCCATGGGTGGCGGTTCCGCCGCGGGCCGAGCCGGCGTGGTCACGCCGGGCTGCGTCGGCGGCACGACCACGCCGGGTTGTTGCGGCGCGATGAATTCAGCCGGAGCCGCATGCACACTTCCCGCGTAGCTGACAGCCACAGCCAGCGGTATACCCGCGACTGATGCGCGTAGAGCGCTGCGTCTGACTTTTCTGTGTCGACCCGCCATGCGATGCGACCCCACCCTTCAATTCAATACTCACACCGGCATGCATCCGGTCGACCAATGTCGCCGAAATGCCCCCGGCCGAATTCAACGACGCCACAGTAGATCGAAGATCGCGGAATGATATCAAGATGTGATGATCGATGGTGATGCAGATCACCTAACAGTCGCGACTATTCGGCGTGGGTGGTCTGGAATGGTGCGGTCGCCCTGGCTTGATCGTCATGAGTTCGCAATATTTGCTGAATTGTTTCTGATGTCGAGAATTGTCGGTGCGCAACAGCGCGAAGGCCCCGCACTTCGAAGAGTGCGAGGCCTTTGGACGCGAGATCGGATCAGGGCTGACCGGTCAGGTACGCGACCACGGCTTCGCGGAACTCCTCGCCGCCCATCACGTAACCGCCGAGGAACATGCCGGCGGGGATGGTGACGAACCACAGGAACGGGAAGAGCACGCCGATCAGGCCACCGACCACGATCCCGGGCATATTCTTCTGGGTCTGGTACATGAAGCGGTCGTAGGCGCTGATGTCCTTCAGTTCCGCGACATCGCTCAGCTTCGCGGAATCCTGCGGCGTCATCGACGCGGCCAGCTTGACGGTGCGGCCGTCCTGGCTGATCTCGGGGGTGACTGCGATCGGCAGGCCCGCGACCTCCTGACGCAGCGACACCTGGTCCACCGTGGCACCGTCGGCACCCTTGAGTAGCACCGCGGCACCGTCGGCGGCGATCTCGAACTTGCCGCCGTCGACGGCCCAGGTGATGGCTTTGTCCACCGGGGAAACCGTCACGCCGTCCAGAGCCGCCGTGGACTGCTCGGCGGCGACGGCGGGCGAACCATGTGCTGTCGCCGCGGTGATCCCCACCGCGGCGACCGCCATGAATACAGCAGCAGTGATCTTTCCGAACTTCATCTTCGTGAATCCCTCCGCATTCGCTGTCCCCGATCGGGACGGCGCACGAAGCGTAACGAAAACATAAACTACCGCGGCAATTCAAGACGTACCGTCAAGAATTCGCGATATTTCAATCGTTGGCGTGCAGTGCGGCGTTGAGTTCGACGCCGGTGCCCTTGCGCGGAACGACCTCGACAGCGCCGGTGGTGGAATTGCGGCGGAACAGCAGGTTGTCCTGACCGGACAGGCTCGCGGCCTTGGCTACGGTGCCGTCGGGTCCGGTGACCTTGGTGCCCGCGGTGACGTAGAGACCCGCCTCGATCACGCAGTCGTTGCCCAGGGAGATGCCGAGGCCCGAATTGGCGCCGAGCAGCGAACGCTCGCCGACCGAGATGACCTGGGTACCGCCGCCGGACAGGGTGCCCATGATGGAAGCGCCGCCGCCCACATCGGAACCGTCGCCGACCACGACACTGGCCGAGATACGACCTTCGACCATCGAGTTGCCGAGGGTGCCCGCGTTGAAGTTGACGAAGCCCTCGTGCATGACCGTGGTGCCCGCGGCGAGGTGCGCGCCGAGGCGGACCCGGTCGGCGTCACCGATGCGCACGCCGGAGGGGACCACGTAGTCGACCAGGCGGGGGAACTTGTCGACGCTGAGCACCGTCACCGGGCCGCGGGCGCGCAGCTTCAGCCGGGTCTGCTCGAAGCCGTCGACCGCGCACGGGCCGTGGTTGGTCCACACGACATTGCTGAGCAGGCCGAACTGGCCGTCGAGGTTCAGGCCGTGCGGCTGGACGAGACGGTGCGAGAGCAGGTGCAGGCGCAGGTAGACCTCGTGCGCGTCGATCGGGGCGGCCGACAGGTCCGCGATCGTGGTGCGCACCGCGACGACCTCGACCCCACGCGCCGCGTCCACGCCGAGCAGCTCGGCGAACTCGGGCACCTCAGCGGCGTCGAGGCGCTGGGAGCCGGTTTCGGTGAACTCGCCCAGCGCGGGGCTGGGGTACCAGGTATCGAGGACGGTCCCGTCCGAGGTCACATTGGCGATACCGACTGCAGTTGCTCCCTGAATACTCACGGACGCCATTTTGCCCGTTCCAGCCGTTGCGGTGTGCCGCGGGCCCTGTGCGTTGGACCACGCGGTCTGCTTCGCCCGGATCCGTGGATCGGTGGCTCGCCCGTACTAGTGTCGAGATGTGACCCTCGATTTGCGTGCCGATCCCATCCAGCTGACCGCCGACCTCGTCGACGTGCCGAGCGTTTCGCGCGACGAGGCCAAGATCGCGGACCTGGTCGAGCAGGCGATCCGGGAGCAGACCACCGGGTTCGAAGTGGTGCGGCACGGCAATGTGGTGCTGGCGCGGACACAGCGCGGACTGCCGACGCGGGTAATTCTGGCGGGACATCTCGATACTGTGCCGATCGCGGACAATGTGCCGAGCCGACCGGCTGAAGTCGACGGCGAAGCGGTGCTGTTCGGTTGTGGCACAGTCGATATGAAGTCCGGCGACGCGGTATTCCTGCACCTGGCCGCCACGATCGCCGATCCGGCCCACGATTTGACGCTGATCTTCTACGACGGCGAGGAGATCGCCGCGGAGTTCAACGGCCTCGGACGTATCGAGCGCGAATTGCCGGAATGGCTCGAAGGAGATTTGGCGATTCTCGGTGAACCGTCGGCCGGTTGGATCGAGGCCGGGTGCCAGGGCACCTTGCGGGTGCGATTGACCACCTCGGGTGTACGCGCGCATTCGGCGCGAGCATGGCTGGGGGAGAACGCGATTCACGGTCTCGCGCCGGTGCTGGCGCGGTTGTCGGCCTATGCGGCACGCGAGGTCGATATCGACGGTTGTGTGTACCGCGAGGGTCTGTCGGCCGTTCGGGTCTCGGGTGGGGTCGCGGGCAATGTGGTGCCCGATATCGCCGAGGTGGATGTGAACTTCCGTTTCGCCCCCGACCGCACCGTCGAGCAAGCCATCGCGCATGTCCGCGAGGTCTTCGACGGACTCGACATCGCCTTCGAAGTCACCGACTCCTCTCCCGGCGCGCTCCCCGGCCTGACCGCTCCGGCCGCCCGCACCCTCATCGACTCGGTCAACGCCCACGGCGGTGGCGGCGTACGCGCCAAATACGGCTGGACCGACGTCTCCCGCTTCGCCGCCCGCGGCATCCCCGCCGTCAACTTCGGCCCCGGCGACCCCAACCTCGCCCACAAACGCGACGAACACGTCCCGCTGAGCCAGATCACCGCCGTCACCGCAATGCTGCGGACCTACCTCTCGCGCGCGTGATGTGCGCAAGCGCGGAGGGTCGTTCGGACTTTTGCGCAGGGCTGGAGCACCTGCGTGATGAGCGACCCGCGCGGCTCAGCTGAAGCAGTCGACGGAGTCATAGTTCGTGGGTACCGAAATCCCGGAGTCTCTGCAGTGGGTTGCGAAATACATTCTCGGAGCGGGTGATCGGCACGAGGGTGACGAGACCGCGATGCGGTGGCTGGGCTGGCGGTTGTCTCGAGCCATGAGAGCATTGTGGGCGTGTCCGAACGCTTCCGAGCCATCGCCGCCGACAACGAGCAGATCATCGCAGCTGGCGGTTACCTGGCGCCCGGCGGAGACTATGTCTCGTTGACATCGAGGGTGCAAGCCGCCGTTCAGGGAACCCGGATGTACGGTCCCGACCCGGTCCCGGTCATCACCCGCGGCGAGGCCACCACCGTCATCACAGTGACCGGGGAGAGCAGCCTCGCCGCGGCGCTCCGGATGCACGATACCGATCCGGAGCCGGTCGCCGTCCTGAATTTCGCGTCCGCCCGCAATCCCGGCGGCCACTACCTCGCCGGCGCCCGCACCCAAGAAGAAGCCCTGTGTAGAGCGTCGGCGCTGTACACCACCCTGCTGGCCGTGCCGCAATACTACGAGCACCACCGACGCACACCGGACCCTTTCTACAGCGACCGCGTGATCCTGTCTCCCGCCGTGCCTGTCTTCCGCGACGACACGGGCGTCCTGCTCGACAGCCCCTATATGGTCGGCTTCCTCACTTGCCCGGCGCCCCGGACCAACGTGATCATGCAGGAGCTGGCGAGCCAGGCGCATCGAATACCCGCGGTGCTGGCCACCCGCGCCGAGCGCATTCTCGAAACAGCGGTCGGCTACCGGCGTTTGGTACTGGGCGCCTGGGGTTGCGGCGCCTACGGCAACGACCCAGGCATGGTGGCCGGTGCCTTCCATGCACTGCTAGCCGATGGTGGGCGGTTCAATGGGCACTTTGATGAGATCACCTTCGCAATACTGGACCGGACCCCTGGCGAGACCATCCTCACTACCTTCCGAACCGTCTTCGCGGCATAGTAGATCCGAGTGCGTGTAGGGGTTCCGGCAGAGCGCCGAGAGGGTTGCGGACGACCGATCGAGAAGTGCGCGCCCGTGCCCGGAATCCGACACAGTAAGTTGGGGTCATGTCCGCTGATGAGCAGGTTGGGAAGGTCAGACCGAAGTTTCGTGGTCCGGTGATGTTCCGCCGGGAGCGCAAGCCCGGCGTGCGGACCGAGGACCGGAACCTGCTCGATACGCGGCAGGACAGCGATTGGGTGCATACCGATCCGTGGCGGGTGCTGCGGATCCAGGCCGAGTTCGTCGAGGGTTTCGGCGCGCTCGCCGAGATCCCGCCCGCGGTGACGGTGTTCGGGTCGGCGCGTACGGGCCCCGACCATCCCGAGTACGTGGCAGGCAAGGCGATCGGCACCGCGCTCACCGAGGCCGGTTTCGCGGTGATCACCGGCGGTGGGCCCGGTGCGATGGAAGCGGCCAACCGTGGTTGCTCGGAGGCGGGCGGCTACTCGATCGGGCTCGGGATTGAGCTGCCGTTCGAGCAGGGGCTCAACGAGTGGGTGGATCTGGGGATCAACTTCCGGTACTTCTTCGTCCGCAAGACGATGTTCGTGAAGTACTCCCAGGCCTTCGTCTGCCTGCCCGGTGGCTTCGGCACCCTCGACGAACTGTTCGAGGCGCTCACCCTGGTGCAGACCCGCAAGATCACCCGGTTCCCGATCATCCTGTTCGGCACCGACTACTGGTCCGGTCTGGTCGACTGGATGCGCAGCTCGCTGGCGGGTTCGGGCAAGATCTCGCCCACCGATCTCGATCTGATCCAGCTCACCGACAGCGTCGACGAGGTCGTGCGGATCATCCAGGGCGAAACCGGCGACCACGCCAACATCGAGCGTCTCGGCACCGAGGATCAGTGGTGAGCTACTCCATTTGCGTTTACTGCTCCGCCAGCACCACCGATCCCGACCTGATCAGCCTCGCCGCGCGCGTCGGCACCGAAATCGCCCGGCGCGGTTGGCAATTGGTTTCCGGTGGTGGTCATGTGTCGATGATGGGCGCGGTCGCCACCGCTGCCAGGGCCGGTGGCGCGCACACCATCGGGGTGATCCCGAAACATCTGGTGCACAAGGAAGTCGCTGATGTCGGCGCCGACGAACTGCTCGTCACCGACACGATGCGCCAGCGCAAACAGCTGATGGAACAGCGGGCCGACGCGTTTCTCACCCTGCCGGGCGGCATCGGGACACTCGAGGAACTGTTCGAGACCTGGACCGGCGGCTACCTCGGTGAACACACCAAACCGGTTGTGCTGCTGAACGCGAACGGCTTCTACGACGGCCTGTTCCGCTGGATCGACGAACTGTCCGAGCGCACAATTGTGCCGAGGCAGGCACGTGACCGGCTCATCGTGGCCACCGACCTGCCCGCAGCGTTCGCCGCGCTGGAACCGGCCGCGGCCGCACAGTAGGAGAGATCGACGTGAGCAAAGACGCCCGCGACACGGTAAGCGTGTTCGACCTGGCCAAGGCCCTGCCCGGAATGGCACTCGACGCTCCCGGCATGCTGCGCAACGCGCGCGGAATGCTGGTGGGGCCCAAGGACAAAGCCTCCATCGGGCTGTATTTCCAGCGGGTCGCGCACCGCAGGCCCGACCGGGTGTTCCTGCGTTTCGAAGGCCGCTCCTACACCTACCGCGCCGCCAACAGCGAGGTGAACCGGTACGCCGCGGTGCTTTCCGTGCGCGGGGTGCAGCGCGGTGATGTGGTCGGTGTGCTGATGACCAACCGGCCCGAAACCCTGTTCACGGTACTGGCCGTGCTCAAGCTCGGCGCCACGGTCGGCCTGCTCAACTACAACCAGCGAGATCAGGTGCTGGCACACAGCATCGGCTTGCTGGGCAGCGTGCTCACTGTCGTCGGCGAGGAGTGCTCGGAGGCGCTGGATTCGCTGCCCGAGCCCGCGGCGAATGTGTTCACCGCCGAGGAACTGGACGAATCCGCTCGCACCGCAACCGATTCCGACCCCGCCGTGTGCGAGCAGGTCCTGGCAGGGGAGCGGGCGTTCCTCATCTTCACCTCCGGCACGACCGGTCTGCCCAAGGCCAGCGTGATGACCCATCAGCGCTGGACCAAGAGCATGTCCGGGCTCGGCGGGCTCGGCATCCGGTTGCGTGCCGACGACGCCCTGTACTGCTGCCTGCCGCTCTATCACAACAACGCGCTCACGGTCGCGCTGTCGGCCGTGCTCGCGGGCGAATCGACCTATGTGCTCAGCCGCAAGTTCTCGGCGTCGGGGTTCTGGGGCGAGATCGCACGCGAGCGGGCGACCGCGTTCATCTACATCGGTGAGCTGTGCAGGTACCTGATCAACCAGCCGGTGCGGCCCGGTGAGCAGGGCAACCGGGTCCGGCTGGCCGTCGGCAACGGGCTGCGGCCCGAGCTGTGGGACGAGTTCCGTCGCCGGTTCGGGATCGGCCGGGTGGTCGAGTTCTACGGGTCGAGCGAGGCGCCGCTGGCGTTCGTCAACGCGTTCGGTATCGACCGGACCGTCGGCCTGTGCCCGCTGCCCTACGCGGTCGTCGAGTACGACGACGAGACCGGCCATGCTCGCCGCGGTAGCGATGGGAAGCTGCGCCGGGTGCGGTCCGGCGGGGTCGGGCTGCTGCTGGCGAAGGTGAACAACCGCCAGCCGTTCGACGGCTACACCGACGAGAAGGCGTCGGAATCCAAGCTGGTGCGTGACGGCTTCAAGAAGGGCGACTGCTGGTTCGACACCGGCGACCTCGTCCGCGATCAGCATTTCTGGCACATCGCGTTCGTCGACCGGCTCGGCGACACCTTCCGCTGGAAGGGCGAGAACGTGGCGACCACCGAGGTCGAGGGCGCACTCGGGCACGACGCGAGCATCGAGCAAGCCGTTGTCTACGGTGTCGACATTCCCGGCACCGACGGCAAGGCAGGCATGGCAGCGATCACGTTGTCCGCCGAGGCCACCTTCGACGGGAAGACCCTGGCGACGACCGCCTACGGGCGGCTGCCGCTGTACGCGGTCCCGCTGTACGTGCGCGTGGTCGCCGAATTGGAGCAGACCTCGACGTTCAAGAGCCGGAAGGTGGAATTGCGCAAGCAGGGTTACGCGCCCGACCCCGACAGTCAGCTGTACGTGCTGTCCGGTCCGAAAGACGGCTACATCCCCGCTTACGACGAATACGCCGAAGACGTCGCGTCCGGTCGCGCCCCGCGCTAGCAAGGTAACTTCTGATTTCGCATGAACATGGGTAACTTGTCGGGGACGGGCAGACTTTGCCGACGCCTGTCCGCAGGTCGCCAACGCGAATTCCGACCACTCGAGTCTGGCCATAAGTCGCGGAGGGGCGGGAATGCACATGGGTAACTCGTCGGGCACGCCCGGACCCCGACCAGAGAACGAACCGCCTGCCCGGAGCACAAGCAGTCGCGGTCCCGAGTTGTCGGCAGAAGTCTCGGGGAGGCGGAACGAGACTTTTTGTGGGCGTGAAGTGGCGACCGATCGCGCGTTGGTGATGGCGATCGTGAATCGCACGCCGGACTCGTTCTACGACCGTGGTGCCACGTTCAGCGACGAGGCCGCGATGGAACGGGTTTCGCGTGCGGTGGACGAGGGCGCCGATCTGGTCGACATCGGCGGCGTGAAGGCGGGGCCGGGGGTCACCGTCGACGCGGCCGAGGAAACGCAGCGGGTGGTGCCGTTCGTCGCGGCGATCCGGGCGAAGTATCCGGACCTGTTGATCAGTGTGGATACCTGGCGCGGTGAGGTCGCGCGGGCGGCGGTCGCCGTCGGTGCCGACCTGATCAACGACACCTGGGCCGGTGCCGACCCCGACCTCGTGCACGTCGCCGCCGATACGGGTGCCGGCATCGTTTGCAGCCACACCGGTGGCGCCGTGCCGCGCACCCGTCCGCATCGTGTTCGGTATGCCGATGTGGTGGCCGAGGTGACCGCCACCGTCGTCGCCACGGCCGAAAATGCTGCGGCCTCGGGCGTGCGAGCCGATGGGATCGTGATCGATCCCACCCATGATTTCGGAAAAAACACCTATCACGGGCTCGAGTTGTTGCGCGGAATCGACGGTCTTGTAAAAACCGGATGGCCAGTACTGATGGCACTGAGCAACAAGGATTTTATCGGGGAGACTCTAGGGGTAGGTCTTACCGAAAGGGTCGAGGGCACACTGGCGGCAACCGCATGGTCGGCCGCCGCGGGCGCTCGGATCTTCCGGGTTCACGAAGTCGCCGAAACCCGGCGGGTCGTGGACATGATCGCCGCGATCCAGGGCATCCGTCCCCCCGCACGAACTCTGCGAGGTCTGGCATGAAAATCCAACACCGCGAGCCCGCCTGGGCCACCACCCACACCTGGGACACCCCTGACTGGACGGTCGGCGAACTCGTCGCCGCCAAGGCGGGCCGCACCGTTTCGGTGGTGCTGCCCGCGCTGAACGAACAGGACACCGTCGCCGATGTCGTGGCCAGTATCCGGCCGCTGCTCGGCACGCTCGTCGACGAACTGATCGTGCTGGACTCCGGGTCCACCGACGCCACCGCCGAACGCGCACGCGCGGCGGGCGCCGAGGTGATCTCGCGCGAGGAAGCCGTTCCCGAGCTCGAGCCGGTCCCCGGCAAGGGCGAGGTGCTGTGGCGATCGCTGGCGGCCACCACCGGCGACCTGATCGCCTTCGTCGACTCCGACCTGATCGACCCCGACCCCGACTTCGTGCCCAAGCTCCTCGGCCCGCTGCTGACCATGGAGGGCACGCACCTGTCCAAGGCCTACTACCGCCGCCCGCTGCGCCAAGGCGAGTCCGTCGACGCGAACGGCGGCGGCCGCGTCACCGAACTCGTCGCCCGCCCCCTGCTGGCGGCCCTGCGTCCCGAACTGGCCCAGGTCCTCCAGCCGCTCGGCGGCGAATACGCGGGCACCCGCGAACTGCTCACCGCGGTCCCGTTCGCGCCCGGCTACGGCGTGGAGATCGGCCTGCTCCTCGACACCTACGACCACATGGGCCTGGATGCCATCACCCAGGTCAACCTGGGCGTGCGCACCCACCGCAACCGCCCGCTGTCCGACCTGGGCGTGATGAGCCGCCAGATCCTCGGCACCGCGCTACGCCGCAGCGGCGTCCCCGACTCCGGCGCTCCGCTGACCCAGTTCCCCTTGATCGAAGGCGAATTCATCGCCCACACCACCACGGTCTCGCTCGAAGACCGACCCCCGATGAAAACCCTTCGACCGGAACAGGTCGCGGCGTAGCCGAATTACTTCGAGCGCCGCATCGCCGTAGACCGGTGCGGCGCTTGTCGTCTCAGCCCCGCGGTTGCGAACGGGTGGTGAGCAGGCCTGCGGTGAGTAGGAGGATCAGCAGGATCGCGGCCAGCAGGACCTGGGGGTGGAGGCCGAGGATAGTCGGATTGTCGAATCCGGGGTCCTCGATGGCGGTGCCGGGGAACAGGAACGCGGCCAGTAGACCCAGCCAAGGGGTGGCGAGGAGGGCGCAGGACGTCCAGATCCGGGATCGGGTGATGTTGCCGCGACCGATCAGCAGGATCAGTGCGAGGGCACCGAGCAGGATGGACATGACGATGTATTGGGCATCG
The DNA here is from genome assembly GCF_042720495.1 of Nocardia sp. NPDC058480. Taxonomy (NCBI): domain Bacteria; kingdom Bacillati; phylum Actinomycetota; class Actinomycetes; order Mycobacteriales; family Nocardiaceae; genus Nocardia; species Nocardia sp. NPDC058480. Next base: position 323,563 of record NZ_JBHXMN010000001.1, on the reverse strand, counting down.
TGGAATTTCGCGTGCGGCGGCCAGTCGTCGTTGCGTAGGTGCTGGACAGCGCCGCCCGGGATGACGAAATCGGCCAGCAGGGCACCGAATGCGGTGATGACCGCAACGAGCACGGCGAGAGCGCGTGGAGCGGACAGACTTCTGGAGACGATGGTCGTCATGTCACGAGGTTCCTTGCTGGTGTGGGGTTTTCGAGGCGCGGCTGCGCAGGAAGTCGTCGATGACGTCGCGCACATAGTCGACGTCGAAGGTCCGATGGGAGACCAGTCGCCGGAAGAACAGCGGACCATGCAGCTGATCGACGGCTAGATCGATATCGAGTTCGGCCGGCAGTTCGGCACGGGTAACGGCCTGGGCCAGAATCGCGCGCACCGCCCGGGTTCCCGACCGGTACAGCGCCTCCTTGACCTCGGCGAATTTCGGGTCGACAGCGGCCCTTTCGATCATCACGCGCATCCCCTGCTCGGTCACCGGGTCGTGCAGCATCGCGCGGGTGGCTGACAGCTCGGTCAGCAGATCGGCACGCAGATCTCCGGTCGGCTGCGACTGCGCGAGGGTGATGTGCCTGGTCAATGTGGCGCGGACCAGATCGGTCGGCTCCGGCCAGAGCCGGTACAGCGTGGCCCGGCTGATTCCACTGTGGGCCGCGACCGCGCCATGCGTCAGACCGGCCACTCCCTGCTCGACCAATAGCTCTCTGGCCGAGGCGAGCGCAGCATCGAGACTGCGCACCGTTCGTGGGTCGGGTGGTCGCACGGCGCTCCTTTCGAACACTCTGTTCCAGAACTTCGATACAAACTGTATCGAAGTGTGTAGTAGATGAACAGTCGGTGCGTGCCACTGCCTACATCGGGTTGATGGTTTGCCCCGATGGCGTCCACGCCATCCGCCCCGCATGCCACGAGTCTCTAGGTTTTGGCACTTTCTCCGGGGCCGTGGATCGGACCATCCAGCGTTGCTAGGGGTTTCGCTGTGGCGCCGCTCCGTTCGGCGAGAATTTGGCCGAGGATGGAAATCGCGGTTTCCTCGGGGGTGTTGGCGTTGAGATCGAGGCCGAGAGGGCTTCGGATGCGGGCGATTTCGGTGTCAGCGAGGCCGGATTCGTGGAGGCGGGTGGTGCGGTCGGTGTGGGCTCGGCGGGAGCCGAGGGCACCGATGAAACCGACTGTTGGTAGGCGTAGGGCCGAAGTCAGGAGAGGGACGTCGAATTTGGGATCGTGGGTGAGGACGCAGATGACGGTGCGGTTGTCGATGCGGCCCGCATCCTGTTCGGCTTCCACATAGCGGTGCGGCCAGTCGACCACCACCTCGTCGGCCGCCGGGAAACGGGCTGGGGTGGTGAAGGTTTCACGGGCGTCCACGACGGTGACGTGGTAGCCGAGGTTCGCCGCGGCGACGGTCATGGCACGGGTGTAGTCGTTGGCGCCGGCCAGGATCATCCGGGCGGGGGAGCGGAAGACCTGAACGAACGTGCGGGGGCGTTCGGCCAGGGCGGGCGTGCAGTCCTGGGCGCCGATGAGTCCGTTGTGGCCTGCGGCGAGGAGGGCGGCGGCGTCGTGGTCGAGGCCGCGCCAGGGGGCGCAATCGCCGGGGCGCAAGAGTTTTCGGTCGGGGGTCGGTTCGAGGGTGGTGGCGTAGGCGACCGGGTGGTGGACGTCGAGTGCGGTGTGGAGTGCGCGCAAGGCGGGCAGATCGTTGTGGTCGAGGCGTTCGACGAAGACTTCGATCTCGCCTCCGCACGGGAGGCCGACGTTGAGTTGGTCGGCGGCCGCGAACCGCTCGCGGCTCGCGTGGCCGTCGAGGAGAACCTGGCCTGCGGTGGTGAGCACCGCCGATTCGACGCAGCCACCGGACAGTGAGCCGAGCACGCGGCCGTCGTCGGTCACCGCCATCGCGGCCCCGGTCTCGCGTGGACCCGCACCTGTCCGATCGACGATCCTGGCCAGCGCCACGGCCTGATCGGGGAGCAGTTCGAGCAGCTGTCCGAGGAGATCACGCATGACGCACCGGCCTCTCACAGTCACCGTCGAGGCGTTGTGACCTGCTGACCAGCCTAGCTATCGTCGAGCATTCGCGCGCGGCGAGAAGCGCTCAGTCGAGGATCTCGCGGTGCTGCAGACCGGCGGAAACCGTACCGGCGTGGAAGAAGTCGCGGAAGATCGCCACCGCGTTGTCGGCGGTGAACACCTCTTCGGGGTAGACGTAGGTGTCCTCGTCGCCGTGCGGGAGGTACACCGTCGGCAGGCCGAGTCGGCCGCCGGGTAGTCCGAGGGTGAAGCGCCGGGTGACGTGGTCGACCCTCGTGCGCAGTTGCAGGGTCATGGCATCCGCCGAACCGGCGCAGCCGAGCGCGAGATCGCCGCGCGCCGAACTCACCGTCGTGGTGACCTCGGTGGCGGGCACCGGCTCGGACAGCACGGTCAGATCGAGCGCGTAGCGCTGGCGACCATCCATCCGCCGCAACGGGCGCAGGAAGCTGTCCACGTCCTCGTGCGGGCCGATGAAGACCTTCAGGCGGTCGCTATAGGTCACGCGATGGGTGGTGACGATGACGTCGCCGGTAGCCGGCTCCGCCTCGAAGGGCGGAACGGGCCGTGGGTGACCTGCCGCGCGTACCGGCAGAACCCGGCATGCGCTGGCCTCTGGAGACGAGAACATGTGATGCTCACCTACTCACACTCGGTTACTCGCTAGCAATCTAACCATCGCGGACGACTTGTGATCCATAACAGTACAGTGATGCAGATCACTAAGCACGGAGAGTTTAGATCAGCCTAGGGACGAACCCGGGTCGTAGCCAACTTGGGGTCTGTTTCATGGCGGTATACCGGGGTGAGTAGATCCGCATCAACCGGTTCACCGGTAGCGCGGTCGTACCGGACTGCGATGAGAACCGAGAACAAATGACTGCTCGCACGCTCGTGCAGGGTCGCCAATCGGGTCGCCAGCAATCGGATCGCACCCAGCGAGCCGGGCGGATGCAGGCCATCGATCAACATGATGCTGCCGCGGCGGTCGGGCCGGGGGAGCCGGGCCAGGTAGGCGATGTCGTGCGGTTCGGTGCCACCGGGGCGGTAGACACGGCGCGCGGCCCTGTCCTCGATGCCGCGCCGGGTATCGCCCGCTCTGGTGACGGTCCGGCGCAGGCGCGGATCGGCCACCACGAGCTGGCGCAGACTGGGCGAGAGCTCGGGGCCGCCGAGGATCACCAGCCCGTCGCGATTGAGGTCGATCGGCCTGCCCGGCATGAACGTCTCGACGTTGGCGGCGAAGCCGAGTTGGCGCAGCAGCTCGGCCAGGCGCTGAGCGGCTTGCGGGTCGGGTGCGCCGAGTAGCCTGCCCGAGCGGACCTCGGGGGCGAGCACGGTCAGTGTGCCGTGGCCGAAGAACAATCCTTCGGGAACTGGGCCCTGGGTGCTCACCTGGTGGATGCGCGCACGCGACAATCCGGCGGCGGCGCCGATCCGGGCGAACGTCCAGCCGTCGGCATGGAGTTCTCGGATCACGGCCCGCCGGATCCTGGTTAGTTCGTTGATGGTCTGCTGAGCAGCCGCCACCCCGTCGGTGGCTGCTTTGAGTCTCTCGACCTTGTCCTCGATCGCGAAAACTCGTGCCACGTCATCGGCCGACATGTGCGAAGTCTAGACAGCTCGACAGCATTGTGTGTCTATAACCGTTGACATCGAACTGTCTTGCGAGACAACACCCTCGGATGCGGATTTATCGGCAAATCACAGAGAAGCGAGGTCGTCGCCGCAGAGTCCGACCGGCGCGATCTCGTAGCAAATGCCGACCGTGCGGTGTGTTCGGTGGTCTAGGTCGCGTCGTAGTCGACCGGGGGGCGCTCGTTGTGCTCGAGCGACTTCTGCGGCGCGGGTGTCGACGGGGCACCGGGCATGCCGCTGCTGGTGCCGAACAGTTGCTTCTTGTCGGGCACCGCGCTCTCCAGATCGCGCAGCACCGAATCGTCGCCGCCCAGCAGGTGTTTGGTGACCACGGCCCGCGGGCTCATCCCGCGCAGCTCGTTGAGCTCCGCGAGCGGCTTGCGCAGGTCGTCGAACTCCGGTCCGAGTTCCTGCTTCAGCTGGGAGGTGGCGCCGCTGGCGTAGTCGCGTGCCTGGCGCAGCGCGCCGGTGGTCCAGCGGACAGCGCCGGGCAGTCGCTCCGGGCCGAGGATCACGAGGGCGGCGACGAGCAGGATCATCATCTCGCTCCACCCGATGTTGCTGAACACGAATCCAGGTTACCCGGCGCGCGCGCCCGCAGGTCAGTCGGATTCGAGGGTGACAGGCACGTCCACCTGCCTGCCATCGCGGATCAACTGCACGTTCACCGTCTCGCCGATCTTGCGCGACTGCACCGCGACCACCAGCTCGTCGGGCCCGGTGACCTCGCGGTCGCCGACCCGCACCACCACGTCGCCCTCGACGATGCCCGCCTTGTCGGCGGGGCTGCCCGGCGCCACATCGGCGACGGCCGCACCGCTCATCACCTCGTTGGCGACGGTCTTGGTGCGCGCGCTCAGGCCGATCACCGGGTGGTGCATCTGGCCGTCGCGGATCAGGGTCTGGGTGACCGTGGTCATCACGTCGACCGGGATGGCGAAGCCGAGGCCAACCGAACCGCCGGTCTCACTGCGGATGGCGGTGTTGATGCCGATCACCCGGCCCTGCATGTCGACCAGCGCGCCACCGGAGTTACCCGGGTTGATCGCGGCGTCGGTCTGCACGGCGTCGATGACCGCGTTGGTATCGCTGCCCTCGCCCGCGAGCTTCACGGGGCGGTGCAGGGCGCTGACGATGCCGGACGTGACGGTCTTGCTCAGGCCGAGCGGTGAGCCGATCGCGAGCACATCGTCGCCGACCTGCACGTCGGCGGATTTGCCGAGATTGGCCACCGTCAGGTTCTTCGCCTCGACCTTGAGCACCGCGAGGTCGGTCTTGGGATCGCGCCCGACGATCTGCGCGGGCACCCGGGTGCCGTCGGAGAACTGCACCTGGATGGCGGCCCGGTTGGACTTGTCGGTCGCGGCCATCGAGATCACGTGATTGTTGGTGACGACGTAACCCCCGCCGTCGATCACCACACCGGAACCGGTCGCGCCGTTGTCGCCGACCGTGGCCCGGATCGAGACCACCGAGGGCAGTACGGCATTGGCGACGGCGGCGATCTGGCTGTGCGGTGTCTCGACACCCGCGCTCTGATCCAGCGTCACCTTGCGTGAGGTGAGCGTGGACGCGGTCTCGGCGGTGACCCGGCCGACGAGCCCGCCGACGACGGCGATGCCGAGTGCCAGCGCGGCCAGCATCGCCAATGCCTTGGGCGCCACCCGCGAACCGAACAGCACCTCGCGCGCGCTCAGCTTGTCCGCGACAGGCAGCCGGACGGGCGGGGGAGTGTCCACCGCGGGAGCGCCGAGCCGGGCCGCCGCGTCGGGATCGCGCCACGGGTCGACCGGACCCGCGATGACCGTCTTCGGCTCGTCGGCGCCGGGCTCGCGCTGCAACAGCTCCGAGGAGCCCTCGGGCCGGGCGAACGCCTCGGCGAGCACACCGTCCGGCGGGCGCTGCACGAGTCCTTCGTCGGCGCCTCTACCGGCCGCGCGCTGTGGATCGTGCGGTGCGAACGAACCGGCTTGGCCGTTCGGGCGGCGGAACGCACGCGCGGTGTGGCTGTCGATGTGCGGCCGGTAGACCGGGCGCGGACCGAGGCTCGGTGCGTCGGAAGGGCGCAGCGTGCCCCGCTTGTCTCCTGAATCCGAGTGCTCGGCCGATCCGGAATTCGTCGATTCGCCTGTCACGTCGCAGACTCTACTTGCGCCGCCACGTTGTCCACCGGGTCGCGGTGAAGGAATCTGTGATGAATCCGAGAAATGCCTCGTTACGGCGTTGCGGTTCGGGTGCGTTGCCGGGGAGATCGGCCAGCGGGATGCGCGAGAGGCTGTCGTGCAGGCTGCGCGGAATCGCCACCTCGGCGGCCCGGCGCAGCGCGATCCGCGCCTGCTGCTGGGCATCGACCTCGGCCGCGCATTCGGGGCAGACCGAAAGATGCTGGGCGGCACGCAGATAGGCGTTCATTCGCAGTTCGCCGTCGACGAAGGCCGCGACAGCCTCGCTGGCCAGATGCTCGGTGGGCTGAAAGCGCGGCGGGCGACCTGCGGCACTGGGATCCACGCTCATGCCCGCACCTCATCGGCGCTCGGTTCCGGCATGACCGGGGTCACGGCGTGGTTCCTCTGCCGCTCGCTTCGCTCACTCACGCGGAGTTCTTCCTTCCGACCGACATCAACCGAGAGGCCCCGGTGACGTCGAACGCCCGTCACACCGATGGGGCTTGCGCGGAGTACCGCTGCTCACTTCCATTATGCGCGAGGTACTCGCGCAATGCCTGACGCCCGCGATGGATCCGGCTGCGCACGGTGCCCAGTTTCACACCGAGCGTGGCGCCGATCTCCTCGTAGGACAGACCCTCGATGTCACACAGCACGACCGCGGCGCGGAACTCCGGCGCCAGCGAATCGAGTGCTTTCTGCAGGTCGGGGTCGAGGCGGGAGTCGTGGTAGGCGTCTTCGGGGGTGGGGCCTTCGGCGGGTACCCGGTCGTAGTCCTCGGGCAGCGCTTCCATCCGGATGCGGTTGCGGCGGCGGACCATGTCGAGGAACAGGTTGGTGGTGATGCGGTGCAGCCAGCCCTCGAACGTGCCGGGCTGGTAGTTCTGCAGCGAGCGGAATACCCGGATGAAGGTGTCCTGGGTGAGGTCTTCGGCATCCTGGGCGTCGCCGGAGAGGCGGTAGGCCAGGCGGTAGACCCGGTCGGCGTGCTCGCGGACCAGCTCGTCCCACGACGGCATGGCGGCGCGATCGCCGGTCGCGTCGAAAGCGGCGGTGCCGGTGAGTTCGGCGTCGAGTTCTTCGGCTTCTGCCGCGGTGAGTTCGGCGGGCAGAGTCTGGTCGGTGGCGTCTTGACGTGCCGTGTCTACCATCGGGATGGGACACCTCCTACTCGGGACCGCTGGCACGAAACCTGGCTGGTCCGGGTCAGCGAACCTTGCTTATCGACAATCAACCAGCAACTGTGTGCGGTTGTTCCCGAGTCTCGTGCCCGCCGCGATCGGCTGGCCTTGCGTAGGGCAACTATTTCCTGCCCTGATATGGGTCAGATGTGGAGATCCTGAGTGTGACCTGAGAATTCTGGTCAGAATCAACCCTAGTCCCGTCGGCAACGAAGAACTAGCAGTTCCGGGACCGTTGTGACCGATCCGCAAATCTTCGGCAATTGTCCGGGATCTGCGCGACACAGTGCCGGATCCGTCCCTTTGCTGAATACACAGACCCCTCCGGTGGCCTAGCCTCATAGCTGTGGCATCGAACGTGGAGCGGAATCTGGCCTATGTGGAGGAGTCCGTCGTCGAGGACGAGGTTCTTCTCGAAGCGCGCGAGCGGGCCACCGAATTGGGTGCCGCGCCGGTGCCGGCGGCGGTCGGTGCACTGCTGAGCATGTACGCGCAGATGCTGGGCGCGCGCTCGGTCGTCGAGGTGGGTACCGGGGCAGGCGTCAGTGGGCTGTGGCTGCTCGACGGGATGCGCGAGGACGGGACCCTGACGACGATCGACTCCGAACCCGAGCATCAGCGCGCGGCCAAGGAGGCGTTCCGGACCGCCGAGATCACGCCGTCGCGCACGCGACTGATCAACGGGCGCGCGCTGGACGTGCTGCCCCGGCTGGCCGATGGCTCCTATGACCTGGTCTTCATCGACGCGGCGCCGATGGAACACCCCCATTACGTCGAACAAGGCGTGCGGTTGTTGCGTGAGGGCGGCGCGTTCATCCTCAACAACGCGCTGCTCGGTGGGCGCGTTCCTGATCAGTCTCAGCGCGACCCGGCCACGCAGGCGGTGCGCGCGGCGACCCGCGCGATCGCGGAGAATCCGGAGCTCACCAGCGTCTTGATCCCGATCGGTGACGGTCTGCTCTGCGCGTCACGGGGATGAGGTGTTGGCGGGCGGCCGCCTAACTGACCCAGATTCCTTTGCCTACGGTGACCACACCGCCGTTGCTGACCGCGAAACGCTCCCGGTCACGATCGAGATCGAGGCCGATGATCTCGCCCTCGCCGACCACTACGTTCTTGTCCAGGATCGCGTGGCGCACCACCGCGCCACGCCCGATCCGCACACCGGGCATCAACACACTGCCCTCGACCGTGGCGCCGTCCTCGATCACCACATTCGAGCTCAGCACCGAATTACGGACCGTGGCCGCCGACAGGATCGAGCCCGCCCCGACGATCGATTCCTGGGCGAGCCCGCCCTGGGCGAATTTCGCGGGCGGCAGGTTCTCGGCGGCGCCGCGGATCGGCCAGTGCTTGTTGTAGAGGTTGAACACGGGGTGCACCGAGACCAGGTCCATGTGCGCCTCGTAGAAGGCGTCGATGGTGCCGACGTCGCGCCAGTAGCCGCGGTCGCGTTCGGTGGCGCCGGGGACGTCGTTGTCGGCGAAGTCGTAGACGGCGGCCTGGCCGGCGGCGACCAACGTCGGGATGATGTCGCCGCCCATATCGTGGTCGGAATCGGAGTTCTCGGCGTCGGCGCGGATCGCGTCGACCAGCACGCGCGTGGTGAACACGTAGTTGCCCATCGATGCGAACGTCACGTTCGGGTCGTCGGGAGTGCCCGGCGGGTGCGCGGGCTTCTCCAGGAACTGGGTGATCTTGCCGGACTCGTCGGTGTCGATGCAGCCGAACGCGCTCGCCTCGGCGCGGGGCACCCGGATCCCGGCGACAGTGACGCCAGCGCCCGAGGCGATATGGCTGGCCACCATCTGCTCCGGGTCCATCCGGTACACGTGGTCGGCGCCGAACACCACGATGTAGTCGGGGTCCTCGTCGTAGATCAGGTTGAGCGACTGCATGATCGCGTCGGCGCTGCCGGTGTACCAGCGCGGTCCGAGACGCTGCTGCGCGGGCACCGGGGTGATGTACTCACCGGTGAAACCGGACAGCCGCCAGGTCTGTGAGATATGGCGATCGAGCGAATGCGACTTGTACTGGGTGAGGACGCACAGGCGTAGATATCCCGCGTTCACGAGGTTGCTCAACACGAAGTCGATCAGCCGGTACGCGCCACCGAACGGAACCGCGGGCTTGGCCCGGTCGGCCGTGAGTGGAAACAGTCGTTTGCCCTCGCCACCGGCGAGCACGATCCCGAGTACGTGCGGCTGGCTCCTCACCCTGCTCAAAGTACAGGGCCAGCGCGGCAACGGTGGCCCATGTCGACCCGAGGGTCTAATTTAGGACCAGTGAGTGACGGCACCGACAGCGAGCAGACTCCGGCGCAACCGCTGCGGGTCGCCATGCTGACCCGGGAATATCCGCCCGAGGTGTATGGCGGTGCGGGAGTTCATGTCACCGAGCTCACAGCCCGGCTGCGCGAGCTCTGTGATGTCACCGTGCACTGTATGGGCGCGCCGCGCAACGGTGCCGTGGTGCACCGCCCCGACCCCGAGCTGTATGCCGCCAACGCCGCGTTGCAGATGATGTCGGCGCAGCTGCGGATGGCCGATGCCGCCGGCGGTGTGGACGTGGTGCATTCGCACACCTGGTACGCGGGCTTGGCCGGGCATCTCGCCGCCATGCTGTCGGGGATTCCGCATGTACTCACGGCGCATTCGCTGGAACCGCGCAGGCCGTGGAAGGCCGAGCAGCTCGGCGGTGGCTATCGGCTCTCGTCGTGGTCGGAACGCACTGCGATGGAGCACGCCGATGCGGTGATCGCGGTGAGCGAAGGCATGCGTCACGACGTGCTCGACGCCTACCCCGCGATCGATCCCGATCGAGTTCATGTGGTGCACAACGGTATCGACGCGAGTGTGTGGCATCCTGGCCCGCCCGCCGGTGCCGAGGTGCCGGTGCTCGACCGGCTCGGGGTGCGCGCCGACCTGCCGATCGTGTCGTTCGTGGGGCGGATCACCCGGCAGAAAGGCGTCGGGCATCTGCTCGCCGCGGCCGCCTCGTTCGACCCCGATATCCAGCTGGTTCTGTGTGCGGGCGCGGCCGATACCAAGGAACTCGAGGTGGAGGTCGCCGCCGCCGTCGCCGGATTGCTGCGGCAGCGCGGCAACGTTTTCTGGGTGAAGGAGATGCTCCCCGCCGAGCAGGTCCGCCAGATCCTGTCCGCCTCCTCGGTATTCGTGTGCCCGTCGGTGTACGAACCGCTCGGCATCGTGAACCTGGAGGCGATGGCGTGCGCGACCGCCGTCGTCGCTTCCGATGTGGGTGGGATTCCCGAGGTGGTCGTCGACGTGGTCACCGGCCGATTGGTGCACTACGACCCGGAGGCGACGGGGGAGTACGAGCGGGGACTCGCGGCCGCGGTGAACGAGGTCGCGGGGGATCCTGCGCTGGCCGCGCGTTATGGCGAGGCCGGGCGGGCGCGGGCGATCGCGGAGTTCGACTGGACGCGGATCGCCGAGCGCACGCTCGAGGTGTACCGGAGCGTTTTGCGCTAGGGCCGAGCACTGCCGACGGCGCGGGAGGCCGAAGTGTATTGCCGGGGTCTGACGGCAGCATGCCCAGCTGGGTCTCGGTGCGACGTGTGCGGTCAGTTGCGCGGTAAGTAGGTCGACACGGTTACCGAGGCCGTCACTTCGGTGCTGTCGGGTAGCGCCGCGATGCGTGGGTCATCGGCGGGGGTGCCGTGGAAAGCGGACGGCCCCATCGCGACGACATTGGTGACGTCGGGGCGCGACAGCTTCATCGGGAACTCGACGAGGGTGTGCTCGGCGCGGGTGAAGGTGCCTGCCAGGGAGTCGGCCAGGCGGCGGTCCTTGTCGGGGTCGACACTGACCATGCCGAGGGGGCCGATCAGCTCGCCGAGATGACGAGCCGTTGGCGTGACGACGACGAAGCGCCCGCCCGGCGCGAGGACGCGGGCGACTTCGGCGGGGTTACGCGGGGCGAAGACCGAGAGCACGCCGGTGGTGGCGTCGTCGCGCACGGGCAGCCCACGCCAGGCGTCGGCCAGCACGGAGGCCATCCGGGGGTGCGCGCGAGCGGCTCGGCGGGCGGCAGGCTTGGCCACATCCAAGGCGATGCCGAGGGCGCCGGGATGCGCGTCGAGCACATCGGCGAGGTAGTAGCCCGTGCCCGCGCCGATCTCGAGCACCGTGGGATCGGTGTCGAAGGCGCGAGCGATCGCCGCGGCGATCGGGGCGAAATGGCCCGCACCCTGAAAAGCGGCGCGGGCGTCGAGCATGTCGGCGGTATCGCCGGTCATTTTCGTCGATGCGCCGGTCAACAGCCCGACATAACCCTGACGGGCGATGTCGAAGCTGTGGCCGGTACCGCATCGCAGCGCACGATCGTGCGGTTGCAGTTCATCGCCGCACTCCGGGCAGGCCAGAAGTGCGGCGACCTCGGTCAGCGCATTCAGCTGGTGACGCTTTTCAGTTCGTCACCGAGCGCCGCAGCCTCGTCCGGTGTGAGTTCGACGACCAGACGCCCGCCACCCTCGAGTGGAACCCGCATGACGATTCCACGACCTTCCTTGGTTGCTTCGAGGGGACCGTCCCCGGTACGGGGCTTCATGGCCGCCATCCTCTGCTCCCTCCAGATCTGCGCGGTGGTTCTGCGCACTGTTTTCTCGTCTGCCGGTTGTCGCCAACCAGCGGGCTCGCCGGGTGTTCGGCGGGCCACACCGGTCCTATTCTTCCCTATTGCCGTCGCGGGCGGACACCTGAGTGCGAAATGTGACTGCCGAGTCGGTTCCGTTCGGTGCCGCGCTCACCCAGCAAACCTCCAGGTGATCGTCCACCATGCCGGTTGCCTGCATGAGGGCATACGCCGTCGTCGGGCCGACGAAAGCGAACCCGCGACGCCTCAATTCCTTTGCCAGAGCAATGGATTCAGGTGTGGTGGCGGGCACATTCGCGATCGAGGTGGGCCGTGGGCGTGGCGCGGGTGCGAACGACCACACCAGCTCGTCGAGACTCACCGGCAGGTCGCGAGCAACCCGGGCGTTGTTGATCACCGCGTCGATCTTGGCGCGGTTGCGCACGATGCCGACGTCGGCGAGCAGCCGCGCGCGGTCGTGATCATCGAATTCGGCGACCTTCGCGATCTCGAACCCGGCGAACGCGGTGCGGAAGGCGGGTCGCTTACGCAGGACGGTGATCCAGGCCAGCCCGGACTGGAATGCCTCGAGGCAGAGCCGCTCGAACATGGCGTCGTCGCCGTGCAGGGGCCTGCCCCACTCGGTGTCGTGGTAATCGCGGTACAGCTGTGAGCCGGTCGACCAGTCGCAGCGAACGAGGCCGTCGTCGGCGAGCTCGCTCACTCGCGATCCCTGCCCGCCGCCACCTGCGGCTGCCACTGCCGAGCCTGCGCCACCTCGAACTCGAGTTCATCGATCCGCGCGGCCAGCCTGCCCAGCGCCCAGTCGACCTCGCCGGCCTTGTATCCGCGCACCACCTGCTGGAACCGCAATGCCCGCACATCGGCCCCCGTGACCCCATCGGCGGGCAGCACGGTAGCGGTGGTCCCCTCGGGCAACGGCCCGAGCTCCTCGGACCGCCCGAACACCGCACTGGCGACGAGAAACAGCATCGCCGCGACCAACCCGACGATGAGCACGTATAGAAGCAGCGTCAGCATAGAAACAGCCTAGGCAACGCCACTGACAAGTCCTCAATCAGAGATGACGGGTGGTGTCGATTCCCAGGGACATGCCTGCCAGGCCGCGCTTGCGGACGGCGAGTTTGTCGGCCACGCCGCGCAGGGCGACGGCGGCCGGGTTCTCCGGGTCGGAGAGCACGATCGGGTTGCCTTCGTCGCCGCCCTCGCGCAGCGCCTGCTCGATCGGGATCTGGCCCAGCAGCGGCACATTCGAGCCAACGGCGCGGGTGAGGCGGTCGGCGACGACCTGGCCACCGCCGGAGCCGTAGAGCTCCATGCGGGAACCGTCGGGCAGGTCGAGCCAGGACATGTTCTCCACGACCCCGGCGATGCGCTGGCGGGTCTGGAGGGCGATCGCACCCGCGCGCTCGGCCACCTCGGCGGCGGCGATCTGCGGGGTGGTGACGACCAGGATCTCGGCGCTGGGGATGAGCTGGGCGATGGAGATCGCGACGTCGCCGGTGCCGGGCGGCAGGTCGAGCAGCAGCACGTCCAGGTCGCCCCAGAACACGTCGGCGAGGAACTGCTGCAGCGCGCGGTGCAGCATCGGGCCGCGCCACACCACGGGGGTATTGCCCTGGGTGAACTGCGCGATCGAGATCATCTTCACGTCGTGCGCGACGGGCGGCATGATCATCCGCTCGACCTGGGTCGGGCGGGCGTCGGTGCCGAGCATCCGCGGGATGGAGTGGCCGTAGATATCGGCATCGAGCACACCGACCGACAGCCCACGCTGCGCCAGCGCGACGGCCAGGTTGGCGGTGACGCTGGACTTGCCGACGCCACCCTTACCGGAGGCCACCGCGTACACGCGGGTCAGCGAACCGGGCTGGGCGAACGGGATGACCGGCTCGGCCGAATCGCCGCGCAGCGATTTACGCAGCTCGGTGCGCTGCTCATCACTCATCACATCGAGGTCGACAGTCACCGCGCCCGCGCCGTTGACATCCGCGACGGCCTTGGTGACCCGCTGAATGATCTCGGTCCGCAACGGGCACCCGGAGGTGGTCAGATAGATCTCGATATGCACATCACCGCTGTCGGCGATGGCGATGGACTTGACCATCCCCAACTCGGTGATCGGCTTGCGGATCTCCGGGTCGTCGACCTTCGCGAGCGCCGCACGCACATCCGCTTCCGTAATCACTGACATACCCCGATGTTATGCGCCCTTGGATCAGTCGACGATCCGGGGACGACAGTCGATGGTGGTGGGGTCGATTCCTAGTGGATCTGGGGCAGGTCCTGGGGCTTGGGGGCGAGGCCGCTGGAGTAGGAACCCGACCAGGCCATCACGTTGGCGACGTAGGCCATCGAGTTGTTGTAGCGCAGGATCGCCTTCGACTGCTGCGAGAGATCGCGCATGTTCAGGCCGCCGTCGCACAGGTAGCGGCCCGCGGTGAGGGCCGCGTCGAAGAGGTTCTGGGGATCGGCGATGCCATCGGCGTTGCCGTCGGCGGCGTAGCGGTGCCAGGTTTCGGGCAGGAACTGCATCGGGCCGATGGCGCGGTCGTAGCCGCCGAGGCCGTCGAGCTCGCCGCCGTCACTGTCGTGGATGACGTTGTTGCCCGAGAGGCTGCCGTCGAGGACGGGTCCGTAGACCGCCTTGATCGGATTGCCCTGCGCGTCGGCCTTGCCGTAGGCATGGGTGGATTCGACGCGGCCGATGCCCGCCAGCAGCGACCAGGACATCCCGCAGTGCGGATTCTCCACGGACAGTTGCTCTTCGGCGGTCTGATAGGCGGCGACGGCGATGCCGGGAATGCCGAGCGGACCCGCGGGCATATCGGCGGACGAGCGATCTCCCGACAGCGCAACGGTTTTCACGACCGGTGTGGCCGAGGCCGACTGCCGCGCTTCCGCGTGAGCGACCTCGGCGAATTCGGCCTGAGGCGCCGCGACCAGATCGGCCGCCGCCTCGGGCTCGGCGCCGGGCAGCAGGTCGTGCTCGACAGCTGCGTTGGTTGCCGTGGTCGCCTCGGTGGCGGCCGCGGTAACGGCTACCAATCCAGCGGGGACCAAACCGGTCAGTGCGATGAGCGAGCTACGCCGAACTGTCGTAGCAGGCTGTTTCCGATGACGACCCACTGTGTGGTGCCCTCCTCAACCGTGTTGGATGAGAAGAGATTACCGCACCCGAGACCTTTTTGTTACCCCTCTGTGATCTGAGTTTCGGTTTGATTTCTACGGAGCAGGTGCGGGGGCGGGCGGCAGCGGGATGACGATGCCGAACGGCAGCGTGATGCCGGGTTGCTGGGTCGGCGCCACCGGCGCTGGTTCGGCGGGTGCGGGTTCCTCGGCGGGCGCGACACCGGGTTCCGGTGTCTTCTCCGGCGTGGCGGGAGCGGGCTGCTCGGTGGGCTCCGCGGCGGCCGGTGTGCACGCGGCGGGTTCGACCACCGGTTGCTCGGGCGCGGCCGGATCCTTCGGTGCCGCGGCGCCGTAGGTCTGCTGGGCAGGCTTGTCGACGGGCTGCTGTTCGGGTGCGAGCGGGTTGGGCATCTGCGCGGGCACCGGCTCGCTCACACAGGTTTCGGGCGGCGCGACCGGCGCCGGGCAGAAGATGCCACACGGAATCGGCGGCAGACCGGGCAGCGTGATCATCACCTGGGTCGGCGTGGTGACCTTCGGCGTGGTGGGCGCGGGCGTGGTGGTAGTAGTGGGTGTGTTGGTCGACGCGGCCAGCACATTGGGCGCCACCAGCGGACCACTGCCCGGCGGGATGATCTCCGGCGAGATGGCCACCTGACTCGGTGCGCCGCCGGTGCGATAGGCCGCCGACCAGCTCAGCACATTGGCCGCGTAGGACATGGAGTTGTTGTAGCGCAGCACCGCTCGCAGTTCCTGGGCCGCCTCGCGCAGGTTCATGCCACCCGAGCAGAGGTACTTGCCCGCGGCCAGCGCGGCGTCGAAGACATTGTGCGGGTCCGAGGCACCGTCGCCGTTGCCGTCGGCGGCGTAGTGCACCCAGGTGCTCGGCAGGAACTGCATGGGACCCATCGCCCGCACGAATCCGCCGTCGGCTTCCTTGATGATCTCGTTGCCGGGCAACGTGCCGTCGAGGGCGGGCCCGAAGATCGGCGTCGTGGTCGTGCCCGCGGGGTCGGTGCGGCCACTGCTGGCGTGCCCGGATTCGATCCGGCCGATGCCGGCGAGCAGGTTCCAGGTGAGCCCACAGCCCGGCTGCGCCGATTCCAGGGCCAGCTCGGCATTGCGGTAGGCGGCGAGCACGATCTCCGGGATTCCGAGTGCGCCGCTGCCGATGGGTAGCGAAATGCTCTGTAGCGGAACGGTCCCCGCGAAGGGTGCGGCACTGTTGGCGTTCGGCGAGAGGGCACGCAACCTGCGCGGGGCCTCCTGCGCTACCGGTAACAGGCCGACGATCTCGGACGGATCGACTTCGGGCGTGTCCTCGGCGGTGCTCGCGGTGGCGGCCAGCAGGGCCTCCGGTGCGGTCGGTGCGGTGCTCGAGTCGCTCGTGTGCACCCCCGACCCCGAGGCGACGAGACCTGCGACTACAAGGGCCGACATCGTTATCGGAGCTGAGATTCGCACGGCCACACCCTTTTCGTCGAAAAGCAGCGGTGCCGCAGAGTCCCCCTCCGGCCCGCCCGGAACAACGTGATCCAGGTTACCTACCGGTCAGGAAGTTGTTGAGCATTTCCGGTCATGCATCTGGAGCACCAGGCGAAATCGGGGCGGAAGAGGGCGTTTGACCGGAGGTTTTCTTGCGGACCGCTTTCCGCTTTTTGTCCGTCTTCGGCGCGCCGTCGGGGGTGGTGACCTCGTCGATGCGGTCGAGCACGTCTTTGATCTCCTCCAGTTCCCGGCGCAGGTAGTCGCGGGTGGCGACCTCGCCGACCGCGAGGCGCAGCGAAGCGAGTTCGCGGGCGAGGAACTCGGTATCGGCCTTGGTCTGCGCGGCCCTGGTCCGGTCCTCTTCGAGTGAGACCTTGTCCCTGTTGTCCTGGCGGTTCTGCGCCAGCAGGATCAGCGGTGCCGCGTAGGCCGCCTGGGTGGAAAAGGCCAGGTTGAGCAGGATGAACGGGTATGGGTCCCAGCGCAACCACACCACGAACACATTGATCACGATCCACACGATGACGATCAGCGTCTGGATCGCCAGATAGCGTCCGGTGCCGAGGAACCGCGCGACCCGCTCGCTGGAGCGGGCGAACGCGTCGGAGTCCCAGTCGAAATTGAACCGCGACCCGACCGGGGTCTCCAGCCGCTGCCTGGCCGGATTCTTCTCACTCACGCCGAACTCCCGTGCACCAGGCTCGGATCGACCCGGCCCAGTGCCGGTGGTTCCTCTTCCCGCCAATCCTCGGGCAGCAGATGGTCGAGGACGTCGTCGACGGTCACCGCGCCGAGCAGGTGATTCTCCGCGTCGACCACCGGTCCGCACACCAGGTTGTAGGTGGCGAAATAGCGGGTCACCGCGGAGAGCGGCAGATCGGGTGACAGCGGCGCCAGATCAGTGTCGACGATCCCGCCCACCAGATGCGCCGGCGGTTCCCGCAGCAGCTGCTGAATGTGCACGCAGCCCAGGTAGCGACCGGTCGGCGTGGCCGTCGGCGGTCGTACGACGAAGGCCATCGAGGCCAGCGCGGGCGTGAGGTCGGGGTCGCGGACGCGGGCCAGCGCTTCGGCGACGGTCGTCGCGGGTCCGAGCACGATCGGTTTGGGCGTCATCAGGCCGCCCGCGGTGTCGGGGGAGTGCGCGAGTAATCGGCGCACCGGCTCGGATTCCTCGGGATCCATCAGCGCCAGCAGTGATTCGGCTTCGCTCTCCGGCAGCTCGCCGAGCAGGTCGGCGGCGTCGTCGGGGTCCATCGCCTCTAGCACGTCGGCGGCGCGGCGCACCTCGAGATGGCCGAGCAGGTCCACCTGGTCGTCGTCGGGCAGTTCCTGGACCACATCGGCCAGGCGTTCGTCGTCGAGGGCGATCGCCACCTCGATACGACGTTTCTCCGGCAGCTCACGCAACCGATGCGCGACATCGGCCGCGCGCAGCCCCTCGAACTGGGTGAGCAGGGTCGTCACATCCTGGCCGGGCCGGGCCACCTCGGCCGGGGTGAGCCCGTCGACCAGCGACCACTCCACGACGTGCACCGCGCGCCTGCGCCCGATCCGCCGATGCCCGCGCACCGCGACCCGGCTGACGATCCAATCCCGTGTTCTGGTCTGCTCCATCCCCAGATCGGCGACGAGCACCTCGACGTCGGCCAGATCCGGCAGATCCGGGTCGTTCACGCGCACCTGCGAGTCCACGATCTGTGCCAGGGCGAGGAGTTCGCCCGCGCGCTGGGCGAATCGGCGCAGGCTCACGGTCCCGGTATTGAGCGTGACCATGCCCGGTTCGATCGCGGTGACCCGCAGCATCGGCACGAAAATTCGTCGCCGGGTGAGCAATTCCACGACGAGCCCGTGCACGCGTGGCGGCTGGCGCCCGTGCCGGACGGCGACGACCACGTCGCGGACCCGGCCGATAGACTCCCCGTCCGGACCCAGCACCGTCAGGCCGGCGAGCCGGGCGACATACACCCTGGTGGTTGCCATGACCATCAGGTTATCGGTCGGGGACGGCCGGATCAGCCAGGAGGCGCTCCTCATGAAGCCACGTCGTTCGGTACTCGCCGTACCGGGAAGCAACCCGAAGATGATCGCCAAGGCGAAGACTCTGCCGGTGGACGAGGTGTTCCTCGACCTGGAGGACGCGGTCGCCCCCGGCGCCAAGGCCGCCGCGCGGGCGAACATCGTCGCCGCGCTGAACGAACCCGGCTGGGGTGCGCAGTTACGGGTGGTGCGGGTCAACGACTGGTCGACCGAATGGACCTTCGCCGATGTGATCAGCGTGGTCGAGGGCGCGGGCAGATGGCTCGACGCGATCCTGCTGCCCAAGGTCACCGATGCGGGTCAGGTGCAGGCCCTCGATCTGCTGCTGACCCAGCTGGAGAAGGCGAGCGGCCTCGAGGTCGGGCAGATCGGTATCGAACCGCAGATCGAGAACGCGCTCGGCCTGCGCAATATCGATGCGATCGCCACCGCGAGCCCGCGCGTGCAGGCGCTGGTGTTCGGGCCCGCCGACTTCATGGCCAGCATCAATATGCGCACGCTGGTGGTCGGCGAGCAGCCGGAGGGCTACGACGTCGGCGACGCCTACCACCACATCCTGATGACGATCCTGCTCACCGCCCGAGCACACGGCCTGCAGGCGATCGACGGACCCTACCTGCAGATTCGCGATGTCGATGGTTTCCGGCGGGCCGCGGGCCGTACGGCCGCACTGGGTTTCGACGGCAAGTGGGTGCTGCATCCGGGTCAGGTGGACGCGGCCAACGAGATCTTCAGCCCACGCCAAGCCGACTACGACCGCGCCGAATTGATCCTGGAGACCTACGCCTTCCACACCTCCGAGGCAGGTGGCGCGCGTGGAGCTGTCATGTTGGGAGATGAGATGATCGACGAAGCAAGCGCCAAAATGGCTCAGGTGGTAGCAGACAAGGGCCGTGCCGCCGGGATGAGGCGTTTCACTGCGGCACAGTCGGTCGACGAATAGCAGAATAGGACTATGACGAATCCCTTGGGCAACTCGAATCGCGGGCGGCAGGCGTTGCCGACGCCGCCGTCGGGCTGGCCGGTCGGCTCCTATCCCACCTACGCCGAGGCGCAGCGTGCGGTCGACTACCTGGCCGACGGGCAGTTCCCGGTGCAGGACGTGACCATCGTCGGTGTCGATCTGATGCAGGTCGAGCGGGTGCTCTACCGGCTGACCTGGGGCAAGGTCATCGGCGGCGGTGTGGTGTCGGGTGCGTGGCTCGGCCTGTTCCTCGGTCTGCTGCTGAGCCTGTTCACCACCACCGGCGGTGCGCTCGGACCGCTCGTCGTCGGTCTGCTCGGCGGCATCGTCTTCGGTGTCATCACCACGTCGATCCCGTACGCGGCCACCAAGGGTCAGCGCGATTTCGCCTCGACCATGCAGTTGGTCGCGGGGCGTTACGACGTGCTGTGCGATCCGAAGTCCGCCGAACAAGCCCGCGACATGCTGGCCCGATTGGCCCTGTAGCGCAATGGATGTAGAGAACACGGTCCGCGCCGCGGTGCTGGATCACTTCGATGTCGAACGCGCACAGGTCGATTCGGCCTCGGTGACCTTCCTCGGGCTGGAACCCGTCGAGATCCTGCGTATCCCGGGCGACGGCGCGGTCCACTACGCCACGCTGGGCGGTTCACGTCATCCGATGGGTGATCCGACCGATCTGCTGGCCGACCCGGTGCGCGGACCGCGCGCCGAACTGATCCTGACGCTGTTGATGAGCGCCGACCCGCAGGTCGGGGTGGCCAAATCCCTCGGCGTCCTGGTCGCCTCGCCGTCGGTGGAAGGTGTTGTGCTGCAAGCGGACGCGCTCCTCGATCTCGGCGAACCGCTGTGGCGCAACGCGAAGTTCACCGCGGTGGTGCTCGGCGACAGCGACATTCCCGCGATCCCGCTGCCCGATCCCGCCGACCCGGTGCGCTACCTCAGCGTCACCCCGGTGACCGCGACCGAGGCCGCCTGGGTGCGGGTGCGTGGTGCCCAAGCGCTGCGCGAGGCCTGGGCCGAGGCCGGTATCGACGTGCGTGATCCCGAGCGCGGTGCGGTGAACCTCTAGAGCCACTTGTTGCGGCGGAAACTGCGGAACAACAGCGCGCACAGCCCCGCCATGAGCATCAGCACGGCGGGGTACGCCCACACCTGGTGCAGCTCCCACATGTGGTCGAAGTTCATGCCGTAGACGCCCGCGATCATCGTCGGCACGGCCGCCATCGCCGCGTAGGCCGAGATCTTGCGCATGTCGGTGTTCTGCTGGACGCTGATCTTGGCCAGGGCCGCGTTCACCAGCGCGCTGAGCGATTCGTCGAAGTAGGTGATGTGCTCGGAGACGCTGGTGTGATGATCGGCGACGTCGCGCAGGTAGCGGCGAATCTCCTTGGGTAGCGGCAGGTCCTGGTTGTGGACCAATTGCTGCAACGGCAATCCGAGCGGCCCGACCGCCCGCCGCAGTTCGACGACTTCCCGTTTGAGCTGAAAGATCGACCCGATGCCGATCTTCGACGACGGCGTGAACACGGCCTCTTCCATCTCGTCGATGTCCTCCTCCACCGATTCGGACACCTCGACGTAGGAGTCGACCACGTGGTCGGCGACCGCGTGCAGCACCGCGCACGGACCGAGCCGCAGCTGATCGGGATTGCCCTCCAGTTCCCGGCGCACCCCCGCGAGGCCGGTGTGTTCGCCGTGGCGCACGGTGATCGCGAAATGCGGGCCGGTGAAGACCATGATGTCGCCGGTCTCGACGATCTCGCTGATGGCGTGGATATCGTGCTCGATGTAGCTGACGGTGCGCATGACCAGGAACAGGGTGTCGTCGTAGCGCTCCAGCTTGGGGCGCTGGCGGCCATGCACGACGTCTTCCACCGCGAGCGGGTGCAGGTCGAAGATCCGGGCGATCTCGTTCATCTGCGACTCGTCGGGATCGTGCAGGCCGACCCACACGAAGCCGGCCTCGGTCTTGCGCGCTTCGCTCAACGCCTGCTCCGGGGTGAAATGTCCCGGCGTGCGTGTGCCATCGACGTAGACACCGCAGTCGACGATGGCGCGCGCGGTCGGCACCGGTATCCGCGGTCGCGGATGCGTGGCCCGGCCAGGGCCACGAAACGACGGCATCGGCGGTAGGGAGGGCACCAGCGTGATCCTACGGCCACCGCCCGTCTCGGCGGACGAGTGCGCGCCAGCCGAGACCGCACTGTATGACTGAGGGTGTGCGCATCGACCTCCACACCCATTCCACCGCCTCCGACGGCACCGACACCCCCGCCGAACTGGTGCGTCATGCCGCGGCGGCCGGTCTCGACGTCGTCGCGATCACCGACCACGACACCACCGGCGGCTGGGCCGAGGCCGAGGCCGCCCGCCCACCCGGCCTCACATTGGTGCGTGGCATGGAGATGTCGTGCACGGGCATGGGGGAGGACGGCCACCCGGTGCCGGTGCACCTGCTGGCGTATCTGTTCGACCCCACCGACCGCGGTTTCGCCACCGAACGCGAGCGGTTGCGCGCCGAACGGGTGGCCAGGGTGCGGGCGATGGCCGACAAGATGGCCGCCGACGGACTGCCGATCGATCCCGACGCGGTGATGGCGAGCGCCGGTCCCGCCGTGGGCAGGCCGCATCTGGCGCAGGCACTGGTCGCGGCCGGAGTGGTCGAGAGCGTGAACGCCGCGTTCATCGATCTACTCGCCCCGCACGGGCCGTACTACGCCGAGAAGGCCGACACCCCGCTGACCAGGGCGGTGCAGTTGATCGCGGCCGCGGGCGGGGTCAGCGTGATCGCCCATGCCCGCGCGCGCACCCGGGGCAGGCTGCTGGCGCTCGACGAGATCAGGGAGCTGGCCGGGCTCGGCCTCGGCGGGCTCGAGATCGACCACCCGGATCACAGCTCCGCCGATCGCCGTGTGCTGACCGGGCTCTCGCGGGAATTGGGCCTTGTCCGCACCGGCTCGTCGGACTATCACGGCAGCAACAAGACCATCGAGATCGGCGCGTGCGCCACCGATCCCGAGCAGTACGAAGCGCTCATCGACAAAGCGAGCGGGACGCCGGTGATCGCCCCGTGACGCTGGTGCGCACGGTCAGTGGTGTGGTGGCGGGCGGGGTGCTCGTGCTGTTGTGCGTGGTCGTCGGCGCGGCCGTGATCGGCTCGCGCCGCGACTTTCCCGGGCCAGGCGGTGAATCACTGACGTGGCATTTCGTGGCCGCGGCGGTGGTGATCGTTGCCCAGGTGTTCGCCGATCGGCGGCGCGGGATATCGGCACTGCTCGGATCCGCGGCGGTCTTGGTCACGGCCGGTGTATTGCTTTGGACACAATGGTGGGGTTGACGGACCCGTAATGGTTGCGGACGGGTGAACTGTGCCCGAATATTTCTGTTTGTGACCAGCATCGAAACGGATGTCCTGATCCTCGGCGGTGGACCCGCCGGGCTCTGGGCCGCCGTCTCGGCCGCGGCGACGGGCGCGCGGGTGGTTCTGGTCGACAAGAGCCGCTGCGGTTCCAGTGGTCCCACCGTGTACGGCACCACCGTGCTCTGGGATATTCCGCCCGGTCCCGGCCGCGCCGAGGCGGTCGAGAAGGTGTTCGTCGGTGGCGGCGGTCTCGGTGATCGGGCCTGGCTGCACCGCGTCGTCGACGAGACCCACCGGCGATTGCAGACCTGGTCGGGCACCCGCCACCGCGTGCCCGACCCGAACGGCGACCCGGCCCACGTGCATTTCGACGGCGCGAGCTACCTGCGCAGACTTCGTCGCGGCGCGCTGGAGGCGGGCGTGCGCATCCTCGATCATCATCCGGCGCTGCAACTGCTCGTCGATCCGGCGGGCACGGTGGTCGGGGCCGCGGGGGTCCAGCGCCACAACAAGTTTCGGCCGTGGGCCATCCGGGCAGGCGCGGTCGTGGTCGCCACCGGTGGCTGTGCCTTCCTGTCCGGGGGTGCGGGAACCGAGGTGAGCACCGGCGAGGGCCTGCTGATGGCGGCCGAGGCCGGTGCCGAACTGTGCGGGATGGAATTCTCCAGCGCGTACGGACTGGCACCGGTGCTGTCGCGAGTGCATCCGCATCCGGCGGTCGCGCCCGGTCTGTCGGTGCATTTCGCGGCCCTCTACGACGAAGCGGGCGCCGAACTGCCCGACCGGTATCCGGCGGCACTTGCCGCCATCGCGGACGGTCGGCGGGTCTTCGCCGCACTGAACGAGGTGCCCGACACCGTCCGGCACTGGCTGAGCAGACACGGCGCCGTCGATGCCACGGGACGGGTTCCCGTGCGGGCGGTGCTGGAGGGAACCATCCGCGGCGCGGGTGGACTCGCTCTCGCCGACACCGCTTGCTCGACGACGATCCGCGGTCTGTTCGGTGCGGGCGATGTGACGGGCAGGCAGGTGGTCACCGGAGCGGCGGGCGCCGGCGGCGGCCTCAACGGTGCGTGGGCGCTGGCCTCTGGCACCTGGGCTGGGCACGGTGCCGCCGCGTTCGCGGTCGCCAACGAACGGGCGAGCAGCGCGCGCCCCGTGCCCGGCGCCGGCCTCGGTCCCCATGCCCACATCGATCCGCGTTCGGTGGTCGGCCTGGTGCAGGAACACACGCTGCCGTTGCGCCGCAGCTACCGGCGTAGCGCGGGCAGCCTCGGCGACAGCATCGCCGAACTGGACGCCATGTGGCCCGGCGCGCAGTTCGAACTCGGCGGCCTCGGCGTCGGGCAGTTGCGGGCACGTCAGGCGGCGGCCTTGCTCGCCGTCGCCCGGTGGGCGGGCTACAGCGCGCTCGTGCGCGCCGAGAGTCGCGGTATCCACCGTCGCATCGACCACCCCGCCGCGCGCTCGGACTGGCTGGTCCGGCTGCGCTGTGGTGGGCTCGACGACGTGTGGGTGCGTCGCGAGGAATGGCCGGAGCCACTCGGTGGCGAGCTCACCGCGGCTACCCCCGCCACGGTGTGAGAGTTCACCGGATGTTACCGCTGTGCTGCGAGTTTTCGCTTACGCCACGGCAATTCGACACGGCTACGCTCGACACATGACGCAGTTTGTCAATCGACGCACCATGCTGGCAGAATGTTGCGGATTCCCTTCCCTTGCCACCGCCGGGATCGGGGACATCGGCGACCTTCCGCCGTGCGACGCACCGTCGCAGCGTCGGTCGACCCGTTCTGCTCGCCCGGACACACCCGTCCGGTTCCGCTCGGCGGATCAGTGCCGCGCCACGCGTACCGGTAGCCACCGCGAAACGCGTGCGGTCGCGCACCCGATGAGTGCTGTAGCGATCCGACGTCGTAGAAATCCGGCGTCTGAAAATTCGTAGTTCCGATATACCCGGCGGTAACCGTCCCCCGGTTGAGCCCGACTCGAGCAGGAGTGAAATCGTGTCACCTGTGACTGACGCACCGAATGCCACCGCGGCGCCCAAGGCCGATGACGCAGCGAGCCTAGCTGCCATCACCAACGACGAGATCTTCGCGGGCCACCTCGGCGGCAAGCTGTCGGTCGAGCTGAGCGCCCCCCTCGAGACCCAGCGCGATCTGTCCATCGCCTACACCCCCGGTGTCGCCCAGGTCAGCCGTGCGATCGCCGAGGACGCCGCGCTCACCAAGCGCTACACCTGGACCGACCGCCTCGTGGTCGTGGTCAGCGACGGCACCGCCGTGCTCGGCCTCGGCGACATCGGCCCGCGCGCCTCGCTGCCCGTGATGGAGGGCAAGGCCGCGCTGTTCAAGAAGTTCGCGGGCCTGAACTCGATCCCGCTGGTGCTCGACACCACCGACCCCGACGAGATCGTCCAGACGCTGATCCACCTGCGTCCGAGCTTCGGCGCGGTGAACCTGGAAGACATCTCCGCCCCGCGCTGCTTCGAGATCGAGCGCCGCGTCATCGAGGCGCTCGACTGCCCGGTCATGCACGACGACCAGCACGGCACCGCCATCGTGGTGCTGGCCGCCCTCAAGGGCGCGGCCGCGGTGCAGGGCCGTGACATGTCGGCGCTCAAGGTCGTCGTCTCCGGTGCCGGTGCGGCCGGTGTGGCCTGTGCCGACATCCTGATCGCCGCCGGCGTCCCCGACGTCGTCGTGCTCGACTCCAAGGGCATCGTCAGCGCCGGTCGCGACGGTCTCAACGGTGTGAAGGCCGACCTGGCCGCCCGCTCCAACCCGCGTGGCCTGACCGGTGGCCCGGCCGACGCGCTGGCCGGTGCCGATGTGTTCCTCGGCCTGTCCGCCGGCACCATCGGAGAAGAGCTCATCGCCTCGATGGCGCCGGAGGCGATCGTGTTCGCCATGTCCAACCCGGATCCGGAGATCCACCCCGACGTGGCCGCCAAGTACGTGGCGATCGTGGCGACGGGCCGCAGCGACTTCCCGAACCAGATCAACAATGTGCTCGCCTTCCCCGGCGTGTTCAAGGGTGCGCTCGATGCCGGTGCCCGCCGGATCACCGAGGGCATGAAGGTCGCCGCCGCGAACGCCATCTTCGGTGTCGTCGCCGACGAGCTCGCCGTCGACAAGATCATCCCGAGCCCGCTCGATCCGCGCGTGGCTCCGGCTGTGGCCGAGGCCGTCGCGGAAGCCGCGCGCGCCGAGGGTGTCGCCTAGTTTGCTGCTGACAGCGCCCCCGTTCCCACCGGAGCGGGGGCGCTGTCACGTGTCTGGGATCATCGAACGATGACCACGATCACCGTGCAGCTCCCCGACGAGGTCTACGAACAGCTGGCCGCCGGGGCCGAGGCCGATGGTGTGTCGGTGAATGTGGCGATGGTGCTGGCTGCGCAGGAATGGGTCCACGCGCAAGCTCAGCGTTCCCGCGGTCGCGCCAGGATGCAGGAAGTGCTGGCCGACGACCCGCACCTGCGCGCACTACTCGGCGACGACTGACGCTGTAGGACCGGCCTGATCGTGCAAAACGGCTCGTTCCAGTCAGAATTCTGAGTGTGCGGCGCTCGATTGCACGATTACGCCGGGGGAGGCAGGGCGCGTGACTCGGCCGGATCCTGGCACGCTGGCCCAGACCGCCACCGCGAGCAGCCCGTCGAGCGCCAGCGCCAGCGCCGCCACCAGCAGCGCACCGACCAGCACCAGGTCGTACCGGTAGAGGCCGAGCCCGTCGAAGATGTATCGGCCCAGCCCGCCGAGGTTGACGTAAGCCGCGATCGTCGCGGTGGCGACAACTTGCAAAGTCGCGCTGCGCAAGCCGCCGAGCAGCACCGGCATCGCATTGGGCACCTCGACCCGGAACAGGATCTGGCGCTCCGTCATCCCCATCGCCCGTGACGCGTCGACCACATCGGCTCCCACATTCGCGATCCCCGCATAGGCACCCGCCAGCAGCGGTGGAATACCGACGGTGATCAGGGCCAGCAGCGGCGGGATCAGCCCGAGCCCGAGTCCGAGCACCAGAAAGGTGAGCAGGCCCAGCGTCGGCAGCGCTCGCATGGCATTGGCGAAGCCGACCATCACCGCGCTGCCGCGACGCGTGTGCCCGATGACCAGCCCGAGCGGCACCGCGATCACCGCCGACAACGCCACCGCCAGGAAGCTGTACCAAAGATGTTGCAGCAGGCGATGTTCGATGCCGGTGGGGCCGCCCCAGTTGGCGCCGTCGCTGAGGTAGTTCCAGGCCTCGATGAACAGGTTCACGACCGCGCCCCTTTCACCCGCGCGTCGGCACGGGTCCACGGGGTCGCGAGGGTACCGAGCAGGAACACCAGTCGATCGAAGATCAGTGCCAGCACCAGGGTGACGATGATGCCTGCGATGATCTGGTCGGGGTAATCACGCTGATAGCCCTGTGTGAACAGCTTCCCGAGCCCGCCGACGCCGATCAGCGCGCCCACCGACACCATCGCGATATTGGTGACCACCACCACGCGCAACGAGGCGGTGAAAACCGGTAGCGCCAACGGCATATCGACGGTGACGGTGCGTCGCAACCGTCCGAATCCGATCGCGTCGGCGGCATCGACCACGCTGGCGGGCACCGTATCCAGCGCCATCGGCACCGCGATCAGCAGCAGCGCGGTCGAATACACGGTGAGCGCGATGATCACATTGAGCGGGTCGATCATCGAGATGCCGATCAGCGGCGGAATGATCACGAACAACGCGAGCGATGGGATGGTGTAGGCCAGGCTCGACATCGTGGTGGTGATCCGGCGAGCCCAGCGGTTTCCGCGCACCAGCGCGCCCACCGGGACCGCGATCACCAGGCCGATCAGCAGGGGAACCAGTGCGAGCACCAGGTGGGTGCGGGTGATCGCCATGATGTCGGCGAAGTTGTCGATCAGATATCTCACGACGTGCCCTTGGCGAAGAACTCCTGATTGCGTTCGGCGTCCGCGGTTGCCCGCTGTCGCGCGAGCTGGGTCAGCACGTCGGTGGCGAGCAGCCCGCCGCGCACGGCACCCGCCTCGTCCACGGCGACGCCGATGCCAGCGGGCGAGGAGATGGCCGCGTCCAGCGCCTGACGGAGGTCGCCGTCCGGGGTGAACAGCGAACCACCGGCGGATACGCTGGAGTCCAAGGGTTTTCCCGCGCGCACTCGCTCCACGCCGGTGACATCGATCCAGCCGCCCGGCTTGCCGAAGGCATCGACGACCAGCGCCCATTCGCCTTGGGTGAGCCGCAATCCGGCGATGTCGTCGGGCTCGATCATCCGAATCGGTGCCAGCGCGACAGCTTCGGCGCTACGGAACGAAAGCCCTCGATAGCCGCGGTCCCTCCCGACGAACCTGGCGACGAAATCTGTCGCGGGCTGGGCCAGTACGCGCTCCGGCGTGTCGTATTGCTGCAACACCCCACCGCGTCCGAACACCGCGATCTTGTCGCCGAGGGTGATCGCCTCGTCGATATCGTGGGTGACGAACACGATCGTCTTGTTCAGCTCCGCTTGCAGGCGCCGCATCTCCGATTGCAGCTCGGCGCGCACCACCGGGTCGACCGCGCTGAACGGTTCGTCCATCAGCAGCACCGGCGGATCCGCGGCCAGCGCCCGCGCCACCCCGACCCGCTGCTGCTGTCCACCCGAGAGTTGCGACGGATACCGCTGCGCCAGACCGCGATCCAGCCCCACCCGGTCCATGACCTCCAGCGCCGCCGCGCGGGCGGCCTTGCGTGATTGCCCGAGCAGGATCGGCACGGTCGCCACATTGTCGACCACCTTGCGGTTGGGCAGCAGCCCGCCGCTCTGGATCACGTAGCCGATGCCGAGGCGCAGTTTCACCGGATCGACCGTCGCGATGTCGCGTCCGTCGATGGTGATGGTGCCCGCGGTGGGGTCGACCATCCGATTGATCATCCGCATCGAGGTGGTCTTGCCGCAGCCGGACGGCCCGACGAAGACGGACAACGATCCCGAGTCGATGTGCAGGTTCAGGTCGCGCACCGCGTGTGTGCCGTTCGGATAGGTCTTGTCGATACCGCGGAATACGATGTCGGACAATGTGTTTCTCCTCGAGGCCCAGGTGCGCCTAGCCGATGGGGGAGTTCAAACCCTTCGCCGTGATCCAGGCGAGCGCGGCGGCCTTCGGTTCGATCTTGCTGTCGCCCGAGACGGCCGTGTTCAGCGAGATCAGTTCGGTGGTGGTCAGTTTGGCCGATACCGCGTCGAGCACGGCAACGGCCTTGTCGGTCTTCTTCGCCGCATTGAACAGCGGCACCACGTTCTGCGCCGCGAAATTGTGCTGGGGATCGGCGAGCACGACCAGGTCGTTCTCGGCGATGGCCTGCGAGGTGGTGAAGATGTCGGCCGCGGTCACCTGGCCGTCGACCAGCGCGCGCACCGTCGCGGGGCCACCGCCGTCGGCGATCGGCACGAAATTGGCGTCGCTGATATCGAGTCCGTAGGTCTTCTTCAAACCTGGCAATCCGCCCGGGCGCTGTGCGAATTCGGCCATCCCGCCGAACTTCACCTCGGCCGAGTGCGGTGCGAGGTCGGCGATGGACTTCAAGCCCCATTTGTCGGCGGTGGCGCGGGTGACGACCACCGCGTCGGAATCCTCGCCGGGGGCGGGTGTGGCGATGGCGAGGTCGTCGCCGAGCGCCTTGGTGAGCGCGGCGTTCACCTCGGGCGCGGCGGTGGCCGTGGCGTCTTTGTCGAGGTATTGCAGCAGGTTGCCGGTGTATTCCGGGATCAGCGAGATCGCGCACTGGCGCAGTGCGGGAATGTAGGCCTCGCGCGAGCCGATATCGAACTTGGTGTCGACCTTGAAGCCGTTGATCCGCAGCACCTCGGTGTAGATGTTGGCGACGGTCTCGGACTCGGGAAAGTTGGCCGACCCGACGATCAACGCGTCGCTCGCGCAATCCCCCTTCGCGGCAAGCGGATCGCTGGTGCCACAGGCGGCGACGATCATGGCGGCGGCCAGCGCCACCGCGGCGACCAGTACCCGGCCCGCCCGCACTGCGAGGCGGCGTGCCGGTCGACGTTGTCCTGGTGATGAGGAGGCGAAGGCGGTTTTCACTGGTGTCCTTCCGGCAAAGGCGGGCAGTGCGCTGTGCGTGCGACCCGGGGGCCACAGGTACATTCTGGTAGTTCATACTGCCCGCCGTCGGGCCGAATTGCGCGGGTTGACGGCAAATACGGAAAGTTGGTGTCGCCGGATGTACTCGGTCGCCGTGCGCCGAACCGCCGTCGCGATCCTGGCCGCAGCCTGCGCTTTCACCACTATTTCCTGCGCCTCCGACGACGCGAAGCCGGTGGTTGCGGTGGGCGCGGATTCGTCGACGGAATCGGTTCTGCTCGCCGAGATCTATTCCCAGGCACTGGCCCGCACGGGCACCGAATCCACCGTCGTCACCGGATTGACCACCCCACTCGCCGATCTCGACGCAGGCCGCATCGCGGTCCTACCCGCCCGCAACGGCGCCCTCCTCGACCGCTGGAACCCGGCCTCCCCGGCCCGCAAACCTGACGAGGTCGTCGCCGCAGTCAACGCCGCACTCCCACAGGGCCTTTCGGTAACCGACGCCGCGGACGGCACCGACCTACGCCCCCGCGACGCCCTCCCCGGCCCCGACTACACCTTCCGCGCCCAGAACATCCTCGCCCTCTACCGCACCGGCATCTTCGACCGCCAACAGCTGAAAAAGCTCAACTACGTGGCAGGCGAACTGACCACCGAGGGCCTGATCGAGTCGATCAACCAGATCGAAACCGGCACCCGCCCCGCCGACGCAGCCAGATCCTGGCTGGACGCCCACAGCCTGTAGGCGAGGAGATGGTGCTCGTCCGCGGCGAACGTCAGCCACAGGGCCACCTACCGGGCTCGGGCTAGGCTGAACCGGCCGAAGGCTGGCGATGTCGACGCTTGGGGAGTGAATGGTCGTGTGGACGAAGGTATTTCGATGCATTTCGGTTCTTGTTCTGCTGATGGTGCCCACGGTCGGCGTTGTCGCTCACGCTGAACCAGAATTGCCGCAACAGGACTCGGTGCTCATTACCCTGCCGGAACCATCTGGTGCCGAGGCAATCGGTGTAACAGACATGCATTTGGTCGATTCCTCGCGGCGCGATCCGTACAAGCCGAGCGCGCCGCGCGAATTGATGGTGAGCATCTGGTATCCCGCCGCCGATGTGGCGGGAGCGCCTGCGCGGCCTTGGCTTTCTCCCAGTCTCACTCGGATCTATGCCGACAGTCTCGCTCAGATCGGGGCAGCGTCGACGGAGCGATTGACGATCGCGCCCAGCCACGGCCACCTCGGCGCGCCCGCGGAGATCTCTCGTGGGCCGCGCCCGATCGTTGTGTTCTCGCCGGGTATGGGCATGCCGCGTGAGCTGAGTACAGCGCACGTCGAAGACCTTGCCAGCCACGGTTTTGTTGTGGTCACCCTGAGTCACACCTACGAATCATTGGCGACGGAATTCCCCGGCGGGCGGATCGAACGCAGCCTCCTGCCGCCGACCACCGATCCCGGCGAAGTCGAGGCTCAGGGCGCTATCGCGATAGAGACGCGGGTAGCCGACACGCGGTTCGTGCTCGACAGGCTCGCCGACATCACCGCGGGGAACAACCCGGATGCCGACCAGCACCCGCTGCCCGCGAACCTCGCCCGCGTACTCGATGTATCGAAGGTCGGGATGTTCGGACATTCCCTCGGCGGCGCCACCGCGGCCCAGGCAATGCACGACGACCGCCGGATCGCGGCGGCAGCCAACCTCGATGGCCGTCTCTGGGGCTCGGTTGTCACCGACGGGCTGGACCGCCCTTTCATGCTCATCAACGGTGAGGGCCACGACCGTGACGACGTCCCGAGCTGGAAACAGTTCTGGGCAACCAGTCACGGCCCGAAACTGAATTTCCGCCTCAACGGCGCACAACATCAGTCGTTCTGCGACACCCAGTTGATCGCCGCACCATTGGTCGCCGCGGGCCTCATCCCCTCCGCTGCCGCGTCGCAGGTCGTCGGCACCATCGATCCGCGCAAGTCACTCGATGTGCAACTCGACTACCTGCGCAGCTTCTTCGATACGACGCTCGGTCGATACGACGACCTCGCCCAGCTACCGGCCACCTTGCTGCACCCGGAAATGGTCCTGGTCCCGTAGGAACACCACCACCGAGCACGACCCGGCACTGCCCTGGACGGGTCGTCGCTGGACGACTACGGATCGACATGGCGTCGGTGAAGTCCGCAACGATCTTCCGTCACGATCGGGCTTTACCGATACATGCCTGGATGGCCGTATACGGCGAAATCACCGTCCAATTGATGCACGATTCGATAGGCCCGCGCAGAAGGTCGGCCCGCGATAAGCAGCGACTCGCTGATCGCGATGAGCCGAACCCGCGGAGGACGTTCGGAGACCTCCACGTCGATGCGCAAATCTGTAAAGCTCTCAGCAGCGTTGTCCGCCAGGAGCTTTGCGATCCAACCGCGCAGGTCGCCCGCGGCCACTACAAGCACTGCCCTCGCACCCCAAGCGTCCGCGACCTTCGCGAAGTCGCGCTGAATATCCTCGGCTTCGCCGGGAGGTAGCTGCCGCGCGGCCATGACGACCTTGTCCGCTTGTGCGCCGACCGGATCCGAGATTTCCTCGTCTCGAACGACTTCGCCCGTTCGCCTCGACGTCTGTCGTACACGCACGAGTTGATCGCCCTGAAAGACGAGATCGGTGTTGTAGCCGCGCGGTTTGTTGGAATAGCTCCAGAAGCGCTGACTGGGCAACTTCCCGTCCGTGACGACGACTGTGAAACTCGCGAGGATCTCTTCGGTGCTCACCTGCTTGTTCGTATACCCCAGCAGCGCAACAACTTCCGATTCCATCATTCCGAGCGCGACCTGTTCGTCAACGGCGTTGCTTCGTTTCCGAAGCTCGGTTCTAGCGGTGCCGAGCAGTATGACTGCCAATATGACAACGATGATGGCTGAACCGACGAGGAACTGACCGGACGACATGATGGTTTCACCTCGGCTGTGAGTGTTCGTGGCCACCCGAGTTGGGCGTGTCATGCCCGTACGAATGGGCGAGCCAACCAGCTCGCTTTTCCCGGCCTCGCAACCACTTTCACGGTATTTCATCGTGATGAACGGCGCACCTGTTCGATCTATATCCGACCGGGTCCATCCCCTTCGGGGCGCCACCGCCCGCGGCTGAACGGAGTCCGGCACAGCCCGGCGTAGTGGTGTGCGACGTCGAGGTTCCCAACCGTGGCCGCACCTGTCAGATCGACGCCCCAGATCTGGACGCCGCAGCGCTACTACGCCGGCAATTCGCCCTTCTGCCCCGGCGCAGCCCACCGCCGGCTCGGCCAGGTTGCTCGAGACATGGCAATCGGTTGGTTTCAGCCTTGCCATGCTATGTCCCGCTCCGTATATTTCTACTGGAATATTTGGTCTGGAACATAGAGCTGGAGTGGAGGTGGCGGGGTGGGGCAGTCAGGGCGGAACGCGATGACACCGTTGGCTATCGCGGTGCTCGCGTTGCTCGATGAGCGGCCGATGCATCCGTACGAGATGTATCAGCTGTTGATCGCTCGGCGGGAGGATCTGCTGGTCAAGGTGCGGCCGGGGTCGCTGTATCACGTCGTTGCCCGGCTCGCCGATGACGAGATGGTGGCGGCGGAGGGGGTCGGTCGGGCCGGGAATCGGCCGGAGCGGACCACCTATCGGATCACCGATTCCGGGCGAACCGCGCTGCGCGGGCGGATCGCCGAGCTGCTGCGGACGCCGGTGCAGGAGTATCCGATCTTCCGGGTGGCGCTGGCCGAGGCGCACACCCTCCCGCAGGAGCAGGTCGTCGCGTTGCTCGAGGAGCGCGTGGAGTACCTGAACCAGTCGCGGACCGACATGGACGCGCTGCTCGACTGGACGCGCAGCCGTGCCATCCCGCGCCGCTATTACGTTGTCCTGGAATACATTCGCGCCAATCTCCACGCCGAACTCACCTGGATCGAAGAGTTCGCAGCCGAACTCGGCAGCGGTGCCGTGCCATGGGAGCAGTTCGACCCCGACACCGGCGAACGGATCACCGACGATCACGCCCACGAATGGCCGCAGGGGGATCACCCCGACGCCGCGCCCCGGCCCCGCTGGGCTGCCCGAAGCTGAACCCCTCACCTCGATTGGAACGAATTCGATGACCACCCAACGTAATCCGTGGCTAGCGCTCTTCGCGCTCGTGGTCGGGTTCTTCATGATCCTGCTGGATATGACGATCGTCGCGGTCGCCAATCCGGCCATCATGACCGAGCTCAGCACCGATATCTCCAACGTCATCTGGGTTACCAGCGCCTACCTGCTCACCTACGCGGTACCGCTGCTGGTCACCGGCCGTCTGGGTGACAAATTCGGGCCGAAGAACATCTACCTGATCGGCCTGGCGATCTTCACCGCCGCCTCGCTGTGGTGCGGGCTGTCCGGCAGCATCGGCATGCTGATCGCCGCCCGCGCCGCCCAGGGCATCGGCGCGGCGCTGATGACGCCGCAGACGATGGCCGTGATCACCCGCACCTTCCCGCCGGACAAGCGCGGTGCCGCGATGGGCCTGTGGGGCGGTGTCGCCGGGCTGGCGACGCTGATCGGCCCCATCCTCGGTGGTGTGCTGGTCGACAACCTCGGCTGGGAATGGATCTTCTTCGTCAACGTGCCGGTCGGCATCATCGCGTTCGGGCTGGCCGTGTGGCTGGTGCCCGCGCTGCCGACCAGCGACCACAAGTTCGACATCGTCGGTGTGATCCTCAGCGGAATCGGCATGCTCGCACTGGTTTTCGGTATCCAGGAAGGCAATTCGCAGGACTGGTCGTTGCGGATCTGGCTGTTGATCGGCTTCGGCGTGGTGATGCTGGTCGTGTTCGTGATCAACCAGGCGCGCAACAGAGGCGAACCGCTGGTGCCGCTGAGCCTGTTCCGTGACCGCAATTTCGCGCTGTCGAATCTGGCGATCGCCGCGATGGGCGCCGCGGTGACCTCGATGATGGTGCCCACGTACTTCTATCTGCAGTCGGTGCGCGAGATGTCGCCGACCGTCTCGGCGCTGGTCTTCGCGCCGATGGCGATCATCACCGGTTTCGCCGCGCCGTTCATCGGCAAGATCTCCGACCGGCTGCCACCGCGCCTGCTGCCGACCATCGGTTTCACCCTGTTCGCCGGTTCGGTCTTCATCTTCGGCGTGCTCATGACGCCGGATTCGTCGATCATCTGGTTCCTGATCGCCGCCGGCGTCGCGGGCCTCGCCAACGCCTGCATCTGGGCCCCGCTGGCCACCACCGCCACCCACAACCTGCCGGTCGCCCAGGCCGGTGCGGGCGCCGGCGTGTACAACACCACCCGTCAGGTCGGCTCGGTCCTCGGTAGTGCCGCGATCAGCGCCCTGATCGCCGCCCGCCTGACCGCCAACGGCCTCGGCGGTGGCGGCCCGGTCGGGGAGGGCGCGGCCACCGGCCCGCTCCCGCCCCAGATCGTCGACGAATTCAGCACCTCGCTGGCCCAGTCGATGATCCTGCCCGCCTCGATCCTGGTGATCGGCATCATCGCGTCAGCGCTGTTCGTCGGCCATGGTAGGTCCGGCGCAGGCAGGTCCGAACCCGCGAAAGCAGATGCGTCGGTCTGATCGCGAAGTACGTCTGCCCGTTGCGCATTCGTGTGAGCGACGGGCAGACGGGCTCACAGCACCAGCTCGCTCAACCGCTTCCAGTCGATCTCGCCGCCCGACGGCGGCATCTTGCCGGCAACGGGGAGCCTGTTCGGGCAACTTCTCCGTGCGTCGACAGCTACTGCACCTGGATGGTGAGGGTGGGGTAGCCCGTAGCGCCGTCGGGGATGACGTCTTGTTCGACAGCGGTTTGGGGTTGGCCGGTGGTGTCGGTGGTACGGGCGCGCAGGGTGTGCTGGCCGGGCGTGGCGTCCCAGTCGTAGACCCATTGGCGCCAGGTATCGGTGGTGACTTCGGTCGAAAGTCGGGCCGGGCGCCAGTCGCCGTTGTCGATCTGGACCTCGACGCCGGTGACACCGCGATGCTGGGCCCAGGCGACGCCGGCGATCACGGTGCGGCCCTGCGGGATTCGGCCACGGCCGCGTGGGGTGTCGATGCGGGTGCCGGTCTTGATCGGGCCCTGCGCCGACCAGCCGCGGCGGGTCCAGTAGGCGGTGGCCTTGTCGAAGCGGGTCACCTCGAGTTCGGTGACCCATTTGGTGGCGGAGACGTAGCCGTAGAGGCCGGGGACCACCAGCCGGGCGGGGTAGCCGTGCTGGACGGGCAGGGGTTCGCCGTTCATGCCGATGGCGAGGATCGCGTCGCGGCCGTCGGTGAGCACCGACAGCGGGCTGCCCGCGGTCCAGCCGTCCTTGCTGTGGGACAGCACCATGTCGGCATCGGGAAGCGGGCCTGCTTCGGCGAGCAGTTCGTCGAGGCGGTAGCCGAGCCAGCGGGCGTTGCCGATCAGGTCGCCGTTGATCGGGTTGGAGACGCAGGCCAACGTCACCAGGTGTTCCACCGGCGTGCGGCGCAGCAGATCGTCCCAGCTGAGCTGGATCTCGCGTTCGACCATGCCGTGGATGCGCAGAGACCAGGTGTCTGTGGATACCTGGGGAACGATCAGCGCGGTATCGATGCGGTAGAAGTCGCTGTTGGGGGTGATATACGAGGTGAGCCCGGGCAACCGCAGATCGGCGTCGGGCGGAAGCTCCGGCAGTGGTGCGGCTGCTCTGGGCAATTCGACGGTCGCGCGCTCGGCTGTCACATCGCGGCGGGCACCACCGAACAGCCGCCCCGCGAGCCCGGCTCCGATCGCCAACACCCCGGTCGCCGCGAGACCACCGAGCACTCGCCGCCGCCCGGCGATCGATGTGCCGGTGCGCGATGGAATTCGATCGCCGCGCACGTCCGGCGTCGCAGTGGCCGCACTGGTCGTTGCCGCCTCGCCGCGTGCCGAACCGGGGTATCTCGATGCCTCGCCAACGGTCGATGAGATTCCGTCATTCTGTTGCGGTGCAGTAGGTTTCGCCGCTGATCGCACTGAATCGGCTGCGTCGTCGATCCGCCGGGTCAGCCCTCGCAATGCGAGAATCCCAGCGGCAGTACCGATCAGCGCGGGCAGCGCACCGGAGAAACCGCCGATTCTGCCGGCGCCGATGGCCGCGGCAGCCACTCCGAAGATCGCGAATCCGACCGACCCGATCGGGCGGGCCGTCCGTTCCGCGACCCCGGCGAGCCCCGCGACGACGACCGCGACTATGCCCATGCACACGAACAACACGGCCTTGTCGTTCGTCCCGAAGGTCGAGATCGCCCACTCCCTGATCCCATCGGGAGTGTGGTCGACAACCGTGGCCCCGAGCGCGTACGCGGGCGCACTGCCTGCCCCGGTGAACACCGCGACCAACTCCGCCACGCCGAGTACCAGCGCAGCAGCCACGATTCCGGCCACTGCCCGCAAGAACGCCATGAACTGAGCCTACGTCGCTACCTGCCGGCCGGGCTGAGTCGCGATCAGGAGGCCTTTCGGTGCCGGTACTCCTCAGCGGCCGCCAGCAGCACGGAGATCGGGACCGATTCCTCGTCGTCGCGGTTTCGTGAGATCATCGCCTCGATGGCTTCTCGCAACCACGCGCCGGTCGTAATGCCGCGAACCTTGGCGATTTCGCGGGCTTCTTCGAGTACGGCGGCGGGCATGCGAACGCTGTATGAAGCCATCGCGCTACCGGGGGCGTTGCCAGGGTGTGCCGTCAGATCAGCGTTTTCGATCTCGTCCGCGATGTCGTTGTTGTCGTAGTAGTCGCGTGCTTTGTCTAGATCACCCATAGTCATCTCGCTTTCCGGGTGTACACGCGCCGCTCTGCGTCGGTCATGTCGCGAGCAGTTGCGACATAGGCGCGACCGTCGTAGGCGGACGCGAACACGACCAGCAGGTACCGGCCGTGATACGTGCGACCGAGGAGCAGTGTGGTGCCTTCTCGGCCGGGCATCGTGTGGAACGGCCGCTCAGTTGCCTCCCCCACCTCGTGCGGCTCGACTTGGTGTCGAGCGATATGAGCTTCTGACGCGGGTGTCCACAGGATGTCATCGAACACGACACAGCGTACCACGATCGTAATGCGATGAGGTCGGGCTGTCGGCGCGCCGGTGGCCGAGGCGCTGGTGAACGTTCGCGGTCGGTAGTCTGCGCGGCATGACAGCACGTTCCTTCTCGCGATTCGTGTCTGCAGTCTTCTTGGCAGC
Source organism: Nocardia sp. NPDC058480 (assembly GCF_042720495.1). Classification (NCBI taxonomy): domain Bacteria; kingdom Bacillati; phylum Actinomycetota; class Actinomycetes; order Mycobacteriales; family Nocardiaceae; genus Nocardia; species Nocardia sp. NPDC058480. Next base: position 285,662 of record NZ_JBHXMN010000001.1, on the reverse strand, counting down.
CGCGATTCCCCTGGTATCGCCCATCCAATCCGCTACCGCCGCGCCCTGTTCCGATATCGAGGTGGTGTTCGCTCGCGGGACCGCCGAGCCGGGTGGCGAACTCGGTCTGACCGGTATTTCCTTCGTCGAAGCACTGCGCGCGAACGCGGGCGGGCGCTCGGTCGGCTCGTACGGCGTCGACTATCCGGCCAGCAGCGACTTCACCGATCGGCTCGCCTTCGCGCACACCGTCGTGCGGGGGATCAGCGATGCCCAGCGCCGCGTCGAATACATCGCGGCGAACTGCCCCAACGCGCGGATCGTCCTCGGCGGGTACTCCCAGGGCGCGGCGCTGGCCGGGTTCGCGACCGGCGTCGATGTGCCCGACGGCGTGCCGCCGGAGTACGAGATGTATCTGCCCGAGCCGATGGCGGCCGAGGTGGCCGAGCATGTCGCGGCGGTCGCGTTGTTCGGCAAACCGTCGGATCGGTTCATGCGCGACGCCGACGCGCCCCCGGTCTCGATCGGCGCGCTCTACAAGGACAAGACCATCGACCTGTGTATCGACGCGGACAACATCTGCGACGGTTCCCCACTCGCCCAACCCAATGCCCTGCACACGCTCTACGGCATCAACGGAATGACCGTCACCGCGGCACAATTCGCGGCGCAACGGTTCTAGACAGCCGAAAGGCCGGTTGCGGATACGCAACCGGCCTAACGCGAGCGAGGGTCAGGAGTAGATCTTGTCTACTTCGCCCGCGTACTGCTTCATGACGACGGCGCGCTTGAGCGACATCTTCGGGGTGAGCTCGCCACCCTCCTGGGTCCAGTCGACCGGGAGGATGCGGATCTTCTTGATCGCCTCGGCCTTGGAGACCTTCTTGTTGGTCTCGTCGATCGCGGCCTGCACCTCGGCGACCAGCGTCGGGTTCTCGATCAGGGTCTCGATCGCGGTGTCGGCGGCGACGCCGTTGCGATCCTTCCAGCCCGGCAGGGCCTCCGGGTCGAGGGTGATCAGCGCGCCGATGAACGGCTGGCCGTCACCGACGACCATGACCTGGCTGATCAGCGGGTGCGCGCGCAGGGAATCCTCGAGGATCGCGGGGGAGACGTTCTTGCCGCCCGCGGTGACCAGGATTTCCTTCTTGCGACCGGTGATCGTGATGAAGCCGTCGGCGTCGATGGCGCCGAGGTCGCCCGTCTTGAACCAGCCGTCTTCGATGGATTCGGCGGTGGCCTCGGCGTTGCCCCAGTAGCCGTCGAACACAACCGAGCCCTTGAGCAGCAGCTCGCCGTCTTCGGCGATCTTGGCCGCGTGGCCCTGGATCGGGCGACCGACCGAGCCGACCCGGATGGCCGACGGCGTGTTCACGCTGAACGCGGCGGTGGTCTCGGTCAGGCCGTAGCCCTCGTAGATCGTCACGCCCGCACCACGGAAGAAGTGGCCCAGGCGCGCGCCCAGCGGGCCACCACCGGAGACAGCGGCCAGGCACTGGCCACCGAGGGCCGCACGCAGCTTGCTGTAGACCAGCTTGTCGAAGACGAAGTGCTTGACCTTGAGCAGCAGGTCGGGGCCGCCCTTGGTCTCGAGCGCCGTGCTGTAGGCGATGGCGGTCTCAGCGGCCGCGTCGAAGATCTTGCCCTTGCCGCCGTCGTGCGCCTTCTGCTTGGCGGAGTTGAACACCTTCTCGAATACGCGCGGCACCGAGAGGATGAAGTCCGGCTTGAAGTCGCCGAACTGCTCCACCAACGTGGTCCAGTCCGCGCTGTGGCGGATGGTCACCTTGGAATCGAAGGAGATCAGCGCGACCGCGCGGGCGAACACGTGCGCCAGCGGCAGGAACAGCAGGGTCTTCTGGCCCTCGGTGACGAACGCGGACAGCTCGATACCGCCGGAGCGCGACTCGGCGTAGAGGTTCGCGTGGGTCAGCTGCACGCCCTTGGGCTTGCCAGTGGTGCCCGAGGTGTAGATCAGCGTCGCGGGGGAGGCCGCGCCGACCAGCTTGCGACGGTTGTGCACGACGGAATCGTCGAGATCGGCGCCGCGCTCGGTGAGCGTGTCGACCGCGCCCTTGTCGATCTGCAGGGTCTCGGCCAGCGCGGTCAGCGAACCGGCTTCGATCTCGTCGATCGTGGCGCGATGCTTGTCGTTCTCGACGACCAGCAGCTTGGTCTCGGAATCCTGCAGGATCCACTTGGCCTGCTCAGCGGCCGAGCTGTCGTAGATCGCGACGGTGACGCCACCGGCGGCCCAGATCGCGAAGTCGAGTAGCGACCACTCGTAGCGGGTGGCCGCCATGATCGCGACGCGGTCGCCCAGCTCGATGCCGGAGGCGATCAAGCCCTTGGCAACGCCGGTGACGGCCTTCTCGAACTGAGCTGCCGTGACGTCGTTCCAGCCGCCGCTGCCGTTCGGGACGTTGAACAAGACCGTGTTCGGCGTCTCCTGCGCGAAGCGGAAGACGTTGTCGGAATTGTTCGCATCGTCCGGGATGGTGTAGGAAGCCGGAACTTCGAACTCTCGCATCTGTGCCCTTCCAGTGGGTTCTACTCGCCAGTAATCTACGACACGTTCGCGCGGGTCGCGATATCGCCGCCCGAATTGCCCGTCACCAGGCTTTATCGTAAATCGTCGATCGATACTGGCTGAATTGCTTCTCGCAGGAATTCTGCGAGTTCGCTGAGGGCCAGCGCTGCCTCGGTGACCAGCGCGGCCTGCAGTTGCGCGACATGCCAAAGACCGCGGGTTTCGGTGAAGCGGACGTGCACGCCCGCGCCACGCAAGGCTGAGACGAGCTTGCAACACTGGTCGTGCAGGAGTTCGCTCACATCGACCTGCACATAGGTGGGCGGCAGGCCGATCAGGTTTCCGGACAGCGGGGCGTAACCCGCTTCGGTCGCGGCGGCGTCGCCGAGGTAGTAGGCGGCGCACGCCCGCGACCACGCCCGGTTGATCACCAGATCGCGGTCCCTGCTCGGCACCTCGGTGGGGTCGACCCACGGTGCGATGAGGCCGAGTGCGGCCGGCGTCATCTGATGCCGCTCGATCAGCCGCTGGGCCAGCGCCATCGCCAGGCCGCCGCCCGCCGAGTCACCGGCCAGACAGATCTGATCAGGTCGGTAGCCGACGTTGCCGACCAGGTCGAGGAACGCGGCCTCGGCGTCGTCGAGACCGGCCGGGAACGGGTGCTCGGGTGCCAGCCGGTAGTCCAGCGAATACACCGCGCACGAGGTCTCCCGCGCGAGCCCGGCCACCAGCGAACGGTGCGTGGCGATCGAACCGACCACGTAGCCGCCGCCGTGCAGGTACAAGATCGCGCCCGCGGCACGTTCCGGCGGGACCGCGCGGGTACGCGAACCCGGAATGGCGGTCTCGGCGATCACGCGCTCGGCGGGGCGCCCACCCAGCTGCAGGTGCTGCACGACGGAACCGCCGGGCACCAGCTGCAGCCGGGAGACCGCGTCGAGCAGAACACGCTGCACCACGACCGGTAGCCGCGCGTTGAGTGTCACCCGGAATACCGGGTCGAGCACCGTGCGGGCGATCGGCAGTGGAATCTTGAACTCGCGCATGGAGTTTCCTGGATCTTCTCAGTTCGGCATGAAGCGGCCGTTGACCACGGTCGAGATCCGGTTGTAGCCGGAGGCGAGGAAGCGCACGCTCACGTCGAGCAGCTTGGCCTCCCAGCCGATCAGCACGCGGGCCTGGCCCTTGCGCACGCCTTCGGTGATGGTCTGCGCGGCCATCTCCGGGCTGTGAATCGCCAGGTACTTGTCGAACAGGGTGGCGGCGTTGGCGCCGTCCATGCCCTCGGCGTAGGTGGCGTTGCGGGCGACCGCGGTCTTGATACCGCCGGGGTGCACACAGGTGACCTTGACGGGCGCCTTGGCGACCTTCATCTCCTGGTACAGCGCCTCGGTGAAGCCGCGCACCGCGAACTTGGCCGAGTTGTAGGCCGCCTGGCCGGGCACGGCGACCAGGCCGAACAGGCTGGAGACGTTGATCACGTGGCCGTCGCCGGACTCGATCAGCATCGGCAGGAACGCCTTGGTGCCGTTGACGACGCCCCAGAAGTCCACATCCATGATGCGTTCGATGTCTTTGAACTCGGTCTTGACCACGTCACCGTGGTAGGCGATGCCCGCGTTGTTGTAGATCTGGTGCACGACACCGAAATGCGCCTTCACCTGATCGGCGTAGAGCAGGAACGCCTCACGCTCGGCCACGTTGAGCCGGTCGGACTTGACCTGCGCGCCCAGCTTCTCGCAGGAGGCCACGGTCTGGGCCAGGCCCTCGGCGTCGATATCGGAGAGCGCGAGCTTGGCGCCACGGGCGGCCAGGTTCTCGGCCAGTGCGCGGCCGATGCCGGAACCGGCTCCGGTGATCACGCAGACCTTGTTCGTGAAGTAAGCGTCTTTGCTCACTGGGCTACCACTTTCTGATCGTCGGCGCGCGAGGCGCCAGCGGTTGTCACATTGTAGGCGTCGACATCGAATTGTCTTGTGAGACTGCGGAACCGGAAGGTGAAGTCGGGCCACAGGGTGGTGTTGTTGCCGTGCTTGTCCATGTACCAGCTCGCGCAACCGCCAGTGTTCCAGACGGTCTTGGCGAGCTTGTCCTGCAGATCGCGGTTGTAGGCCTGCTGGACATCCTTGCGGACCTCCACCGTGTGCAGGCCCTTGGCGTCGATGGTCGCGAGCGCGCTGGCGACGTAGTTGATCTGCGATTCGATCATGAACACCATCGAGGTGTGGCCGAGGCCGACGTTCGGGCCGACCAGGAAGAACATGTTCGGGAAGTTCTCGATCGCCGAACCCTTGTACGCCTGCTGGCCCACCTCGTCGAACACCTCCGACAGCGAGCGACCGTCGCGGCCGACCACCGTCTCGTAGACCGGGGAGTCGGTGACGTGGAAGCCGGTGGCCACGATCAGCGCGTCGATCTCGCGCTCGGTGCCGTCCTCGGTGACGATGGAACCCGCCTTCACCTCGGCGATGCCGTCGGTGACCACGTCGACATTGTCGCGATCCAGCGCGGGGTAGTACTCGTTGGAGATCAGCATGCGCTTGCAGCCGATCCGGTAGTTCGGGGTGACCTTCTTGCGCAGTTCGGGATCGCGGATCTCGATCTGCAGCTTGGCCCGCGAGATGGCTTCGAAGGCCTTCATCAGCACGGGGAACCTGGTCAGGCCGACGACCTGGGTCTCACGGATGGCGTAGATGGCCGCTCGCGAGAGGCGCTGCGCGCCGGGGATGTGCTTGAACGCCAGCCGCTCGGGCAGCAGATACGGGCGATCCGAGCGCGGCAGCAGCCACGGCGCGGTGCGCTGGTAGACGTCGAGGGTGGCGACCTTGCTCGCGATGGCGGGCACGATCTGGATCGAGGAGGCGCCGGTGCCGATCACCGCGACGCGCTTGCCGGTGAGGTCGGCGTCGTGGTTCCAGCGGGCGGAGTGGAAGATCTCGCCCTCGAAGTCGTTGATGCCCTTGATGTCGGGCAGCGACGGCTCGCACAGCGCGCCGACCGCGGAGACCACGGTGTCGGCGGTGAAATTGCCCTTGGTTGAGCCGATCTCCCACTGCGCGTCTGCATCGTTCCAGCGGATGCTCTGCACGTCGCAGTCGAAGATGTGCCGGTCGAGCACGTCGTAGCGCTCGGCGACGCCCAAGATGTAGCCCTGGATCTCACCCTGCTTGGAGAACGAGCGCGTCCAGTCGGGGTTCAGTGCGAACGAGTACGAGTAGAGGTGCGAAGGCACGTCGCAGGCAGCACCGGGGTAGGTGTTGTCGCGCCAGGTGCCGCCGACTTCGCTGCCGCGCTCGAGCACGAGGAAGTCGTCGCGACCCTCCTGGCGCAGGCGGATGGCCAGGCCGAGCCCTGCGAACCCACTGCCGACGATGATCGTCTTCACGTGGCGGGTTTCGGCGACCCGGGGTTCGACAACATTGTCTGTAACCTTACGACTCATGTATTGCAGCCTACGGTCTTATTGAGGCGGAGTCAACAGCTATTGAACTGGATTCAGTAGCGGCTAGGATGGCCGCTGTGAGTACCAGAAGTCCGGGAGAGACGAAGCGTGTGCGGCTCGGCCCCGAGGAGCGTCGGCTGCAGCTGATCACCCTCGGTGCCGAGATGCTGGTCGACCGATCGCTCGAGGATGTCGCGGTCGACGACATCGCCAAGCAGGCAGGCATCTCGCGCGGGCTGCTGTTCCACTACTTCGCCTCCAAGCAGGAATTCCACGAGGCGATCGCCCGGCATGTGAGCGCCGAGTTCTTCGCCGCGATCATGCCCAACCGCGAACTGTCGCTGTTCGACATGCTGCGCGACTCGATCGAACGGTTCGTCGACTACGCCACCGAGCACTCCGCGTCCTACCGCTCCGTCCTGCGCGGGCCCGCCAGCGTCACCCCCGACATGGCCGACTATGTCAACGAAACCCGTGGCGCCATCGCCGATCTCATCGTCAGCGAACTGCCGCTGCCGCCCGAGGACCCCGATCTGGCCCGGCTCACCTTGGCCATTCGCGGCTGGATCGCCTTCGTAGAGGAGACCATCCTCGCCTGGATGATCGACAAGCCCATCACCCGAGAGGCTTTGGTCGACCTGCTGGTCGAGTCCTTGCCCGCGCTGGCATTGAGTCCGGCGTTGATCGCCGCGCTGCGGGTCTGAATCGGCTCGGTACTACCGCGTCTCCGGATACCCGTGGATCTCCGCCTGCACCGCGAGCACCGCGGCTTCGATCCGGCTGGTTACCCCCAGCTTGCCGAGAATCCGGCTGACATATTCCTTGACGGTATTCGGGCTGATGAACAGCCGGGAACTCACCTGACGATTGGACAATCCGTCGGCGATCAAGGTCAGGATCTCGCGTTCCCTTCTGGTCAGCGTCGAGAGCTGCTCCGCCAGATCGCTCGCGGTCATATCCACCGCGCATATCGGTGATCGGGGCCCCACCGAAACCACCGCCCCCAGTTTCAGGACCCGCAAGGCCTCGAGCACGGCCGCGATTCCGAGTTTCACCGACAAGATGGCATCTACCCGGTCGGCGAGTGGCGATGGTTCGGTATCCCGGTCGATGACGAGCGTGATCATCGGTGGGTACTCGAGTTCCTGCAACCGAACGGCCGAGCCGGGCCACTCGCTGTTCGATTCGACAGCGCCGTCCACGATGACGATGTCGGGTCGCAGCCGCTCGTGGGCGGCGATGATATCTCGTACGCGGCACGTTCCGGCCAGCGTGAAGTCCGCGGCAGCGGCCACCGCTGCTTCGAATTGTGTTCGCAGCAAGGGTGTTTCGGTGACCAACAGCAGGGTCGAATGCCGCGGCTGCTGGTGCTGCGGCGAGGTCGGCGGCGAGTTGATCGCCGCGTGCGGTGGTTGTTGTGCGCCTCTGGGCGGGGACTCGCGGGGCTCGGGTTCGATCGCCATTGTTGTTCTCCCCGTGGAACTCTCGCACTCAGGACAGCACCAACGGTACCAATGCATCCTTCGTATCAGGTGCCCCGGAGTGTGACAGTCGCCATAGTGGATGGCGCAGTGCGAGCTCGATCCGGTGTCGCGTCGCTACCGCGGCCCGATCGAACGGATGGCTTCGGTTCTGGCATTGGTGACCACCACACCGATCGTCGTGTGCGTCCATGCTGTGGGATCAACGGGACGCGGGAGGATCATCGCGGCCAGATCGATCTCGGTCGTTCCATCGTCGATGAAGGTCACCATCTTGTCCGGGGCGAGCGCGTCGAGCTCGCGGCTCGCCGGGGCGCGCCACCGCGCACCTCGCAAGAGGCGGTCGTGTTCTCGGGAAAGAGGACAACGCTGCAGCCGGTCTCGCCGATCGGGTCCGACCAGTGCCCGATCCGGAACCCGGGAACGTCGATCGCCATGATCTCTCCTGTCGCAGGCACGCTGCCTGTCGCGGCGTTGTCGTTCATCTGGCAGGTGCCTGCTGGCGGGGTGCTGCCTGCTCCGCGATGTCAGGATCGGGCTTCGGGGCTTCGCCCGACGGTCCGAAGACAAACCCGTTTCGCCATGCGCTCCGTTCGAACAGCCGCTGTAGCGGGCCGGCGACAAAGGTCGTGATGATCGTCATCAGTACCAGGACGGTGTAGAGCTGGCTGGTGATCAGGTCGGCGCTGAGGCCGATATTGAGCAGGATGAGCTCCATGAGACCCCGGGCATTGGCCAGGGCGCCCATCGAACCGGCCTCGCGCCGGCTCATGCCCTGCCACCGAGCCGCGAGGTACACGGCACCGAACTTTCCGGCGAACGCCACCGCGAGGACGGCCGCCCCAGCGACCAGCACCACCGGTTGGAAGATCAGACTCAACTCGGTGTTGAGGCCGGAATAGATGAAGAAGGCGGGGAGCAGGAGATAGGCGACCACTGGCTCGAAACGCTCGAGGATACGGTCGAGCAGCTCGCCGCGGGGCATCACGGCGCCGACGATGAACGCGCCGAAGACCGAGTAGATACCGACAAGATCGGTGAACCAGCTGGCCAGCACAACGACGATCAAGACGATCGAGAGATAGCTGATCGGGATCGAGCTGGATTCCTCCTGGCGAGTCTGTGACGTTGTCCAGGTGTGGAAGCGGGCCAGCAGACGCCGGGCCACCGACACCATGAACAGGAAGTAGATCGCTCCACCGCCCACGGCGATGAGCGCCCCGCTCATGGAATCCTGTGTCGTCGCCACGACGGTCGCGAGCAGAACCCAGGCGCACGCGTCATCGACCGCGGCGCAGGACAGCGACATCGTGCCCAGTCGGGTGTTCAGCAGGCCCGCGTCGTAGATGATCCAGGCCAGCATGGGGAAAGCTGTGATCGCCACCGCCGCGGCGAGGAACAGTCCGCCCTGCCAGGACTCGACCTTGGCGGTGAAGAATCCGCCGGCGTCGACGAGCAGCCATCCGGTCACGCCACCGAGCACCAGGGGAACCACCACGCCGGCGGCAGATGTCGCGGTGGCCTGCCGACTGTGGGATCGGAGGATGTCGAGTTTGAACGACGCCCCCACCATGAACATGTAGAGCACCAGCCCGAGCTGCCCGATCACATAGATGGCGGTCAGGTTCGGGTGGGTAACGGCGATGCCCTCGACCACCAGCTCGGTCGGGAAGATCCACTCCTGCACCGACGGAGCCACCCAGCCCAGCACCGATGGACCCAACGCGAATCCCGCGACCATCATCGCGACGACTTGTGCCTGCCCCAGTCTCCGAAAAATAAGAACAAAAACCCTATACGCGATCAAGATGACAGCGACCTGCAGGAAAAGATGGGTGGTGACCTCTAACAGCGTTGGCATAATGCCCCCAATTTTCAGATCCGCTGACTACGAATCAAACCTTACGCAGGCCACTTCGAGATAGGCATCCACCTGGACGGGGGGATGCCTATCTCAGGGTCGCTGACCTACGCTTCAGTCAACCCGGTCAGAAATGCCAAGACATGGGATGAAAGGTGCGAGCGCACGGTGAATATGCCTATTCGTCCCGGTGAAATCCAGCTGGTGAACAATAATGTAATTGTGCACGCGCGTGCGGTATACGTGGATACCGATCGGGTGCGCAGGGAATTGCTGCGGATATGGCTCAACCTTTTCGATTCCCCTGTCCCGCCGGCCGGGGATGCCGCCCACGATACGGTGAGATCGGCTGTGCCGCATGGGATTTCATAGATTGGGACACTGTGGCACCGCGGGGAACAGCTGCGCACTCCCCCGGTCGGGGGGATGTCGGCTGATCACACGGCGCATATCCTTAGGTCGGATAAACGGATTTGTGAGCATTGATTGAATGCGCAGATATGACACGCGCTTCCCCGATGATGTGGTGATCGATGGCATCTGTCCAGCAACTGGATTCGCGCTTTGTCAGTACTGAGCTAAGGGGCTGGTATGTCGATTGCCGAGCTCGATCGTGTCTTCGGCGGAACCGAGCGTGTGTCGCCGCGGGAGCACACCATGCTGATCGCCTCGGATTCCCCGGCCACGCGGAGAAATTTCGAGCAGGTTCTCGGTGTCGACCAGCGGGTGGCACTCATCCGGACCTCGACCTGTCACGAACTGGTCGAGAACGCGCTGCGCTGTCGTCCCGACATCATCCTGCTCGAGGTGTCAGGAATACTCCGGCCGAGCCTCGGCGCGCTCATTCGCGAGCTGCGGTCACTGGATCACCCGCCGCGGGTCGCGCTGCTCGTGCCGCGCGGGACTCCCCACCCCGAGATCGCCTGTGTCGATGCCGTGTTGACAGCCGACTACGGCGTGCCCGCGGTGCTGGAGTCATTGGCGCTGGTGGCGACCGGTGTGATGGTCGCTGCGGCTCCGGTCATCCCCGCGGTGCGGCCGGCCTCGTCGGCGCAACTCGCCATGCGGCAACGATTATCGAGGCTGACCGAGCGGGAGCGGGAGATACTTCGGCTCATCGTCGGTGGGCTGTCGAACCGAGACGTCGGCGCCCGGCTGTTCATCAGCCCCGACACGGTGAAAGAACACGTCGGCCGGATCCTCGCCAAGCTCGACGTGGCGACCCGCGTCGAGGCCGCGGTCGCGGCGGTGCGGGCCGATCGCGGGCAGTGGGGCAGACCGCTCGAACACGTCGGCGCCCAATGACGATGAACAAGATCCCCCGATCGGGTGGATGTCGAATTCGGGCGAGCCGACTATTCTGAACTTGTCGAACCGGGAAATTGCGGCCGCGATAATATCGGAAATATAGAGAATTCTGAGGGTGCCGATGCTTCGTCCGCTGAGATTTCACTGGTGCTCGCCGCTCGACAGTGGCCAGCAAAAAGCCACCGATAAATATGATGTCGGAGCACTCGATTTCGGCGGAATCGTCGATTTCGCGCAAGAAGCCGATGCCCTCGGCGTCGATTCTTTGCTCATGGGAATCAGCTATCACATGCCGGACCCGCTGCCGATGATCGGCGCCCTGGTCCGGGAAACCGAGCGGGTGAAATTCATTCTCGCGTATCGGCCAGGGCTGCTGTCGCCGACACTGTTCACCCAGATCGTCAACACGGTGTCGTGGATGTCCGACGGCCGCATCTCGCTCAACCTGGTCGCCGGGATCTCCCCGGCCGAACAGGCCTACTACGGTGACTTCCTCGCCCACGACGCACGGTACGCGCGTTCGCGTGAGTTCCTCGATGTGCTGCACAGGTTTTGGCGGGGCGAGAGCCCGCTCACCTTCGACGGTGAGCACTACCGGATCGACCAGGCGCAACTCGGGCTCGGATACAAGGGCGGTGGCAGGCCCGAGATCTACATCAGTGGCGCTTCGGAGGTGGCTCAGGAAACCGCCATCGAACACGGTGACTGCTGGCTTCGCTATGGCGACACCCCCGATGGCATCGCCGTGGCCGCACAACCGGTGCTACACAAGGCAACCCGAGTCGGCATCCGCATGCATGTGCTGGCGCGGGAGACCCGGGCCGAGGCGCTGACCGACCTGGCCGCGACGATGCGTGATCCGGACGAGGATCATCGCGCGTGGGTGGAGCAATTCGTGGCTACGTCCGATTCCCACGCGGTCAAGACCTCGTTCCGTCTCGCCGAGGAGGCGGACGACGACTGGCTCTCGCCGATGATCTACTCCGGCGCCGTTGCCTACCGGGGCGGACCCGCGCTGTGCGTGGTCGGCAGCTATGCCGAGGTCGCTGAGTACCTCGTGCGATACAAGGCCGCGGGGGTCAGCGAGTTCATCTTCTCGGGGTGGCCGACGCGCACCGAAATGCGCACCTTCTACACCCATGTCCTGCCACTCATCCGGGAGCGCGAGCAGGCGGAGCAGTAGCGATGACATCGCCGTCGGCCCCGGCGCGTGATCGGGGACTGTTCGCCTTCGGCGTCCTGCTCGGCCTGATCGCCGAACAGGTTGTGCTGTTCGCGGTTCCGCTGCTCATCTTCCAGGATACGAAGTCGCTGGTCGGCCTCGGCATCGCGTTCGCGCTGGAGTGGCTACCCAGTCTGCTGGCCTACCCGTTCGCCGGGTTGCTGGCCGACCGCGACGGCGGCGCCCGGCTCTTTCGGCGGGTCAGCGTCGCCCGAGCCGTGATCCTGTGCGGCGTCGGCGCGATCTGCTTGGCTTTTCCGTCCTGGACGACCCCTGCCCTGATGATCGGTGGCGGGTTCCTGTCGCTGTGCATGGCGCCGACCCGCATGTCGGTCGAGAAGATGGTGCCGCGGCTGGCCGTCGAGGATCGGGTCGCGACGATGCAGTCGCTCGTGCAGAACATGGAGCTGCTGGCCATGGCGATCGGGCCCGCCGCGGCGGCGCTGGCGGCGGTGTATCTGGGCAAGGTGTGGCTGCTGGGGGTGGCCGCCGCGGTATTCCTGATCAGTGCGGCGTGCTGGTTGCCGCTCCCACGTGGCGCGGTACAGGCCGTCGTGAACGGATCGGCGCGCGCGATCGCGCACGATCTCGGCATCGGCTGGCGGCTACTGGCAGGCAACCGTCCGGTGCTGCTGCTCGGAATTCTGAACTTCGCCATCAACCTGTCGGTCGCGGCCTTGCTCACCTGCAATGTCGCCCTGGTGACGGGGGTCTTTCACGCGGCGGAGTCCGCCTACGGACTACTCAACACCGCCGTCGGCGTGGTGGGTCTGCTGAATCTGCTGATGATTCCGTTCCTGGTGCGACGCTTCGGGATCGGCATGATCGCGGTCACGGGATTCACGGTGCTGTGCGCGGCGCTGTTGCTCGTCGGCGCCGCGGCGGCCTTCTCCGTCTACGCGGTGGGATTCGTCGCGGTGATCGCGGGGGTGGCGATCTACAACGTCTACAACCGGACTCAGCGCTTGAAGGTCATCCCGCATGAGCATCTCGGCAAGGTCATGGGTCCCTTCTATTTGCTCAACCTCCTGTCCTACCCGATCGCGGGCGTGTTGGTAGCGACCGTGGGTACCGCGGTGGGAGCGCAGCGCCTGATCCTCGGGCTGGCGATCGGGCTGTGCCTGTTCGGCTCGATCTTCCTTCCGCTCACGATGGCGAGTTTCCGCGCGGCGATCGCCGCCCGATCGAGCACGCCGGTTGGAGTTCCCTCATGAACGCACGATTTCGATGCGTGCTCAGCACCGTCGAATCCGATTCGCACATCTGGAATCTGGTCTACCTGCAGAAGGTGCTCGAAGAGCAGGGCGCCTCGGTCCGCAACCTCGGGCCGTGCACGCCGATCGACGAGGTCGTGCAGGCGGTCGCCGTGGATCACCCGGACCTGCTGGTTGTCTCGAGCGTGAACGGTCACGGGTACCACGGTGCCAGTGAGCTGTTGACGGCTCTGCGCGCGCGGGGTCTCACCGTCCCCTGCGTGGTCGGCGGCAAGCTGACCACCGCGATGTCAGCCGGCGACCAGGTGCGGCGCGAACTGCTGGCCCTGGGCTATCTCGATGTCTTCACCAGCGACGACGCGATCGAGAACTTCCGTCGCTTCTTGAATCATGGTGTGGTATCGAACTTTTCGTCCTGGCAGGCAGCGGCCGCCGTGGTTCCGCCTTGGGACAGCAGTCCCGTGCTGACACCGGAGGTGTCCTGATGCATATCGTCGTAGTCAATCGGTGGCCTCGATTCGCCGACGGAGTGCGTTGGGACAACGAACTCACCCGGTATGAGGACTTCCTCGACCATGTCGGCAACCAGGTGAGCTACATCGTCGATGGCGCCGGCGCCGCGGGTGTCCTGGTGGGGGAGCCGCTGATCGCTCATCTCGAACAGGTCGAGGACGTCAATGATGTGGATCTGCTGCGCGCCGCGGTCCGGCGGACGGCCGAGCGGGTGGGTCGGGTCGACCGTCTGATCGCGTTGTCGGAGTTCACCCTCGGCGTCGCGGCGAAGGTTCGCGAGGATCTCGCGATTCCGGGACCGACCACCGCGGAGGTCGCTCGATACCGGGACAAAGTGCGGATGAAGCAGGTACTGGCGGATGCCGGAATCCGGGTGCCCCGCTTCGCGTCCTGCGAGAGTCCGCGGCAGGTGCGGGCCTTCGCGCACAGGTCCGGATTTCCGGTGGTGCTCAAACCCGTCGACGGCGCGGCCAGTATCGGCGTGCACAAGGTGGCGGATCCGGCGGCACTCGACCGGGTGTTGCCGTCGATCGAGCTGTCGGGGTACGAGATCGAGGAATTCGTCGACGGCGCCATCTACCACGTGGACGGTTACGCCGATGGCGCGTCGCGGATCGACTTCCAGGTGGTTTCCCGATACGTCAACGATTGTCTGTCGTTCGTCGGCGGTGCGCCGCTGGGGTCGGTGGTCGTGCAGCGATCGGAACTGCGCACCCGCATCGAGGAATTCACCCAGCGGTGTATCGACGTACTCGCCTTGCGAACCACCCCGTTTCATCTCGAACTGTTCGTGACCGCCGATGCCGAGTTGGTGTTCCTCGAGGTCGGCGGACGGGTGGGTGGGTCCGAGGTTCCCCACCTGCTGAACAAGCTCTTCGGCGTCAATCTCTACGAGGTGTGGCTCAAAGCGCTTGCCGAGCAGCCGGTCCCGCTCCTGGTCAAGGTCGGCGATCCCTCCGGCGGCTGGCTGGTGGTGCCGAAACCCGACCGGTGCGTGCGTGTCGTCGAGGCGGTCTCCATGCGCGCCGAGGTGCCGATCATCTGGCGCGAACTGCTGCCCGCGCCCGGTGAGGTGCTGGGTCAGGGCGGTTCCTACGACGCCGTGCACTCCGGCCGGTTCATCGTGCTGCACGACAGCGAACACGAGGCCGAGGCCGGCATCCGAAAGATCATCGACGACTTCTGCTTCGAGGCGGTACCGGTATGACCGAGCACGACGACCTGAATCTGTTCCAGCGCTTGATCGGCCACCTGTCCGATGTCGAGCGGCGCGGCGTCGACGCTGTCGGCGCGGCACTGATCGACGCGGCCGGTGGCATCGACCGCATCGGTGACTACAAGGTCATGGTCGCCTACGGTGGTGGCAAGGACAGCACCTATGTCGTCGCCATCGTCCGCGCTGTCCAGTTGCGCTTGCAGCTCGACCACGGGCGCACCTTCACGATGCGGGTGGCGAATATGCGACACGCCGGTGTGCCCACCGCGGTGATGGAGAACATCGACCGGGTGTACGCGGCGTTGCGGATGCTCGACGACGACCGCGCCGAACTCCTCACCGTCGACCGCACCGAGATCCGCCGGTTCCGGGTCGACCTGCCGTTGCCGGAGAGCGTGGTCACCGTCAATCGGCTCGACGTGCTCATGAACGGCCACCGCTCGGCCGGGGACGGACGGCCGACGTTCTGCAACAGCTGCAATCTCGCGGTCGCGGACTTCTACGGTCGGGCGGGCTGGTGGGACGGGGGAGTCGACGCGATCATGACCGGCGACTCCCGACGTGAGCAGGCGCTGTACGCCGCGTGGATTCGACGGCTGGCTCGCGCAACCGGCGTCGAGCCGGATCGTGGTGGGGCACTGGACTTCTCCCAGCTGTTGACCGCGCTCCGCGGCATCGGTGACGCGTACTACCGCGAGCTGTTCGGCGATGGTGACGACGCGGTGCTGGCCGAGCGTTCGGTAGCCGTCGGCAACCGGACGCTACAGCCGCGCTTCGTCTCCATCTACGACGTGGTCAGCTATCGCGTGCACGATCACTGGGACCTGATCGTCGACTTCCTCGGTTTCCGGTTCGACGACCTGGCCTTCAGCTTCACCGAGTCCGATTGCGCGAACCCGACGCTGATGGCTCATCTGCGTGGACTGCGGGCCGAGCTGGTCGACGGACGTGGCTACGCGGCCGGAATCGGCGAGTACCTCGAGTTCGCCGAGGCGATGATGCGCAAGAAGGAGATGCCCGACCGGCTCATCGATCTTGCTCTCGGCCGGTACGACTCGCCGGCGAAGATCAGCGAACGGCGAACCATCGCCGCGGACTACGCCCTGCGGGCCTTCGGCCTCTCGGAGTCGGCACTGGCGGCAATCGTCTTCTCCCCCTTCACCGACCAGGGGAAGCGCCTGGCGGCCTTCCTCCGACGTTGCCATGCCGACCATCTCGGCAGGCTGGACCGGTATCACGCCGCCTTGCGCGCCGAGCCGGGCACCGAATCCGAAGCCGACTGGCTCGCGGAGGTGTCCGGGCTGCCTATCGAGCTGCTGCGCACGCTGTACCACGATGCCCTGGTCGATTTCTCCCGACGCGACACCGTCATGGCGCGGGTGCGTTCCGGTGATCCGCACAAACAGGAGGTGCGGACGGTCGATCCGCGTACGGGCGCGCCCGTTGTCGAGCTGATCTCGGGGCGCTGACGTGCGCGGCCGATTCGATCGCTTCATCGCCGACAGCGCTCGTCGCGATCGGTTGGTCGTCCAGCCGCGGATGGGATTCGGGCGTCCCGAGGCCATGCGGGCCGGGCTGGCCGAGCTCGGGCTGCTGGACTTCCCGGTCGCCGCAACACTGACCGTGGACAGCTACACCCGTGTCGGCGACCACCGGACTCCGCTGGCGCAGCTCGCTGCGGGCATCGAGCTGAACGGCTACCCGCTGGTGTCCCATCCGGTCGAGGTCACCCGGGCCATGCTCGATCAGCTGCCCGGTCCGGCATTCCCGGTGCAGGTGCGGCACGGCACCGCACTGCCGCTGCCCATCTTCCGCCGACTGGTCGAGGTCGGCTTGGATGCCACCGAGGGCGGGCCGGTGTCCTATTGCCTGCCGTACAGCCGGCTGCCGCTCGCGCACACCGTCGCCGCGTGGTCGGAAGGCTGCCGATTCCTGGCGGGTGAAACCGAGTCGTGCCATATCGAGAGTTTCGGTGGATGTCTGCTGGGGCAATTGTGCCCGCCGTCGCTGCTGGTGGCGATGACCGTGCTGGAGGGGTGTTTCTTCCGGCAGCACGGAATCCGGCATCTGTCCCTCAGCTACGCCCAGGGGACCCTGCCCGAACAGGACCGGGGGGCGCTGCTGGCCTTACGGCAGCTGGCGCAGGACTACCTGGCCGACACGACCTGGCACCTCGTGGCTTACACCTACATGGGGTTGTTCCCCAGGACTCCGGACGGGGCCACCCGATTGATCCGCGACAGTGCCAGGCTGGCGCGTGATGCCGGGTGCGAGCGGTTGATCGTGAAAACGGTATCGGAGGCATGGCAGATTCCGTCCGTGTCGGAGAATGTGGCCGCCCTGAGGCTGGCGTCGGCGGAATCGGCCGGTCCGCGCGCCCGCGCCGCAGCGGCCGACTTCGGCTACCGCGAGGAGATCCTGGCCGAGGCACGGCTGCTGATCGACGCCGTACTCGGCCTCCATCGTGACGTCGGCACCGCCTTGGTCGAGGCCTTCGCCCGGGGCCTGCTCGACGTTCCGTTCTGCTTGCACCAGGACAACGCCGGAGCCACGACCTGCCTGATCGACGATCGAGGTGCCTTGGTCTGGGGTTCGCGGGGCCGACTCCCGTTGCCCGCCGAGTCCGCCCGTGCCGGGCCGGGCGACCTGACCTCGGACCGGCTGTTCGGCATGCTCAACCATGTCGCGCGCCACTACGACCGCCTACCCGACCACGCACTGGACCCACGATGATCGGGGACAGGAGCAGGGCCCGCCCCACCATGGTTTTGGTGGACGCGCTGTCCACCGGCGCGTTGCTCGCCGAGCGTGCTGCGGCCGACTACCGCTTGGTGCACGTGCGATCACGCCCGGAACTGCCCGAGGTCTTCGCCGCGAGCCTGCCCACCGATCTCTTCGCGGCGGACCTGAGCTACGCCGACAACGGCGGTGATGTCCTGTACCGGCTCGCGGAAGACGATCCGGTGGCCGTGATCCCGGCCAGCGAATTCGGTGTCGAAGCCGCCGACGAGATCGCGGACAAACTCGGTGTGCGCGGCAACGACCCGGCGTTTTCCCAGTTCCGGCGGGACAAGTTCCAGATGCACGCCGCCGTGGCCGCGGCGGGTCTGCGGACCGCGCGACAGTATCGAAGCCGCGATGCCGACGCCGTGCTGCGGTGGCGCCGCGACGCGGGACCACAGCGCATGGTGGTCAAGCCGTTGGACAGCGCGGGATCCGACGACGTCTTCGTGTGCGAGACCGATGATGATGTGCGCGCGGCGGTCTCGACCATCCTGGGTAAGACGAACCTGATGCTTCGGGCCAATAGCGCCGTGCTCGCCCAGGAATATCTCGACGGCGACGAATTCGTCGTCAACTCGGTCAGCCGGGACGGAACGCACTGGTTCACCGATGCGTGGATCAGCCACAAGCGGACGGTGGCGGGCAGGCACAGAATCTATGATTTCGAGGAGCTGCTCTCCCCGGATGACGGACGGCTGCCCGCGATACTCGCTTACGTCCGAGGCTGTCTGGACGCACTGGGCATAGTCAACGGACCCGCGCACACCGAGCTGATCCAGACCGGCGACGGCCCGGTGCTGCTCGAGACCGGGGCCAGACTGTCGGGGTTGGCCAACCCCGCGGCACTGGATCGGTGCACGGGCGCCAATCAGGTCGACCTGACCTTGGACTGCTACGCCGGGTCCGGCCGGGCGTTGGCCCGGCGGCCGTCGGTGTACGTCCGCCGGGCGGCGGCCCGGTGCGTCAATCTCATCGCCCACCGACAGCTTCCGTTTCCCCGGGCGAGGCTCGCCGAGGAGCTGGCCCGGCTGCCCGGGTTCGAGAGCGTGCGCTTTCGGCTGGGTGAGCGGGAACCGACCACCCCGACGGTCGACCTCAACTCCGCGCCGGGCGCGGTGTTCTTCGTCGACCGCGACGCCGCGCGGATACAGAAATCCTATGCAGCTCTACGGCGACTCGAACACCGTGTGCTGTAGCCGACCAACCGATCATGGTTCGTTCAGGGAGATAGTGTGAGTGCCGAATCGACGCCGACCGTTCCGCCGACCCCGTATACCCACCTGACCTCGCCACGGACGATCGCGGCTCTGACGCTGCAGCAGAGCTTCCTCGCCGGAGCGCGCGAATTCCTCACGGCGGAAGGATTCACCGAACTGCTGCCACCGATCATCGGTCCGGTGACCGACCCGGGCGCGCGCGGTGCCAAGCAGGTCGACATCGATTACTACGGCCATCGGTACAAGCTGATGACCAGCGGGATCCTCTACAAGCAGGCATCGTTGCTCAGCTTCGACAAGATCTTCTGCGTGGCGCCCAATGTCCGGCTCGAACCACTGGAGACAGCGGTGACCCACCGGCACCTGGTGGAGTTCCATCAACTCGATGTGGAGTTCGCCGGGGGGTCTCGTGACGAGGCGATGGCGCTGGCCGAACGGCTGACCCGGCATTGTGTGGCGCACGTGCTGGCGACGAGCGGCCGGGAACTCGAGGTTCTCGGCCGAGACCGGTCCGAGCTCGCGAAGACGGTCGCTCGACCCTACGGGCGGCTCCGGCACGCGGAGGTGGTCGCCGAACTGCGCCAGCTCGGACACCCGCACGATGACTTCACCGAAATCGACTGGCGCGGTGAGGAACTCATCTCAGCGACGAGGAGCGGCCCGTTCTTCGTCACCGACTATCCGAAAGGGTCACGGGGCTTCTACGACCGGGAGTCCCCCCAGGAACTCGGGGTGCTGCGCAACTTCGACCTGATCTTCTCCGCCGGGTTCGGAGAAATGATGAGCGGCAGTGAGCGGGAAACGGACTATGGCCGGGTGCTGCGGCGAATCAGGGAGACCGGTGAGAATCCCGCGAAATACGAGTGGTATCTCACGCTGGTCCGGGCCGGGCTGCCGCCCAGTGCCGGATTCGGGCTCGGTGTCGAGCGGTTCACCCGGTTCCTCGGCGGGCTGGATGCGGTCTGGCAGGCCACGGCCTATCCCAAGCTGCCAGGGCAGGCGCGGCCGTGACCGGGTCCGACGGTGTGGCATCGGCCCTGTCCGCGACCGGATTCCCGGAGCACGAGGTACGCCGCCGCGCGCGGATGGGGCGCGGCGCGGCCTTTCCCGCCATGGCCGACTACGGTTCGGCGCTGTTCGGGGAGCGTGCGCCCAGCGCACCGACCGACGCGCTCGATCGCGCACGGCTGGTACCGCCGATCTTCGTCCCGAAGCGGATGGCAGCGCTGATCGAACTCGGTCGCGAACCGCTTCCGGGCGACGTGGACCTCACCACCGTGATCGGTGGGTTGAACGCGACATCGCCGATCTACATCTCGGCATTCGGCTCGACCGCGGCCGCTTCGGGTGATCTGGGCATCGCGGTCGCAGCACAGGCCGCCGCGGCGGGGATTCCCATGGTGATCGGCGAGAACATCGTCCCCGTGGCCGGATACGGCAGGGTGACCGACGAGGAAGCGAGCTCCCTGCTGTCGCGGATCGCCGAGTACGCCGCCTCGGTGCCCGACGGGATCGGCGGTGTCGTCGTGCAGCAGAGCACCGAAGACGCCGACGCCGAGGTGTGGAACCTGGTCTACAGCGATCCCACGGCCACGGCGCTGTCGGCGACCGGTCGGCTGGCGTTCGAGCTCAAGGTCGGTCAGGGCGCCAAGCCTGGTCTGGGGGGCATGACCATGGTGTCGCGAGCACAGGCGAAACACCTTGCGGCGCAGTATGACCTGGTCGACATCTACGGTGGCGCGCAGACGCCCGTCTTGCGCTGCGGCACACCGGGCACCTTCGACGACGAGATCCTGCGACGACAGATCCTGTTGATGCGCAACAACTATCCGCGGTGCCGAGTGTGGGTGAAGCTACCGCCTGCCCGCGATGTGCATCTGGCGGCGGCCCTCGCCTGGGCGGCCGGTGCCGACGCGGTCACCGTCGACGGTGCCGAGGGCGGGACCGGCTGGGCGCCACTGGGATTTCTCGGTCAGGTCGGCTTGCCGTTGGCGGAATGCCTGCGCCGCATCGATGTCCGGGACAACAGCTTGCTGGCGTCGGGCCGGATCTGGGAGGGCGGTCGAGCGGTGAAATGCCTTGCCCTCGGTGCGTCGGCCGTCGGCCTCGGACGCGCGGCGCTGATCGCGGCCGACGAGGACCCCGACCGGGGTTTGATCGCGCTGCTCGATTGCTTGGCATTCGAGTTACGTCTCATGATCAGCGCGCTCGGCTGCTATCGAGTCGGTGATCTCGGAGCCGAGGATGTCTGGTTTCCCGGCGCGGACGAGCCGAGCTGAACGCCTACCCCCGTTCCCGGGCGGGGGAGGATTCCCCGGACGCCGGTGCGGGGAGCTCGATGTCGAGGATTCGGGCCAGATTGATGGTCCACCATCGGAGCTGAGGCTGCCAGTCCTCGGCATCGGGTCCGGTGAGCCCGGCGCTACGACGGAAGACCGCCCCGTAGGCGGATTCCGTCGCCACGGCGTGGTGCAGTGCCGCGACGGCGAGTCGGGTGTCGTCGACGGGGATGCCCGCGCCCTTGTCAGGGCGCAGCGCATGCAGCGCCTCGACAACCGGATTCAGCATCCCGGATCCGGGATCCCGCCATCCGGCGGCGTGCAGCGCGATCGCCAGCTCGCCATAGCCCTGCCGATAGAACGCCGCGAGGGTTTCCACGAATCCACCGAGGTCCGCCGGCTGGACCAGACAGGATTGCACCACCTGTTGCAGTCCTGATCCGACTTTGGTGCCGCCGTGGTGCAGCAAGGCTTCCAAGAGGCCATCGCGAGTCCCGAAGTGGTATCCGAGACCCGCGTCGGTCATGCCGACGCTAGCGGCGACGGCGCGGACGTGAACAGCGGAGACGCCGCCTTCTGCCAGGAGGTGCTCGGCGGCATCCAGGATCAGGCGCCGCGCCTCCTCCGGCGTGCGGCGCACACGGGGAGCAGTCATATCGCCACCTTACCTTGACGGGTCAAAGTAATCGGCTTAGGCTACGACCTGGCGGGTTTCGACGGGGAAACTGCGCGCATGATCACCGTAACTTGTTGCCGGATAGTGCATTACGCATTCACTGCTTTTGTCGGGTCGAACCTTCGACGACGACGTGGGCAACGCGGAAGGCCTCACATGAACGATTCCATGACCCGCGATCTACGGCAGATCGAACGCCCCGACGGCACGATCCTGCGTGGGCAGGCGGTCGGTTCGGGGCCGACTGTCCTGCTACTACATGCCGGTGGTGAGCGATCCCATGTCTGGGAGCCGGTGGTCGGCAGGCTTGTCACGGCGGGCTATCGGTGCGTCGCCTTCGATCTGCGGGGGCACGGCGACAGCGGCGGTTCCGCGCGGTCGACGGCGATGTGCGCCGCCGACGTCGCCGCGATGGTGCGCACCGAACTGTCCGGATGCATTGTTGTCGGGGCGTCCCTGGGGGGACTCGCCGCGCTGGTCGCCCTCGAGGACACCGAAGTGCGCGCCCGGGTCGGTGGCTTGGTGCTGGTCGATGTCGTGCCAACCATGAATCCCGCCCGCGTACTCGAATTCCTCACCGCGACAACCACACACGGCCCGTATGCCGAGCTCGTCGACGACGTCCTCGCGCATATGCCACAGCTTCGGCGGGCCGCCGATGTCCTTGACGTGCCCGTCCTGCTGGTGCGGGCCGATGGCAGAACACCGGTTGCCGACGACGACGTCGAGGGATTTCTGCGCTTGGCGCCGCACGCCACGGTCATCCAGATCCTGGGCGCCGGGCACCTGGTGGCCAGGGAGCGTCCCGAGGATCTCGCCGAGATCATCGCCCGGTGGCCGCCACTGGCGCTCCAGCGATATCTCCGGCTCGGTTGACTCGCCGGCCGGTCCACCACTGAACCGACCTCTCTCAGTACACGTCGTCATCTCAGGTCAAGGGTCTATGAAATTGGCTGCGAGTCCGGAACCGAAGATCCCGAAATCCCACCCGACGAGAGTCGCCGCGACCGACACCGCCGGTCGCGCTGTCCCGCGACTACCGTGCTGTCGCATCATGGTCGCCGAGTCCAGCTGCCACGCAATGAATATCGACTTCCTGCAGGCGATCAGGCCGAATCGGCAGATCGCGTTGGCCCCGATCTCGGGGATGGTGGAAAAGGCCACGAGGTGGCAGCCCGACATCGTGCTGCTCGACGCGGCGACGGGCCCGGAAGCCGCACTCGTCTCCGTTGTGCGGGGCTTGCGCGCACTCGACCAGCGACCGCTCATCGCGCTGCTCGTCCCCCAGGACACCGCGCGAACGACGCTCGAGGTCGACGTGTTGTTGGCAGCGGATTTCCACGCCAAGGCAATACTCGATGCGCTGGATGTGGCGGCCTCGGGAATAATCGTCGCCACCACGAATGTCGAGCAGGCGGATCGCATCGAACCGGACCACATTGCCTACCGGCGTCTTTCGCTGCTGACGGGTCGCGAAAAAGAGATCCTTGTGCTCATCGTCGACGGGCTGTCCAATCGTGAAGTCGGCGCCCGGCTTTTCATCAGTGCGGATACCGTGAAAGAACATGTGAGCAGGATTCTCGCCAAGCTCCAGGTGAGTAGTCGAATCGCGGCGGCAGTCGTCGCGGTACGCGCGGAATCATGGCGGTTGTCAGCCTGAACAGACGCTGTACTACCGGGTGGTAGTACAGCGTCTATTCGGTCGTCAGGAATTCGGCAACTGCATGACCTGGATCGTCGAGATCGCTGTGGCCGCGAGTTTGTTGTTCCCGTTGTGTGCCTCGGCGGCGAGGTAGATCACCGATCGGCCGGGCTTGCGCACCGTGGCGTTCAAGGTCAGGCGTTCGCCGACGAATACCGGGCGCATGAAGTGCGTTGTCAGTTCCATCGTGGTCGTCGGGTTCTTCGAGGTCAGATAGCTGAGTGGGGCCATCAGGTCGTCGAACATGGCGGCGAGGAAACCGCCCTGGAGCAGGCCCATGACATTGCCGTACTGTGCCGGGATCTCGACTGTCGCCGAGAGTGATTGTCCGACGACGAATTCCTCGTACTGCAAGCCGAGGGTCGTGGTCGACGGCGGCGGCAGCTTCAGCTCGATTCCCGGCGGAATCGGAAGGTTATCGAATGCGGTGATCGCATGCTTGACGATCGCATCGTGTCCGGTGATGACGGTTTCCTCGGCCATGAACAGCTCCTCTATCGCATCGGACTATTTATCGGGGCGTGTGTTTTTCGGTTCCGGTAGCCATGGTCGGGTCCATCAACGGAATCGGGGGAATTCCAGGCCATGGTACGGGCCGTCGCGCCGACGTCAACACTGCGGAAGTTGCAGTGCCACTACGCATTTCCCATGACAAGCCTACCTGAATTAAGGCCGGGAAATGCGCAGCTCGGTGACATCGCGTTCGGATCGGCGGCCCAGCTGAATGTCACGCGCCAGGCGACGCCTTCGCACCGGTGGCGGCGGCCAGCGCGGAGAAGTACATCTGCTGGGCGACCTCGGCGATCAGGTCCCAGCGTTCCCACGTCATCGGGGTCGGCTCGGTATCGGGGACGAACCGGTACCGCGACAGGTCGGTCATCCCCTTGAACTGAGCCAGGACGTCGTCGTCCATCAGCGCGTTTCCGGTGAATGTCGCCGGGTCCTGTTCCAGTACAGCCAGGATGGCATCGACGACGATGTCCTCGGTCCGCCAATCCGACGGGCTGCCGATGCCGAGATTCTGGGTCGCGAGGGTGCCGATCAGCGTGCGCGTCCAGATCGTGTTGCAGGCGATGCCGTCTGCCGCGACCTCCTTTCCCAGGCCGAGGGTCAGCAGGGTGGCGTTGAGTTTCGACGACATGTAGGCCACCTTGCCGCCCATGTGCTGTATGCCCTCCGGATCCAGCGGGGGGCTCAGGTTGACGATGTGGCCCCACCCGCCTTGCCGCATGTGCGGAATACAGTGGTGCGCCAGCAGGAATGGCGCCCTGGCGTTGATCGCCATCACCAGGTCGTATCGCTTGTGCGGGGTGTGCTCGACCGACTGCAGCCACATGGCACCCGCGTTGTTGACCAGGATGTCGAGCCGGCCGAACCGTTCCATCGTCTGGTCCACCAGGTTCTTCAAGTCCGCCTCGTCGCGGACGTCGCAGCGCACGCCGAGGGCCTGTGCGCCCCGTTCTTCGATTTCCCGCACCGTATCCGGCACGCTGCCCGGCAGTCGTCCACCGGCTTCCATCGTCTTCGCACCGATGACGATGGACACGCCGCGTTCGGCGAGCGCCAGCGCCAGCGCCTTACCGATTCCGCGACTGCCCCCGGTGATGACGGCTACCCGGCCTTCGAACTGTGTCACTTTCCGCTCCTGTTCGGTCTGTTCGGTCACCGGCTGCCGACGGCTGCCGGTGACCTTGTCGGCAGGTCGAACCGCGCGCCGACCTCTTGCTCGAAGGAGTCCGCCCACGCTTCCAGCCGGTCGACATTGCGTCGCATGTCACGGAACGTCTGATCGGCGGTCTTCTCGGTGAGCAGGTCGAGGTGTAGTTGCGCGCAGATCGGCACCTTGCTGTATTCCACGAACAAGTACTTGTCCGGCTGCGTGGCCTGCGCGCCGAAAGCGCGCAGATTCGCCTGCATGCGCGCCTGAATTCCCTTGAATCGGGTAGCTATCGGGTGGAATTCGGCCGCCGCGTCTTCGTTGCCGATCAGCCCTCTGAACAGCAGTTGCGAAGGCAGTGCCCAGTAGAACGAGGTATCCCACATCACCTTCGTGAACATGGCGGGGGCGCTGCCGAAAATCGAGTAGTTCTGGTGGTACATCCCCAGATAGTTGGGCCACATGTCCTCGAGCATCAACCGATTGAAGGTCTGGGCGACCTCCGCGGTCAGCCGGCCTCGGCGATCGAGTTCGATCATGCGCGTCGTGATCGTGTTCGTGTAGGCGATGTAGTCCGACCCCGGGCTGTAGAAGGCATCGAGGAAGATGCCTGCCTCGCCGACGCAGGCCCACCGCTGGTGGGAGAAGATCTGCTCGGAGCCGTAACTGGCGTTGCGCACCTGCAAGAAGTCGAGCTGTTCGGCACCATCGATGAACGCGGCCAGTGTCGGCTCGTGCTCGCCGATCCAGTTCCTGGCCTTTTTCTCGGTCCCGTAGGTGCTGAACGGATGGATCGTGTCGTCGGTGACGATGCCGACGCTGGTGTTCCCGGAAGACAGCGGGATCATCCACACCCAGTACCCGGTACCCATCAAATGATTGGTGGAGAACCATCGGCGTTCCTGCGTGGGCGGGCGCCACGCGGGGTTCGTGGTATCGGTCATTCGTTCGACGTCGTACTCGCCGCGGAAGCGCCACCACGCCGCATTGATCTTGTGCGGGCTCGGCGCGCTCAGGCCGAGTTTGCGCTGCAACAACCGCTGACGACCGGAGGCGTCGACGACGAAGCGCGCCCGCACCTGCTGTTCGCCGCTCTCGCCGTCCACTTCGAAGCGCACGATATGGTCCGCGTCGGAGTCCGAGAGCTCGATGTCGAGTACCTTCGCCTGCTCGATGAGCTCGGTCCCGAGCTCGTGGACGCCTTCGCGCAGGTCTCGTTCGAATCTGCCGCGGTCGATCTGGTAAGACGTCACCCGCGGAAACCGCCGGGCTCCCAGCTCCGGCCGAATCTCGAGCGGGCCCTGCGAATCTCCGAAGAACATTCGAAGTCCGAGTTTGTGCAGGTGCCGTCGATTCAAGTACCCGGTAAGGCCGAGTTGTTCGCCGAAGTAGTGGGCACCTCCCTCGACCGTCGCCTCACCCACCTTGAACGCGCCGTCCGGGATCCCGTGCCCGCTGCGTTCCAAGACCAGCACCGAGAGGTCGGGCATGGTCCGCGCGAGCTGTCGTGACAGTGTCAGTCCCGCCAGACCGCCACCGCAGATCACGACGTCGTACCGTTTCGTCTGCTCCATCATTGTTCCCCGTTCGAGATGTTGGAAAGTGTTCGGCTCAGCGCCCGTACGCCAGGCTGGTGAAATTCGGGAAGGTGTCCTCGACGGACAGTTCCTCGGCGAGCGTGCGCAGCACACCCGGGTCCGCGTTCTGGATGAACAGGTGCCCGCCGGGCACGGTCGACAGCGAGAACCCGCCGCTGGTCAACTTGCCCCAGCCCTGCATCTGGTCGTCGTCGAACACCGGGTCGTCGGCGCCGCGCAGCACCGAGATCGGGGCACGCAGCGTATATCCGTTCTCGAATCGGTAGTCGCCGAGCATTGTCAGATCCGCCCGGATCGACGGCAGCCAATGCAGGATCGACGCTTCCTCGGCCACCGGAATGTCGAGCAGCTTGTTGTCGCGCAGGACCTCGAGTACCTGACTGTCGGAGGCCATGTCGAGATCGAAGCCGTCGCGGATGTGGGCCAGATTCCGCACGTACTTCTCGACCAGCGTCGGCGCCGGCCAGCCACCGATAACGAGCTTCATCGGCACCTCGTTGTAGTGCTGTTCGAGGTATTTGGCGAGCTCGTAGGCGAGCAGCCCGCCCATGCTGTGCCCGTAGATCACAAAGGTCCGGTCGAGGTGGGGCAGCATGGCCTCGGCCAGTTGCGCGACGAACTCCGGCATCGCATCGACCGGAACGTCGCCGAGTCGCTCCTCGCGGCCGGGGAACTGGATTCCCACCGTCTCGACCGAGTCGGGCAGGTAGCCGGGCCACGGCGTGAACACCGAGGCGCCACCACCGACGAAGGGCAGCGCGAACAGCCGTATCGAGGCGGTGTTGGACCGGCCGACCACGGTGCGGATCCAGCGTTCCGGGCCGGTGGCCGGCGCCGCCGACGGCGCGACACCGAGGGATTCGCCGTGGACCTGCGCGAGGACTTCCTCGGCCAGTTCGGTGATCGTCGGACCGCGCATCAGGCCCATGGTCGGGAAGTCGATCTCCAGGTGCTTGGCCAGCATGTTGCGGATCTGGCCGGCCATCAGCGAGTCCATCCCGAGATCGGTGAGCCCGACATCGCGGGCCAAGCGCTCGACGGGCATGTCGAAGATCCGTGAGATCTGCTGTGCCAGAGCTGTTGTCAGTCGTGGCAGACGATCGTCGCCGGTGAGCTCGAACAACTCCGCGCGCAGTCCCTCGGTGCCGAACGCGGCAGCCGAACCCGCGGTGTCCTGCGTCGCGAGATGCGCCAGCCGCGGTGAACTGCGCACGATCGGCATGACCTGATTCATCTTGGCCCAGTTCACCCCGAAGACGCTGGCGCGTTCGACGCCCTGAACCAGGCAGCGGCCGATGAAATCGAGCGCGTGGTCCGGCGAGATCGGCGTCCATCCCAGCCAGGACAGCGTGTCGAGCTTGTTGCGCGCGACGAACCCGACTTCGGCGATCGCACCCCAGTTCACGGTCAGCGCGGGCAGTCCGAGTTGGTGGCGATGGACGGCCAGCGCGTCCAGGAACCCGTTGGCCGCAGCGTAATTGGCCTGTCCCGGCGTGCCGACATTCCAGCTCATCGACGAGAACATCACGAACGCGTCCAGGTCGAGCGCCCGGGTGTGGGTGTGCAGATGCCAGGCGCCGTCGACCTTCGGCCGCACCGCCCGCAGGAACTCCTCCTCGGTCATGGTCGCGAGCGGGCCGTCGGCGATGACCATGGCGGCGTGGTAGACACCGCGCAGCGGCGGAAGCGTCGATACCCGCTCGAGCAGGTTCACGACCTCGGCTTCGACCGAGACGTCAGCTCGTTCGAGCACCACGTCGACGCCCGCGGCGCGCAGGCCGGCGATCTGCTGCTCGTTCTCGGCGTCCACCTGCGCTCGGCGGCCGACCAGCACGATGGTGCGTGCGCCCTTGCCGGCGAGCCACTGTGCGGTGCGCAGACCGAAACCGGTGTAGCCACCGGTGATCAGGTAGGTGCCGTTGGCATCGAACGATTCCGCGCCGGTGGTGCCCGGATGGACCAGCACCTCGGTGTCGGCGCCGAATTCGACGACAACTTTGCCGATCTGGTTGGCTCCCGCCATGTACCGGAAGGCCGAAGTCACCTGCGCGGCAGCGAAATCGGTGTGCGGCAAGCGGGGCAGTGTGCCCGCGGCGACGTGCTCGAGGACCGCGGTCATCGCCTCGCGACACCGGGCGGGCGACTCGAGCAACATGCGGTCGATGTCGACCGCCGAGTAGCTCAGGTTGTTGCCGAACGGCTTCAACCCCAGCTTGTAGTCCTCGTAGATGTCCTTCTTGCCGATCTCGATGAACCGGCCGTGCGGGTGCAGCAGCTCCAGACTCTTCGGAATGGTCTCGCCCTGTAGCGAATTCAGCACGATGTCGACACCGTCGAAGCGCGCGCGGATGTCGTCGGCGAAGGACAGCGAACGAGAATCGAAGACCCCCTCCACACCGAGCGAGCTCAGGTATTCCCGCTTCTCCGGGCTGCCCGCGGTCGCGAGAACCGTCGCGCCCAGCCGCTGCGCGATGTGGAGCGCGGCCAGGCCGACACCACCGGCGGCGGCGTGCACCAGCACTCGATCGCCCGCCCGCAAACGGCCCACCTCGACCAAGGCGTACCACGCGGTCAGATAGGCCATCGGCAGCGTCGCGGCGTCGGCGGCAGACAGGTTCGCCGGTGCCGGGTAGACATGCTGCGCGGGGGTGACCACCGCGGAACCGAAACAACCACGGGCGAAGGCGATCACCTCGTCACCGGGGGCGAAGTCGGTGACCTGCGAGCCGACCTGGATGACGCGGCCGGCGCATTCCACGCCGATGTTCCTGTCGTAGAAGCCACCGGAGACCGCGCCTTCGGACAGCATGCCGAGGGTCAGCATGATGTCGCGGAAATTCAGGCCGGTCGCCGCCGGGCGGATGGCGACATCGTGCGGGCCGAGGGCAGGCAGTGGCCGGCTCTCGTAGCGGAGTTCGTCGATTCCGGGTGTCGCGGGAACAGCCAGGACGAACGGACGCTCGTCGGATGCGGTGGTGGCAATCGCGGTCGAGGCCTCGAACTCGGCGAGGGACAGATGCTCGAAGCGGTCGATGAAGCGGGCCGCACCGCGGTAGGCGACCTCTTCCTCCCGCGTCCGCACGTGCAGCAGTTCGTCGAACAGTTGCGCCGAGCGAGCGTCGGCTCCCGCGGCCGGATCGAAGTCGATGATCTTGGCCCGGAGGGTGCTGTGCTCGCTGAGCAGGACCCGCAGGATGCCCCAGCTCGGCAGCTGGGACGGCGCGGTGCGATCGGTTGGCACGACGACCGGACCACCGGCCGTCGCCACCCAGAACCGCGGCGCGACTGCCCAATCCAGCTGATCGACCGCCTGCGCCGCCGCGATCACGCTGTACGCGCCGTGCCGCTCCACCTCGGCGAGCAGCTCGGCCGTGAGGTCGGTCCCGGCGAAGTCCAGGTTCCACAGGTGCAGGACACCGGCCACCGTGCCCGCCGCGTCCCGCACCTGCTCCAGCACGCGCCGGAGGTCTGTGGCGCTGGTCGGGTCGACCTGGAAGCTGTGGTCGTCGAGCTGTTCGAAGGACGCTGCGCGAGTGACCACCACACTGCCCGCCCCGGCCTCATCGAGCCGCGCGAGGAAGTCCTCGGCGACGCCATCGGCGTCGGCCAGCACCACCCACGGGCCCGGCTCGATGCGCGGCTGATGGGGTGCGAGGTCCCGGTGCGGTGCCCGCGCCGCGATCACCGAGCAGCCGGTCTGTTCGCTACCGGTCATATCGGAGAAGATCTGGACGTGTTCGAAGCCGACGGTGGGCAGGAACTCCTGCCAGGTGGCCTCCGACAGCAACGGATAGTGGGGTCGCAGGTCGTGGTCGGTGAACCGCCACCACCCGTCGGTCATGCCGAAGGTCAGGTCGACCCAGTGCGGTGGGTTGGTCTCCTCGACGACGAGCATCAGTCCGCCGGAGGTGAGGAGCTGGTCGACATTGCCGAGCGTGACACGAAGATCCTCGGTGGCGTGCAGAACGTTCGCCGCGACGACGATGTCGAAGTAGTGCTGGTCGAAGCCTTGCTCGGCGATGTCTTTCTCGATGTCGAGGATTCGGTAGTCCACGAAGTCGAACTCGGCGAAACGCTGTCGCGCCTTGTTCAGGAACAGCTGGCCGATATCGGTGAAGATGTATTCCGCGCGGTCGGCCGGGAGTTCGTTGAGGATCCAGCCTGTGGTGCCCGCCGTGCCCGCGCCGATCTCGAGCACCCGGAGGGGCCGGTCGGCCGGCAGGGCCCGCACTGCCTCGGCGATCAGCTTCGCGACCGTGCGATTGCACCGCTCGAACGAGAACGAGGTCTCGTAGAGATCGACCACGGATTGGTACTCGTGCTGCGGAAAGATCAGCTCGATCGGATTGACCTCGTCGCGAAGGACGGCGGCCTGCTCGGTGCCGCAGCGCTCCAGCACCGCGTACTCGGCCTCGCATTCGGGATGCTGCGCGCGCAATCTCGCGAGCACGGCCGCGGTGTCCACTCGCTGGGGGACCGTCCGCAGTTGCCAGTGGTCGCCGTCGCTGCCGGTGATCTCGTGCCGGGACAGCAGTTCCAGCAGGCGGGCGAGGTAGTCGCGGTGTTTGTCGTGCACGCCCAGCTCGTGCGCGATCTCATCGAGGGAGAATCGCCGGCCGAGGGCGAAGTCCATGCCGAGCTGATGGAATGCCTCGGTCACGTAGGCGACGCAGAGCTCGTTCATCGCCGCTTCGGTGGTCGCGTGGTACTCACGGTTGAGCGACCACGCGCGGACCTCGTCGAGAACCGGGTCGACCGCGGTTGCCAGCACCTCGGTGCTCGGCACGAAATCGGCGGGCAGCAGCGTCTTCACGCGCACCGGCGCCGCGTGCCACCGATACTCGTAGAGCCATTGCAGGAGCGTGTCGCGATCCTCGGTCGGCTGAGTGATCGATTTGCCTTTGAATCCTTCGAAGTGGGCCACCAGCGTGCCGTCTTCGTTGAGCAGCCACAGATCGCCCTCGCAGTAGGCGGGGTCGTCGAGGATGTTGGCCTGCCCGTAGCAGTACACGCGCTTGCCCGCCGCGGCGTGGAAACTGAATCGCTTGATGTCGAACGGGATGTAGAGCGTCTTGTCATCGTTGTTCGGGTCGTTGCCCATCGCGATGGACAGCGACTGGAAGCAGGCATCGAGCAGTGCCGGATGGATCATGTGGCGCGACGCCTCGTCACGGATGGCGTCCGGGGTATCGATGCGCCCGAGCGAGCAGAGCTCGCCGTAGCGCAGCTGGGTGATAGCCCGGAAGGTCGGGCCGAGCATGAGGCCGTTGTTCCGGAATTTCGCGAAGACCTTGCCCGGGTCGAATTCGAGCGGGCATTGCGCATCGAGGTCGGCGAACGGCACGGGCAGTTCGGTGTCGGGGGCGCCGCGGCGCACGGTACCGGACGAGTGCAGGATCCAATCCTTGTCACCGTCCTGCAGGCTGTACACCCCGAAGTGCATCGAGGCGGTCATCACCACCTGGACCCGAGGGGCGGGCCGGTCGTCGAAGATGAAGAGCGGACGGCGGAATTCGACATTCTCGATCGAGTACTTGTCCGGTCCGAACGCTTCCGTCAAGCAGCCGACGACGAGGTCGAGATGGCCCGCGCCGGGGAACACGATGGGTCCCTGGACCCGGTGGTCGTCGAGCCACGGGAACGTCGCGGTGTCCATCGTCAGTTCCCAGACGTGCTTGTCGGGTTCGTCGGCGACGGGTGTGCGGGTTCCGACGAGCGGATGCCCCAGCGAGGGAAAACGCGCGCCGCGCGAGACCGGGGTTTCCAGCCAATAGGTTTCGCGCTGCCAGGGATAGAACGGCACCGGCACGCGCCCGGCGTCATCGGCGAAAACGGTCGCCCAGGCCGGGTCGTACCCGGCGGTGTACAGCGCGGCCAATGACGACAGCAGGGTGGCACGATCGCTCTGCTTCCGATGCAGCGACGGCACCGTGAGGCCGGACGCCTGCTGCTTGTCCAGCAGTTCGGCGATGGCGGTCGAGTGGATGGGATGCGGGCCCAGCTCGATGAAGGTCCGGTGCTGATCGCCGATGAGGCGGTCGAGGGTGGGGGCGAACCGGACGGGTTCGCGGATATTGCGCCACCAGTACTCGGCGTCGAGCGCGCCGGCCGCGACCACGTCGGCCGTCACCGTCGAATACATCGGCACCGTCGCCGGACCCGAGGTGATGCCCGCCAGCGAGGAGAGCAGTTCCTCGCGCAGGGGATCCATGTGGTGGCTGTGGAAGGCGACGCGCACCTGGAGCATGCGGCAGAAGATCCGATCCTGCTCCAGTGCGCCCTTGATCTCCTCGAGCGCATCGGGATCGCCTGCCAGCGCGGTCGATTCCAGACCGTTGAGCGCCGCGATCTCGACCCGCCCGCGATAGCCGGTGATGCGTTGCGCCGCCGCGTGATGCGGTAGGCCGACGGCCAGCATCGTGCCCTTGCCGGAGGCCCGCTGCTGGACCCGGCTGCGGTGGAAGATCACCCGCACCGCGTCCTCGAACGACAGCGCGCCCGAGACGGCGGCGGCCGCCACCTCACCGATACTGTGACCGACGACGGCGTCCGCGACGATGCCCCAGCTCTGCCAGAGCTCGGCCAGGCCGAGCTGGACCGCGAAGACCGCGGGTTGCGCGATGTATGTCTCACCGATTCGGCTGTCGGCTTCATCGCGGCCGAGTTCTTCGAGCACACTCCACGTGGCGTGCTTGCGCAGCTCGGTGTCCACGCGCTCGACGGTCCGGCGGAACACCGGATTCTGGGCGAGCAGTTCGCGCGCCATCGCCCACCACTGCGGGCCCTGCCCGGAGAACACGAAGACCGTCTTCGCGCCCGGTGTCTTCCCGCTACCGCGCAGTGCTGCGAACTCGGTGTCCTTCGCCGTGTCCCGCAGGGCATCTCGCAATTCCGCGACCGACGAGCACACCAGGGCCAGTCGCTGGTCGTAATGCGATCGGGTTCGTGCCTGCGCCGACGCGATCGCCGTCAGCCCGAGCGCGGCAGTGTCGGGTGCGGCCAGGAAATCGGCGTAGTTCTCGGCATAGGCGCGCAGCGCTTCCCCGGTCTTGGCGCTGAGGGCGAACACCACCGGCACCGCGTCGGCGGGTTCGGCCACCGGTGCGGTGGCCGGTGGGGACGCCAGGACCACGTGCGCGTTGGATCCGCCGAAGCCGAACGAGTTCACGCCCGCGACCCGGGGTCCGGTCGTTGGCCACGGCTGGCGGGTCTGCGCGAGCCGCAAGCCGAGTTCGTCGAAGGAAATTGCCGGATTCGGCTCTTCCGCATGCAGATTCGCGGGAATCTCGCCGCTGTCGACGATCAGGCACGCCTTGATGATGCCGACCATGCCCGCCGCCGACTCGAGGTGGCCGACGTTCGACTTCACCGCGCCGACGACGCAGGCGTTCGCGCCGCTGCGCCCGGCCCCGAGCGCCTTGCCCAGCGCGCGCGCCTCGATGGGATCACCGACGGGGGTACCGGTTCCATGGGCTTCGATGTAGCCGACCTCGGCGGGATCGACGCCCGCGTCACGGCACGCGTCCAGGATCATCTCCGCTTGCGCGTGCTCGCTGGGGACCGAAATGCCGGTGGTGCGACCATCCTGATTCGTCGCGCTACCGCGGAGTACCGCGTAGATGCGGTCGCCGTCGGCGACGGCCGCGGACACCGGCTTGAGCACGATCGTGCCCGAGCCCTCACTGCGGATGTAGCCGTCGCCGGATTTGCTGAACGACTGGCACCGGCCCTCGGGCGACAGGAAGGTGCCCTGGCTGAACCCGATCGAGGCCTCGGGCAGCAACAGGGTGCTGACGCCACCGACGATCGCCATCGTCGCCTCACCGGAGCGGATACTGCGGATCGCCAGATGAATCGCGACCAGCGACGACGAACAGGCCGTGTCCACGGTCATGCTCGGTCCTCGAAGATCGAGCAGATATGACACACGGTTGGCCACAATGCAATTCGTGACGCCGGTCATCGTGTGACCGCCGATCAGATTCCGGTTCTCCGGATTGAGCGCGATGATGCCGTAGTCGTGTCCGGAGACACCCGCGTAGACCGCCACCTTCTCGCCCGCGATGTCCTCGGGCACGATTCCCGCGTCCTGCAGGGCCTCCCAGGTGGTTTCCAGGAACAGTCGCTGTTGTGGGTCGATCCGGGCGGCCTCGGTCGGGGTGATGCCGAAGAAGTGCGCGTCGAACGACGAGACATCGTCGAGGTAGCCGCCCGTGCGGGTGCGCATGTGCCCCGGCCTGCCCGCATCGTGGTCGTAGAAGGCGGTGGCATTCCACCGGTCCGCCGGAACCTCGCGGACCGCGTCACGTTCATCGATCAACAGTTGCCAGAATTCGCGCACAGTGCGAACATTTCCGGGGAAACGGCAACCGATTCCCACGACGGCGATTCCCTCGTGCGTAGCCGCAACGGGATCGGTCGGGGCATTGTGGATGGAATTCATTTGCTGACCTCATTCGTGGCGAAATATCGATCGACGGCACACGCGTTGTTTTCACTGCAGCGGAGAAATCGACTGCTTCTGGTGGCGTGTTCGTCTTTGTGAGCGGAATCTAATTCTCGATCGATGCGGAAGGCGTCGCACCCACGCTGCGGCCCAGTTCGACCGGCACATGCTCGTAGCCACGGAAAGTCAGCTGCGAGCGGAGCCGGGGTGGGGCGGCCGAGCGCATATCGGGGAAGCGGGCGAACAGGGCGCGCAGTGCGTGACCGGCTTCCATCCGGGCCAGATTGGCGCCGAAACACGCGTGGACACCGCTGCTGAAGGCCAAGTGCTCGTTGGCATTCGGACGGGCGACATCGAACCGGTGCGGGTTGCTGAACACCGCCGGATCACGGTTCGCGCCGGCGAGCGACAGCATGACCATGGCGCCCTGGGGCAATGGGACGCCCGCCAGTTCGAGATCGGTCAGCGCGGAGCGGGCCGTGATGAACACCGGCGGCTCGTAGCGCAGTACTTCGTCGACGGCGTTGGGCCACAGTTCCGGCTCCGCGTTGAGCCGGTCGAGTTGTTCCCGGTGCGTCAGCAGGAGGGTCACGGCATGGCTGATCAAATTGGCGGTTGTCTCGAAGCCGGCGCCGATGATGATGCTGGTATTCGCCTTGAGCGCGTAATGGTCGAGGTCACCGCCCTTGATCATGTTGCTCAGGACATCGTCGCCCGGTTCTCGGCGCAGCCGCTCGATGTGCCGGTCGAGGTAGTCGTTGAGTTCTTGGGCGGCGCGCATGGCGCGGTCGTAGGTGCGCCAGGAGATGCCGACGTCGAGCATGGGTGTCATGGCCTCGCCCCAGTGCAGGAACTTCTCCTGGTCTTCGCGGGGCATGCCGAGCATTTCGAAGATGATGGCGATGGGCACCCGCGAGGCGAACGCCTCGACGAGATCGACCGACTCACCGGCGGGCAATGCGTCGAGGAGCTCCTCGGTGACGGTCTCGACTCGGTCGCGCAGCTTGTTGACCGCGCGCGGGGTGAACGCCGAGACGACCGGTCGGCGCATCGTGGTGTGTTCCGGCGGGTTCAGGCGCAGCATCGCGGGTGGATCGGCCGGATTCGCCGGCGGCGGCACCCGGCTCGCCAGCTTCTGCAACAGCTCGGGTATCTCGATCCTCGCAGAGCTGCGCACGCCGAACCTGTTGTCCCGCAGGATCGCCCGGGCCAGCGCGTGGTCGCAGGTCACCCAGGGCAGCGGTGTCTTCACCAGCGTGCCCTGCGCTCTGATCTGTTCGAGGTAGGGGTGAGGGTCGGCGATACCTTCCGGCCCCATCATCCGGGCGAAGATGTCGCCGCGCCGGGACTGAACGCGCAGTACTACCCGCGGTACGCCGTGTAGTGAAAGCCATCGAAGTCGATATTGCAGCGTCATGCTATCGGCAACCTGTCTCCGAAATGAAAATTCGCTGATACGGCACAGGATGGCCGGGATCCGGGAATTGTGAATTCATGGCGTATACCTCATTTGCCAATGCGGCCGACTATTCCACGCGAGCAATGACGATATCGCCAGCGTTCGGAATTTCTCCTGAGTCGAATTCTAAACGGGTCGAATTCAATGGACATCCCCCCGAATGGGTGGCGTCGGAACCGGTGAGAATTCGGCCTCATGGTAGGCGCCGTAGGCGGTGGTGAGTCGGGCCCTGATCACGGCACGGCACGGCCGATTTCGGGCGCGGGCCGGGCCAGTGCCTGGATCGTCAGCGCTGGCGCGGGTGCGGCGAACCTGCCGGCGTCGCGCGGGGTGAGATCTCTGTTAACGGACCGCATGGCGTGTCGCGAACAGGGTACGAGGATCCCGGGTTGCGGCCGCCTCAGCAGCTGCATGGGAAGGGTGCCGACACTGTCAAATATGCTGTGGCACACCATGTTTGGTTGCGAAATCGAGACCGTTATGGTGGCTAACGGGAGGCTGCTCCGGCCCGAAGTAGAGGGTATGACTCTCACGAACAGCACTTACCGAAAGTTCTCGGCCGTGGTTGTTGCCGCTGCCGCCACGCTGGTCGGATTCGCCGGTCCGGCAACCGCGCTCCCCTCGGATCCGGTGGTCCAGTTCACGCCAACGATCAGCCGGATCCCCGGCGCCAACTGTGCGGCCATCATCAACGCCAAGACTGTGCCGCAGGAGCGGTCCGGCTCGTTCGGGGTGCAGGTGAGCATCACCCAGACCGGCGACTTCTGCCAGCGATACCGGGTGGCCGTGCGCTTCCGCAATCTGGATTCGGGCTACAGCGACGGGCAGTCGCATGCCGTCGAGAACGGTCAGCTGGTGAATTTGCCGGACAGCATCATCGTCGGCATGGGAACCGGGCCGGGCAAGGGCCGGGTGGAAGCGTGGATCGTGACCACCGACGAGACCCTGCCGCAGCATCAGGAGCTCGAGCACATCTCCGGCCGCGCGAGCTTCACGCTCGGCTGAGCACGGCGGCGGGTCAGGCCTGGTCCTGGCCCGTCGCACGCTGTGCGGCGGAACCCTTCGGGCGGGCGCGGAAGTGGGCGCGTTCGCCCTGTTTGCCGAAGAGGCTGAGGAATTCGACCGATTGTTCGTCGGCGGCACCGAACCAGTGCGGGACATGGGTGTCGAATTCGGCGGCCTCGCCCGGGGCGAGGATGACTTCGTTGTCGCCGAGGATCAGGCGCAGGCGGCCGTTGAGCACGTAGAGCCATTCGTAGCCCTCGTGGACCTGCGGAGTGTCGGGGCGATTACGCGCGCCGGGGGCGATGATCATCTTGAAGGCCTGGATGCCGCCCGCGCGTTTGGTGAGCGGGAGCATGGTCATGCCGTGGCGGGTGATCGGGCGCAGGTGGATGCGCGGGTCGCCGGTGGGCGGGGCGTCGACGAGTTCGTCGAGGGTGACGCCGTGCGCTTTGGCCAGGGGGAGCAGTAGCTCCAGAGTTGGCTTGCGGGCGCCGGATTCGAGTCGGGACAGGGTGCTGACAGAGATGCCGGTTTCCTGGGAGAGGTCGGCGAGGGTGGTCTGGCGCTGTTTGCGCAGAGCGCGCAGCCGGGGGCCGACCGAGTCGAGGGTGTGATCGAGGTCGTCCATGCTGTCCAGTTTGCCATGTCGGCAAAGAAGGTTGCCAGTATTTGTCGATGGGATGCACTGTGGATTCTCGAAGGAGGTCGAGATGACACAGCTGAACGATTCGTACGACGTAGTGGTGCTCGGTGGCGGGGCCGCCGGGCTGAACGCGGCGCTGATGCTGGCGCGCTCACGGCGCTCGGTGGCCGTGATCGACGCGGGGGCGCCGCGCAACGCGCCTGCTCAGGGGGTGCACGGACTGCTGGGACGCGAGGGGATGTCGCCGTTGGAGCTGCTCGAGCTCGGGCGCGCCGAGGTGCGCGGATACGGCGGACATGTGGTGTCGGGTGCGGTTGTCGCGGTCGACCGCGCCGCGACTGCGACCGACCTCGGGGAATTCGTGGTGACCCTCGCCGACGGTCGCACCGCGCGGGCCCGGCGCGTTCTCGTCGCCACCGGACTCGCCGACGAGCTCCCCGACGTCCCCGGCCTGCGCGAACACTGGGGTCACGATGTACTGCACTGCCCGTACTGCCACGGCTGGGAAGTGCGCGACCAGCGCATCGCCGTGCTGGCGAGCGGACCGATGTCGGTGCACCAGGCGCTGCTGTTCAGTCAGCTCAGCGACGACATCGTCTTCCTGTCCCACACGGCGGATCCGGTGAGTGCCGAAGACGCGGAAAAGCTGGTGGCCCGCGGCATTCGGATCGTCGACGGCAAGGTCGTCGAGGTGCTCGGCACCGACCGCCTGACGGGCGTCCGGCTCGCCGACGGCACCGTCATCGAACGCGACGCCCTGGTTGTGGCACCCCGCATGAACACCCGCGCCACCTTCCTCACCGACCTCGGCCTGGTCCCCGAACCGCACCCCTCCGGCGCAGGCGACCACATCCCCGCCGACCCCGTAGGCCGCACCTCGGTCCCCGGCGTCTGGATCGCGGGCAACGCCACCGACCCATCCGCCCAAGTCGGCGCCGCCGCGGCGGCAGGCGCCATGGCCGGTGCGCAGATCAACGCGGAACTGGTGATGGCCGAAACCGCCGCCGCGGTAGCCGCATGCCGAGTCGACGCTGACCTGGGTGAACCGGCGTCCGCGTAAGCCGCTCGACAGCTGGCACGCAGGACCCCGCCGAACGTATCGGCGGGGTCCTGTGCAGCGGACTCAGTTGTCGGTGGTCGGGCACACCGTGCTGCTGAACGGGCACGGCTTGAAGAACTCCTCGATGAGCATCACCAACACGCCACTCCCACTGGTCGCATCGGCACTGCCGGTCTCGGCGACCGGCGCGGCTGCTGTCGGCGCGGCCATCGCGGTAGCAGGTGCCATGGCCCCCAACGCGGCAATCGCCATACCGGCCATGACAAATTTCCTGATCGACACGCTGTCTCCCATATTTCGAAAAGTGTTGCCGCAGAGTGGGCGACAAGAACGATTCCTTCGAAAACGACCGACCGGTAGCCCTGAAAATCGGGGCTGTCACGATCGGCGGGATTCGTCCTGACCGGCTGCCGCTTCATCGTCGGTGAGGAACGGGTTGCGATCGAGCTGCTTCAGCCGTCCGAGTGCTTCCCGTTGGCGATAGCCCTGCGTCTGATCGATTGCTGCGATGAGTAGCGCTCGAGCCTTCTCCGGGGAGAGCTGGCCGATGGTGACGTGCAGGGCGAGTCCGTCGAGAAGGGCGAGGAGGGATTCGGCGGCGGCGGTCGGGTCGGGGTGGTGGGTGATCATGCCGGCGACGTGGTCGCGGAAGCCGAGGCCGTTCGTTGTCAGCGTTTCGGCGATCTGGGGGCGGACCGTGGCGAAGGCCAGGTAACCGATCAGGATGCGGGCGTCGGCGGCCGATTCAGGGTCGGTGGGGAGCAGTGCGGTGAG
The DNA here is from genome assembly GCF_042720495.1 of Nocardia sp. NPDC058480. Lineage (NCBI taxonomy): Bacteria > Bacillati > Actinomycetota > Actinomycetes > Mycobacteriales > Nocardiaceae > Nocardia > Nocardia sp. NPDC058480. Next base: position 245,596 of record NZ_JBHXMN010000001.1, on the reverse strand, counting down.
GAGCTGGTGTAGATCGGGGTCGGGGCCCGCTGCGGAGATTCGAGTGGCGATCCGATCGGCGATGGTGGTGGTCGCGAACTCCATCATCGCCTCCTTGCTGGGGAAATAGTGCTGCACCTGGCCCGCGGAGACCCCTGCCTCGGTGGCGACATGGCGCAGGCTGATCGACTCCAGACCGTCGCGGGCGAGCAGGCGCATCACCGCATCGCTGATCGTCGCGCGTCGAGAACTGTGATCCACCCGCTTCGGCATCCGCCCATCTTTTCACAATGCACTTGTATTGCTGTGGTTCACCTCTTTACAATGCGAGTGTATTGAAAAGGAGGGTCCCATGCGCCCGATCGCCCAGCTCGCACGGTCTTTCGTTCGTCTCGAAGTCGACATCTGGGTGAGCCTGGCGCGGGTAGTCGCCCGGCGTCCGGACACCGGCGGCGGCACACCGATTCGGTACGCGGGCGCGGTATCGGCGGTCATCTGGGCGTTCATCGTGGTCAGCGCCGTGGAGATCCCGGCGGTTCACCTGCTGATCCCGTGGCCCGCGGCGCGGATCGTCGCGCTGACGCTCGGGGTCTGGGGATTGTTGTGGATGGCCGGAATGCTGGCCGCGCACCATATATACCCCCACGTGCTCACCGCTGAACTGCTGCGCGTGCGCTACCTGCGCCGAGTCGGCCTCGACATCTCGCTGACCGACATCCGCGCGATCCGGCACGACCTGCGAGCCTACGACGGCGCGAAATCGTTGCAGCTCACCGGAACAGGCGACCAGACGCTCGCCGTGATCATCGGCAGCTCGACGAACATCCGCGTCATCCTGACCGAACCCCAGACCTTTCCCACCCCACACGGCGACTTCACGGTGAGCACCGTCGCCTTCTGGGCCGACGACCCCCAGGCCGCGGTCGCGAAAATCCGTGCGGCGGTGCTGGATCGAGCGGTCTGAAGGGGTTCAGTGGAAGGATTCGAGGCCGGTTACCCGGAGCAGGTCGAGGGCGGTGGCGGTGGGGGTGTGGGGTGTCGCGGAGTAGATGATGACGGTTTGGTCGGTGTCGGGGACGTGCATGGCGTCGCAGTCGAGGGTGAGGGCGCCGAGGTCGGGGTGGGCGATGGTTTTGGTGAGGCTGTGCATGACGCTGGAGCGGCCTGCCTGCCAGTGCGCCTCGAATTCGGTGCTGCCGGTGCGTAGTTCGGTGAGTAGGCGGGTCAGACCTGGGTCGTCGGGGTAGGTCGCGTCGACCGCGCGCAGGCAGCCGACGCAGGCGGCGGCATTGCTGTCGGCCTCCTCGGGAGTCAGGACGATGCGGCCCATGCCGGTGCCGAGAAAACGCTGCCACATGATGTTGCGCTGGGCAGGCGGGATCGCGGAGAAATCACCGAACAAGGCCGCCGCCAGGGGAGTCCAGGCGAGGACATCGGATTTGGCCGAGAGGACGAGCACGGGCAGATCGGCCAGGCGATCCAGCAGTCGCAGCACGCTGGGGCGGATCATCATCGGAATCCGTCCTGCCTGCGGCGGTTCGGACCCGGCGAGCCGATAGACGAGATCGCGGTCGACATCGGTGAGGCGCAGCGCCCTGGTCAACGCACCGAGTACCTGCTCGGACGGTTTGGGTCCGCGACCCTGTTCGAGTCGCACGACATAATCGACGCTGACACCGGCCAGGCTCGCCACCTCCTCGCGCCGCAATCCGGGCACCTGCCTGCGTGATCCGCTCGGCAGTCCCGCATCGGCGGGGGTCAGCCGAGAACGCGCGGTGCGCAGTACCGTCGCCAATTCCGCTCTGTCCACCTCTCCCATGGTGCCGCAGGACGGGAGTGCGGGGGTGGTACCGCCAGTCCTAGGCCGACCCAGCACTGGAGACCGTGTCGCGTCGGCGAGATTCTGGAGGCATGACGACAACGATTGCCCTGGTCACCGGGGCCAACAAGGGGCTCGGCCGGGAAACAGTGCGCAGGCTGGCCGAAGCGGGCTGGCAGGTGTTCCTCGCTGCCCGCGACGCCGCGCTCGGCGAGGCAGCGGCCGCCGAATTCACCGCGGCCGGTTTCGATGTTCGATTCATCCCGCTCGATGTGACGTCCGACGACTCCGTCGCCGCGGCCGTGGACATCGTGAAGGCCACGGCGGGTCGCCTCGACGTGCTCATCAACAACGCGGCCATCGGCGGTCCGCGCACCGCGCCGTCGGAGACCGGGCCCGACGACCTGCGAGAAGTGTTCGAGACCAACGTCTTCGGCCCGGTCCGGGTGACCAACGCGTTCGTGCCACTGCTGCGCCTGTCCGACCGTCCCCGCATCGTGATGGTCTCCAGCAGCGTCGGCACGATCGCCATGGTCACTGACCCGAAATGGAGCGGCGTGCTGCCACCGGCCCTCGGCTACCCGAGCACCAAGGCCGCGCTGAACATGCTCACCGTCATGTACGCGAGCGAACTCGGCGAGATGAAGGTCAACGCGATCGATCCCGGCTACACCGCCACCGACCTCAACGGGCACAGTGGTTTCCAGACCGTCACCGAGGGCACCGACGCCGTCGTGGCCGTGGCAACGGCCGACGGGGACGGCCCGACAGGCGGATTCTTCGACCGAACGGGCGCCGCACCGTGGTGAAAGCGGGCGCACTGCTCGTGGCGGTGCTCGCCGGCCTCGGTGTCACCGCCTACCTGATGAGAACGGAGAGCCCAGTGGCACAGCGGAATACGAACACCGTGCTGTCGATCGGCCTGCACCCCAGCGCCGTCGACTACTCGAACTACCCGCAGCTCGACGAATCCACCCTGACCGCCCGCATCGCCGCAGGCGAATCCGCCTTGCGCGAAGCAGGTTTCGACATCGTCAGCTGTCAGCTCCCCGCCGACCCCGATGCGGCGGAAGCGGCACTGCGCGAGTGCGCGGCGGGTGGTGAGTTCCGGGTCGCGATGATCGGCGCCGGTGTGCGGATGGCCCCCGAACACACCCTGCTGTTCGAGCGGCTGATCAATGTCGCGTCCGACCTCGCGCCCGGAATCCGGTTCTGTTTCAACACCTCTCCGGAAACCACCGTCGACGCCCTGCGTCGCTGGGTCCAGCCCGGCTGATCGCTACTCTTCACCGCCGCGGCGCTCGTGCACCGCCGCGACAACGGGTAGCGGCTCGGACAACCGGTGGGTTTCGCCGGCGACCGCCTACTTGTGGCCGCCGCCGTGGTCGTGGCTGCACGTGTCGGTGCGGCGGCCGTCGGCGCTCGCCTGACCTGCGCCATGACCTTCGAGCGCCGCGAACGGACCGCACTCATGCGGGGCGATCCATACATGCACCATCGGGTTGCCCGAGCCGGGGTTGATGGAGTTGGGCGGGCAGTTTCCCGCCGCGTCGAGGACACCGGCGACCACAGGACCGTTGTCGCCCGCCTTCCAGCAGAGGTTGTCGTGCACGTGCCACTGCATCAGGGACCCGCCGAAGTCCACCAGGGCAGGGTCGTCGATCTTCTTGCCGTTGGCGATGTACATCGCCGAGACGAGGGTGCGGTCGGGGCCGTCGACCCGATAGACCAGCGACTCCGGGTGGGCGGGATCGAGGAAGTTGTTGTCGCGGATGTAGCTCATATTGATGTAGTGCTCGTAGCCGGTCGCCGAGTCACCGATCGAGCGGAAGCCAAGGGCACCAACGGAATTCACGTCAGCGAAGGCGGGTAGGCCATCGAGGGTGCTGCGGATCAGGTTGGTCGCGCGCGCCTGCTGGTCGGCCTTCACGCCTGTCGCGTCGAACAGGTCGACGGGGTTGTGTCGGGCTGGACGGCACGCGGTCACTCAGGGTCACCGTGCTTTTCGCACTCGGGATGTGATGTCGCGACTACTCGTAGATGTCGCGACGATGTCCAGCCGTCACCACGAGAATGATCAATTTGCCGTCGTCGACCTCATAGACGAGTCGGTAGTTGCCGACACGCAACCGGAAGCCGTCGCGACCGGTCAATGCCTTGACGTCGACGCCGTCGCGCCGATAAGGATCATCGCCGAGGAGCGTGAGCGCCATGAGTAGGCGGAGCGCATCGTGCTGCGGGATCGATCTCAGTGCCCGGTGGGCGGCGGGCGTCCAACAGAGCTCGTACTTCACGCGGCGCCTGCGTGGCCGCGGGCGAGAATGTCGTCGATCATCTGGCCGACAGTCGCGTTCGTGGGTTCCCCGCCCTCGGCGAGCGCCGCGTCTGCCATCCGGCCCAACTGTTCGTCTTCCCATTCCTCGAGCTTGGCCAGCATGAACAACGGGACCACGGCAGCGGCAGGTTCGCCCGCGCGGGTAATGACCGTGACTTGGCCGTCGTTCGCGGCGGCGCTGACGACGGCGGGAAGTTGGGCCCGAGCCTCGCGGATGCTGAGTTGATCGTCCATGTCGCCCAGTGTACACCTTGGGGTGTACACCTTCGCGGGTGTGAAACGGCCGACGCCGGGTGGATCGCGATGATCCACCCGGCGTCGGTCGTGCTGTGAAGAACTTACGTGGTCGGCTCGAAAGCCTCGCCGATGATCTCGGCCTGTTCCACGGCGTGCACCTTCGACGAACCCGAGGACGGGGCCGACATGGCGCGACGCGAGATGCGACGCAGCCGGCCCAGGCGCTCGGGCAGCACCTCGGGGAGGTTCAGACCGAAGAAGGGCCAGGCGCCCTGGTTGGCCGGTTCTTCCTGGACCCAGGCGATGTCGGTCGCGTTGGGGTACTTGGCCAGTGCCTCGTTGAGGCGGTACGTCGGGATCGGGTAGAGCTGTTCGACCCGGACGATGGCCACGTCTTCGCGCTTGTGCTTCGCCTTCTCCGCGGCCAGCTCGTAGTAGAGCTTGCCCGAGGTCAGCAGGATGCGCTTGACCTTGGTGGTGTCGCCGATGCCCTGTTCGTAGGTGGGCTCGTCGAACACCGAACGGAACTTCGACTCGGTGAAGTCCTTGACGTCGGACACCACAGCCTTGTTGCGCAGCATCGACTTCGGGGTGAAGACGATCAGCGGACGACGGATCCCGTCGAGCGCGTGGCGACGCAGCAGGTGGAAGTAGTTCGCCGGCGTGGACGGCACCGCCACGGTCATCGAGCCCTCGGCGCACAGCTGCAGGAACCGCTCGATGCGACCGGAGGTGTGGTCGGGACCCTGACCCTCGTGGCCGTGCGGCAGCAGCAGCACCACGTCGGAGAGCTGGCCCCACTTGGCCTCACCGGAGGAGATGAACTCGTCGATGATCGACTGCGCGCCGTTGACGAAGTCACCGAACTGCGCTTCCCAGAGCACGAGTGCGTTGGGATTGCCCAGGGAGTAGCCGTATTCGAAACCGACGGCGGCGTACTCGCTCAGCGCCGAGTCGTGCACCGCGAACCAACCGGGCTTCTCCGAGCCGATGTTGTGCAGCGGGGTGTACTCGTTGGCGTTGATCCGGTCGATGATGACCGAGTGCCGCTGGGTGAACGTGCCGCGACGCGAGTCCTGACCGGTCAGGCGCACATCGTGGCCCTGGTCGATCAGCGAGCCGAAGGCGAGCAGCTCGGCGAAGGCCCAGTCGACCTTGCCCTCGTAGGCCATCTCACGACGCTTCTCCAGCACCGGCTTCACGCGCGGGTGCACGTTGAAACCGTCGGGAGTGTTCAGGAACGCGTCGCCGATACGTTGCAGCACCGACTTGTCGACCGCGGTGACCACGGTGGCGGGCACCTTCTGGTCGTCCTCGACCGACTCCGACGGCTCCGGAATGTACTTCTCCAGCTCGCGGACCTCGTTGAACACGCGCTCCAGCTGACCCTGGTAGTCGCGCAGCGCGTCCTCGGCCTCCTTCATGGAGATGTCACCACGGCCGATCAGCGATTCGGTGTAGGCCTTACGGACCGAACGCTTGGTGTCGATGATGTCGTACATCTCCGGCTGGGTCATCGAGGGATCGTCGCCCTCGTTGTGCCCACGGCGGCGGTAGCAGACGAGGTCGATGACGACGTCCTTGCGGAACTTCTGGCGGAAGTCGACCGCGAGGCGAGCCACCCAGTCGCAGGCCTCCGGGTCGTCACCGTTGACATGGAAGATCGGCGCGCCGATGAACTTCGCGATGTCGGTGGAGTACTCGGTGGAGCGGCTGTTCTCCGGCGCCGTGGTGAAGCCGATCTGGTTGTTCACCACGATGTGGATGGTGCCGCCGACGCGGTAACCACGCAGACCCGACAGGTTCAGCGTCTCGGCGACCACGCCCTGACCGGCGAACGCGGCGTCACCGTGCAGCATCAGCGGCATCACCGAGAAACCGTCGGGGCCGTCGCCCTTGTCGAGCAGGTCCTGCTTGGCGCGGACCAGACCCTCGAGCACCGGGTCGACCGCCTCGAGGTGCGAGGGGTTGGCGGTGAGCGAGACCGCGATCTCGTTGTCGCCGAACATCTGCAGGTACTGGCCGTGCGCACCGAGGTGGTACTTCACGTCGCCGGAGCCGTGGGTGGCCGCCGGGTTCATGTTGCCCTCGAACTCGGTGAAGATCTTCGAGTACGGCTTGCCGACGATGTTGGCGAGCACGTTGAGGCGACCGCGGTGCGGCATGCCGATGATGACCTCGTCCATCGCGTACTCGGCGCACTGGTCGATGGTGGCGTCCATCATCGGGATGACGGCTTCGGCGCCCTCGAGTGAGAAGCGCTTCTGGCCGACGTACTTGGTCTGCAGGAAGGTCTCGAACGCCTCGGCCGCGTTGAGCCGGTTCAGGATGTACTTCTGCTGCGCGACCGTCGGCTTGACGTGCTTCTGCTCGACCCGCTCCTGCATCCACTTGAGCTGATCGGTCTCGAGGATGTGGGTGTACTCCACACCGACGTGGCGGCAGTACGCATCACGCAGGATCGACAGCACATCGCGCAGCTTCATCCGCTCCTGGCCGTGGAAACCGCCCACGTCGAAGGTGCGGTCCAGGTCCCACAGGGTGAGGCCGTGCTCGGTGACATCGAGGTCGGGGTGGCTGCGGAACTTGTCCTTGACCAGGCGCAGCGGATCGGTGTCGGCCATCAGGTGGCCGCGGTTGCGGTAGGCCGCGATCATCTCGAGCACCCGGGCGCTCTTGTCGACACCGCGCGCGCTGATGTCCTTGCGCCAGCGGATCGGCTCGTACGGCACACCGAGGCCGTGGAAGATCTCGTCGTAGAACTCGTCGGAGATCAGCAGGTTGTGGATCGTGCGCAGGAAATCGCCCGACTCGGCGCCCTGGATGATGCGGTGATCGTAGGTCGAGGTCAGCGTCATCAGCTTGCCGACGCCGATATCGGCGATCCGCTCGTCGCTCATGCCCTGGAACTCGGCGGGGAACTCCATCGCACCGGCACCGATGATCGCGCCCTGGCCCGGCATGAGGCGCGGCACCGAGTGGACGGTGCCGATGGTGCCGGGGTTGGTCAGCGAGATGGTGACGCCGGCGAAGTCGTCGGCACCGAGCTTGCCCTCGCGTGCGCGGCGCACGATGTCCTCATAGGCCGCGTGGAACTGACCGAAGCTGAATTCCTCGGTTTCCTTGATGGCGGCGACGACCAGCGATCGGTTGCCGTCCTTGCCCGCGAGGTCGATCGCCAGGCCCAGGTTGGTGTGGGCCGGGGTGACCGAGTTCGGCTTGCCGTCGATCTCGGCGAAGTGGCGGTTCATGTTCGGGAACGCCTTGATCGCCTGCACGATCGCGTAACCCAGCAGGTGGGTGAACGAGATCTTGCCGCCGCGGGTGCGCGCGAGGTGGTTGTTGATCACCAGGCGGTTGTCGATCATCAGCTTGGCCGGGATGGCACGCACCGAGGTCGCGGTGGGGATCGTCAGCGAGGCCGACATGTTCTTGGCGATGGCGGCGGCGGGGCCGCGCAGCACCTTGTTCTCCGGGCCTGCGGCAGCAGCCTTCGGCGCGGCGGTAGCCGGTGCGTTGGACACCGGTGCAGGTGTGGTCTGCGGTGCGCGCACGGTCTTGGCGGCCGGAGCGGGGGCCGGCGCCGGAGCCACGGCGGGCTTCGGCGGTGCCGTCGCTACCACGGCTTTGGGGGCTGGGGCCTGAGCAGCTGCCGCCTTCGGTGCTGCGGCTGCTGACGGAGCGGAGGAGGCGACCGGGGCCTGACTGTTACCGGATTCAGTTGCTTCCGGCGTGTAATCCGCGAGGAACTCGTGCCAACTCGCGTCGACCGAGGATGGATCCTGTTTGAACTTCTGATACATCTCGTCGACTAGCCACTGGTTCTGTCCGAACTGGGAAGTTGAGCTGCTCACAGCTGGTGTTCGCCTCATTTCGTTCTTCGCGCTGCGACGTTTGTGACGTGCTTGGCAGGGATATCAGCGGATGGCTGCCGATGCGCCCTCACCGAGCATATGCCCAGCGGTTGACAGGCGTCGCTACCGGTCTTGGGTCGACACTATGCCCTCTGCCTCCAGCCCCGCCGCCCAGAGTCGGGAGTAGTTGCCGTTACTGGCGAGTAGGTCTGACGGTGCGCCGAATTCCACGATACGGCCGTGTTCGACCACAGCGACCAGATCGGCGCGCGCCGCTGTCGCGAGCCGATGCGCGACCACGACGGTGGTGCGGCCTCGCGCCAGCGATCGGCTCGCTACCAGCACCGATGCCTCGGTTTCCGGGTCAAGTGTCGACGTCGCCTCGTCGAGCAGGAGCAGGTCGGGATCGACCAGTTCGGCCCTGGCCAGCGCGATCAACTGGCGTTGCCCGGCAGACAGCCCGCGTCCGCGTTCACCCACCGGATGGTGCATTTTCCTGGGTAAACCGTCGATCATTTCCGTCGCCCCGACATTGTCGGCGGCGATCGCGATGTCCACTGATGTGGCAAATGTTTGCCCGAATGCAATGTTGCTCGCCACGTCGCCGGTGAACAAGTGAACTTCTTGTGGCACGATTCCCAGCCGCTTCCGGTAGTCGGTGAGGACATATTTACGAAGATCGACACCGTCGACCCGGATCGCGCCCGCCGCCGACTCTGGTGGGAGGTCGTAGAGGCGGGCCAGCAGCTTCACGATCGTCGATTTGCCCGCGCCGGTCGGGCCGACGAGTGCCAGGGTCGCGCCAGGGGGGACGGTGAAGCTCACGCCGTCGAGGGCGGGTGCGCTCGCGCCGGGGTAGAGAAATCCGACGTCGTCGAAGACGATCTCGCCGTGTAGCCGGTCGATGGGAACCGCGTCGGGCGGATCGGCGGCGATCGACGACGTGGTGCGCAGCAGCTCGCCGATGCGCCGCAGACCGACTCTGGCCTGCTGATAACCGTCGAAGACCTGGGACAGCTCCTGAATGGGACTGAACAACAGACCCAGGTAGAGCACGAAGGCGACGAGTGTTCCGGTGCTCGTGCGCCCGTCGGCGACGGCGTTGGCGCCGAGATAGACCACGACGGCCAAGGCCAGGTCGGCCCAGGCCAGGCCGAAAGAGAAGTAGGCCGCGATCGCGCGCTGGGCCCGGATCCTGGCATCGCGATAGCGGTGGGAGTATTCGGCGAAGCGGCGCGCGGCGGTCGGCTCGTTGCGGGCGGCCTGCACGGCGCGCAGGCCCGCGATGTTCTCCTGGAATCCGGCATTGACCGCCGAGACTCGTTCCCGCGAGACGGTGTAGGCCACCGAGGACACCCGCCGGAAGGCCAGGGTGGCCAGCAGCATCGGCGCCACGGCGACCAGCACCACCACGGCCAGCCCGGCATCGATGAAGAACAGCCCGATGGCGACGCCGGTCAGGGTGATCAACGCGACCAGCCCGGTGGCGACCCCGGTTTGCAGGAACGTCGACAGCGCGTCGACGTCGGTGGTCATCCTGGTCATGATGCGGCCGGACAGTTCGCGTTCGTAGAAGTCGAGGCCGAGCCGTTGCAACTGGGCGTAACTACGCACCCGCAGCCCGAACAGCACTCGCTCGCCCGTACGGGCGGTGAGCACGGTGACCGCGGCGCCGACCACCAGGGCGGCCGCGACCAGCCCGATCCCGATCACCGCCGAGATGACGAGCGCGGTGTCGTCGCCCGCGGTGACACCGGTGTCGATGGCATAGCGGACCAGCGGCGGGAAGGCGATGCCGACCAGCGCCTCGACGATGAGCAGTCCCACGACCACGCACACCAGCGCGCGAACCGGGCGCAGCAGTGCGCGGAGCCCGAAGTCGGGTTGGGGTGCGCGCAGGTCGCCAGCCAGTGCGGGTTCTTCGGTGGCCGGTGGCAGGGCCTCGACCGCCGCGCGTAGTTCCGGTGTCGCGCTGAGGTCGTTCGACGCCGACGACATCGACCGCGGTTTCCCCGCGTCGATGCGGGGCTCGGTGATCGTGGCCGCCGTCGGCACCATCGATCCGGTGGGTGCGGGCAGCCGGATGACGCGGTCGGCCTGGGCCAGGGTCGATTCGCGGTGCGCCAGGATCAGCGTGGTCCGTCCGCCCGGATCGGGCAGCCTGCGGAAGATCTCGGCCTCGGTGACGGCGTCGACCGCGGAGGTGGCGTCGTCGAGCACCAGCACGCGGGGCCGGGTGAGCAGCACCCTGGCCAGGGCGATGCGCTGACGTTGGCCACCCGACAGCGTCAGCCCGCGTTCGCCGATGACGGTGTCGTAGCCCTCGGGCAGCGCGGCGATGAACTCGTCCGCGGCGGCGGCCGTCGCGGCGGCGGTGATCTCGGCATCGGTGGCGTCGGGTCTGCCGAGCGCGATATTGGCGGCGATGGTGTCGGAGAACAGGAACGGATCGTCGAAGACGACACCGACCGCGCCGCGCAGCTCATCGGCGCGCAGATCCGCCAGGTCGACCCGGGTGCCATCGGTGCCGACGAGATCGATCCGGCCCGCGTCGGGGGCGTAGAAACGTGGCAGCAGCAGCGACAGCGTGGACTTGCCCGAGCCGGCCGGGCCGATCACCGCGACCGTCTCGCCGGGGCGCACGGTGAGATCGAGGTCCTGCAATACCGGTTGATCGGCCTCGAAACCGAAACTGACAGCATCGAATTCGATCCCGAGTGGTCCCGGCGGTAGTTCGGTGGGGTCGTCGGGATCGACGAGGACCGGCGCCGCATCGATCACCCCGAAGACGCGGTCGACGGCGGCTTTGGTGAGCTGAGCCATGATCAGCACCGAGGTGATCGTGCGGGCCGAGGACGTCATCGTGGCGAGATAGGCGGTGAACGCCAGGAAGGTGCCGATGCCGATCGCGCCGTGCGAGGCCAGCACCCCGCCGACGATGATCACCGCGACCAGCCCGGCCTGCGGCAGCGCCGACACCACGGGCGCGAACCTGGCATTGATCCGCGCGGCGCGCATCCGCTCCGCGAACAGCAGCCGGCCGTGATCTTCGAGGATGTCGACCATCCGGGACTCCTGCCCGAAGCCCTTCACCACCCGGACACCGGTCACTGTCTGCTCGACGTGTTCGGCCAGGTCGGCCGCGCGCTGCTGCGCCGACCAGGTCGCCGCGTAGAGCCGGGGCCGCATCCGCAACACGATCACCGCCATCGCGGGCGCGACCAGCAGGGCGGCCAGTGCCAGCGGTGGACTCAACCACACCATCACCACAACCGACAGCACGAACTGCAAAACCGCCAGCCCCGACCACGGCACCATCGCCAGCAGCCCCTGCACGAGCTGGAGGTCGGTGATCGACCGCGACACCACCTGCCCGGTGCGAATCGCGTCCTGGCCGGCGCCGTCGAGGCGCTGCAGGGCGGCGAGCAGCGAAATCCGAAGGCTGTGTTGCACTTCCAGTGACAGCTTGCCCGCCCAGAGCCTGCGCGCGAAGGTGACGACGAACCTGGTCGCGGCCAGCACGGCGAGCAGGGCGGCGGCACTGCCGATCACCGAGGTGTCGCCCACCTGGGCGGCGTCGACCGCGCGTTTGGTGGCCAGCGGCGCGGCGATCGCGACGGCGGCACCGGCCAGCACCGAGACCGCGATGCCCGCCAGCAGCCGGGGATGTTCCAGGCACAGGCGCCACAGCCTGCGGACCCACCCGGACGAACCCGCGGTGGCAGGCACTACAGGTCTCGGTTGCGCAGGTCCCACCACCCCACGACGCCGACCGCTGCGGTCCACAGCACCAGCACCACCAGTGCCGCCGGTGTCGGCGCGAAGACCGCGGCCTCGTCGAACGAGCCCGCGCTCACCCCGGCCACCGTGGCCGAGACGGGCAGCAGCGCGGCGAATCCGCCCGCACCGAAACCCTTGGCCACCACCCAGATCAGTGGTTCGAGCGCGAAGGCCCAGCCGAGCACCAGCCACACGGCGCCGCTGAAGGTGCGCAGCAGCAGTCCGACACCCGCGCCGAGCACCGCCCAGCACATGGCCACGAGCAGCCCGGCGCCGAGCACCTCGATCAGCTGCCAGCCGAGTTCGAATTTCCCGCGCGCCGCGACCAGCAGCACCAGGAAGCTCACCAGTTCGGCGGCCAGCGCGAGCGCGAACGCGAAGGCGGCGACGGCGACGTATTTCGCGGTGACCAGCCGGTCGCGATCGGGCGCGAACAGCACGGTCAGCGCCATGGTCTTATGCCGGTACTCGCCGCCGGTCGAGGCGATGCCGAGCAGTGCGGCGACCACGAAGACCGCGATCATCCCGAGGTAGAGACCGATCGTGGCGGCACCGGTCGCGGGCTGACCCTTCGGATCGACCGGTCCCGACATGATCGCGGTGATCAGTGTTCCGACCAGCGCCAGCGCCACCGGCGCGGCCAGCAGCAGCCGGGTTTGCCGCAGCGCGACGACCTTGCGCGCCTCGGTGTCGATACCGGGAACGAGATCGGCGGGGATCACGGAGCTGGTCATCGGGGCATCCCATACGAGGTCGGCGCCGGGGCGTACGCGGCGGGATTCGGCGTGGGCACGGTGTGCCGGTGACGGCGCGGTTTGGTCAGCGAGGCGAGTACCCGATCGGGGTGGATGGGGTCGGCGACAATACTGCCGAGCCGTACCTGCGCGAGCTCGGCGATCGAGCGGATGGTCGCCTCGCTCGCCTCGGCGACGGCCAGGCGGCCGTCGGGTCGCATGACCGCGTCGGTGAATCCGTGGCTTGCCAGCGCGGTCGCCAGCGCGATGGACGGGGACGCGGCGACAACGAGCCGGTCGGGATGGCCGCGGCGGAGCTTGGCCGGTGTGCCCTGCCAGACGACAGTGCCCTCGCTGAGCACCACGAGTTGATCGGCGCTCGGCACCACATCGGCCAGCGCGTCCGAACTCACCAGCACGGTGCCACCGCGGGTCACGTGACGGCGCAGCAGATCGTGCAGCCAGCCGCGTTCGATGCCGTTCGCACCCGAGAACAGATCGTCGAGCACGAGCAGCGGGGGATCGGCCAGTAACGCCATCGCCAGTGCCAAACGCGTCTGCTGACCTGGATGTAGCTGGGCCACAACAGTTTCGGCGACGGCGGTGAGGCCGGTCTCGTCGAGCACCGCGGCGACCCGGCGCCGGGACGCACCCGCGACCGGCGTGTAGCTCCACAGCTGATCGTGCACGGTGCGGGCCGGATGCAGTCCGCGCGGACTCAGCATCGCCCCGACCGCGGCCGGACCACGGTTGCCTGCCTCGATGCTGCCGGTAGTCGGCTGCTGTAGTCCCAGCACCATCCGCAGCACTGTCGACTTGCCCGCGCCCGCGGGTCCGACGAGCGCGGTCACCGAACCTGTCGGCACGGCGAAGTCGATCTCGTGGACCGCGCTCACCGGCCCGAACTGTTTGCCGACGCCACGCACCAGCACGGCGTCACGGCCGCGGGTCTTGCTCATTTCTTGTTCACCTTGCCGGTACCGATCGCGGGCAGCGGATCGGCATCGATCACGTTGTGCAGCGGGGTGGGCCACAGCGCGGGTGCGGGCCCGAAAGCCTTGTGCGCGTTCTCGATGGTGACCTTGCCCAGCGCCCGGTTGCCCGCGCCACCGATGGCGGCGCCGATTCCGGCGGGCAGCACCTTGCCCGCCATCAGCGCGACCCGCTTGGTGATGAACCGCTTCATGAACTGCTGCAGCAGTTTGCTGTTGATCCCGCCGAGGCCGGGGACCTTGCCCGCCAGCGCACCCGCCCAATTCTTCGACTGAGTGCTCAGCCCCTTCTGCACGATCGCCATTCCGGCGTCGCCGAGCACGACGGCGAGTACCAGCGCGCGCCGGGCTTCCTTGTTCTCGGGCTCGATGCCGTGCACCGCCGCCTGGGCCAGTGTGAACAGCGCCGACGCCTCCATGAAGAACACGGTCTCCGCGCTGACGGCCCCGAGCGCGGCGATCGTGCCGACACCGGGCACCGCCGCCGTGGCGCCGACCGCGGCACCGCTGCCGGTGACGGCGAGCAGGTACTGCTTCTCCAGCCGTGTCACGATCTGGGCCGGACTCTCCCCGGGATGACGCTCACGCAGGAACTCGACATAGCGGCGTACGGCCGGCGCCTGCAGCTTGGACCCGGTGTCGAGCACATCGACCACGGCTTTTTCGATCGCGTTCTTGAACACGGCGTCGTCCTCCTCTTCGCCCCAACGAGTCGAACTGTAGGGCACTTCCGTACCCCAGAGCTCATCATGCCAACGAGCACCGACAGCCCGCGGTTCCGTGACGTGCGTGAGGCGCTTCGTGCCGGTCGGTCCGACTAGCTCTGTCGGCTTCGATGCCGGGTTCTACGCTGAACCGATGAGTGGAAACCAGCCAACCCGACTGTCGCGCGAGTTCACCGAAGCCGGTGCCGAGTTCGCGACGATCACCATCGACCACCCGCCGCTGAACCTGTTCGATCGCAAACTCATCGCCTCGCTGACCGCCGATATCGCCGCGGTGAGCGCTCTGCCGCCGCGTGCGTTGCTGATCAGGGCAGCAGGCAAGGTCGTCTCGGGCGGTGTCGACGTGAACATCTTCGACGGCCGCACCGTCGAGGAGGGCGCGCAGCTGTGGCGTGAGCTGTTCGCGCAGATCATCCACCCGCTCGAGGCGCTGCCGTGCCCGGTGGTGTTCGCCGCGCACGGACTCACGCTGACCGCGGCCTTCGAGATTTCCCTCGCGTGCGACTTCATCCTGGCCGCACCGAAGGCGAAGTTCGGTCTGGTGGAGACGGTCGTGGGGCTGACACCGTCGATGGGCGGACCGCAGCGGCTGGCCGAGCGGGCAGGTTCGGGCCGCGCCCGCGAATTCGTGATGACCGGCGATCTCTACGACGCGGCGACGATGGCCGAGTGGGGCGTGGTCAACGCGATCCACGAGGATCTGGAAACCGCGGCTGGTGCGCTGGTCACCCGCCTCGCCGAAGGTCCGACCCGCGCGCATGCCGCGACCAAACAGATCATCGAGGCGTGGCGCTCCGGCGGTGTGTCACATGCGGATTCGGTGACACCGGAGGTCTCGGGCGAGCTGTTCGGCACCGCGGATCTGCGTGGCGCGGTCCGCAGTTTCCTCGAGGTCGGACCGGGTAAGGCGACCTATCGCGGCGAATGAGCACGCCGAGCGCCTGACAGTGGTGTGATCCACGTCATATAGTCACAGGTGCGGCTGTATCGACGTACGGAGGTCCGGATGGGTCATGGCGAGCACGAACCGGGCGCGGCCGTCTTCGAGTTCCCCGCCACCAGTGCGGCAACGCAGCTGCGGCGGGGCTCCGACGGCGTGCTGCGCTACGGCGACCTCAGCCCGGCCCTCACCGAGCTGCTCGACCTGCGGGTGCACTCGTTCACGAATCGGGAGGCAGTGGTCGAGGTCGGCGGCCCGCGCCTGACCTATCGCGAACTCTGGCACAGCGCCTCGCGGATCGCGGGCGGCCTGCAGGATCACGGCATCGGCTACGGCGATCGGGTCGCGGTGCACATGCCGACCAGTGCGCGCTGGGTGCAGGCGTTCCTGGGCGCCCTGCTCTCGGGCGCGGTACCGGTACTGGTGCCCGACGCCCTGCCCGCCGCGATCGCCGAGCGTGTGATCGCCGACAGCAGCGCCGATTTCGTGCTCGGTCCGGACGGACCGTTGCCCGACAGCACTGCCTACATCGATGACGGTGCGGCACTGGATGATCCGGCCCTGCTCTGTTATACCGGCGCCGCGGCTCGCCGGCCCGTGCCAACGGGTGTCGAGCTGACCAATGAGAATCTGCTCTCGGCGGTGTCGTCGGTGGTCGGGGCGCTCGGACTGCCTGCCGATGGGTTGCGCAATCTGGTGCTGTTGCCATTGGCTCATGCCAGTGGGTGCGTCGACCAACTGCTACCCACCTTCGCTGTCGGCGGCACGGTTGTGCTCGCGCCGGGTGCCCGCCGGCTTTCCGACGTGCTGGTGGCCGAGCGGATCGATACTGTCTCGGCCACGCCGCGGATCTTCGCGGGACTGGTGCCGGAACTCCTCGCCCGCCGTACCGGGGCCGGTGTGCGCCGGATCAGCAAGGCTTGTCACCGGTCCGAACGCGCTGCCGCGGCGGCTCCCGCCACTCTCGCCACGGCGTTGCGTGGGCTGTTTCCCGCTGCCAAGCAGTGGTCGGTCTGGGGGGCCACCGAGACCAGTGGCATCGGGCTGATGGTCGATGACACCGAGCTCGCCGACTCCGAGGCGACGCTCGGGTTCGCCTTCGGCGGAACGGAATTGGCGCTGTTCGGGCCGCAGGCGAGTGCCGGTCGCGGCGAATTGCTGTGTCGTGGGCCGAATGTCAGCCGTCGCTACCGGAACAACCCTGATGCCTCGGCCGCTCGGTTCAGCGGGAGTTGGTTCCACACCGGCGATTTCGTCAGTATCGATGCTGATGGATTGGTTCGGGTGGACCCGGGCCGCCGGGTCAGTGGGCTGTGATCACACCAGGCGGGACCGCAGTGCCTCGCGCAGGTTGCCGGTGAGGCCGACCGTCGCGAGGTAGGTCTCGATGTCGCCGTGGATCTCGCGGACCCCGGCGTCGGCGGTGCGTAGGTATTCCTCGCGTACGCCGAGCAGGTCCGCCGACAGTGCGTCGCCGTTGCCGATCTTCGGTTCCAGGAGTCTGCGCAGCGGCTCGACGGCCGCGTTGCTGGCCAGGAAGTCGGTGTACACGTCCTCTTCGGTGACGCCGACGGCGCGCAGCAAGGTGGCGACCGCCCAGCCGGTGCGGTCCTTGCCTGCCGCGCAGTGCACCAGGACCGCGCCGTCGCCGCGCACGATCGAGCCGGCCAGTTCGGCGATCGCGGTGTGTGCCTCGGGCAGGGCCGGGAAGGCTCGGTAGACCTCGATCATGTGCGCGAACGCCGAGGTGGTCTTCGCCTCGTGCGGCGGCGCCTCCTCCATGCGTGAATCGAACGGTGTCACGTGCAGGCGCACGTCATCGGGCAGGGTGTCGTGGCCGATGTGGTCGATCTCGACGATGCCGCGCAGATCGTGCACATCGGTGACGCCCCATTCGCGCAAGGTGTCGTGGCCCTTGTCGTCCAGACCGCTCAGTTGGGCCGATCGCAGCAGGACGCCGGGACGAACCGTGGTGCCGTCAGCGGTGCGAAGACCGCCCACATCGCGGAAATTGAAGGTGCCGCTGAGAGCGAACTGGTCGGCAGGAGGCGAGAGAGTCACCTGACCAGGTTATCGGCGACCCCGACGTCGCCGCGCCCGAGTTCGCGGATCGGACATCGGATGTGTTGTGTCCGTTCCGACGGTTGCCACTGTGCCGTCGCCCACACCTCGGGGCCTGACCAGGGCCTACTTGTACAATCGACCAGATGCGTGGATTCGGGCGCGGGGGTGCCGGATATCCAGGAATGCGACAAATTGAGGCCGTATGGTCGGTTTTTCAAAAGGTCGCATTCGGATAACAAAACAATCTTTCAGTCTGAAAAGGATGGCTGAACCAGTTCATGAATCCTGAAAATCTTCTAAGATCGAGCTCGGTGACCACCAAGCTCGCATCGCCGCGGGCAGCGATATTTGTTGCCGAGGAGTCGTCGTTGAGCGCCAGCCGTGAACTAACTGAAATTTCGCTACGGCCTGCCGTATGTGATGCCGTCGAACAAGCCGCCGCCAGTTCGGACGCTACCGGCGTTCGGGCACTGCGGGTGTTCTTGCATGCTGGGCTCAGCACCTACTGGCCGCTGGTGAAGGCCGCTCCCGCCCGGCGAATAGCCGCCTACGAAGCCGCGTTGCAGACCTTGCGCCTGCGGTGGGCGCCCCCGGGTGACCCCATCGGCGATCCGACCGCCGTCGCGATGTTCCGCGAGATGGACGACGAGGCCGCCGACTTCCTCGGGATGTGCGCGCGCCTGTCCGGCACGCAGTGGCTCGAGCCGGTCGATTCGGTGGCGAACTACCTCGTCTCGGTCTTCCACGGCGCGGTCCTGCGCTGGCTCGCCGACGGCAACGACGAGACCATCCTCGTGGTGATCGACGACCTGGTCGGCTGCCTGACTCTGAAGGCTGTCGAAAGCTGACCCGCAATGCTGGACGACTGACCAAATAGGTGGTTCAGTAGTCGGGTGACCCAGACGACATCGCTGCACCATCTGCACGCGGCGACCGCGGAGCTCGACCCGCCGCTGGCCGCCGTCGACCTGACCGCGCTCGACCGCAATGCCGCCGACCTCGTGCGGCGGGCGAACGGCATCGCGGTACGGGTGGCCAGCAAGTCGGTGCGCTGCCGGGCCGTGCTCGAGCGGGTGCTCGGCGACGGGCTCACCGCCCGCGACGGCTTCGCCGGGATCATGGCGTACTCGCTGCGCGAGGCTATCTGGCTGGCCCGCCTCGGCGCCCGCGACGTCCTGCTCGGGTACCCGGTTCTCGACCGGGCGGCCCTGGCCGAACTCGCCACCGCCCCGACCCTGCTCGCAGCGATCACGCTGATGATCGACGATGTCGCCCAGCTCGAACTCACCCGCGCCGCGATGGGCACCGACCTGGTCCACCCTCGCGTCTGCCTCGATGTCGACGCCGCCTTGCGCATCGGCCCGCTGCATCTGGGTGCCCGGCGCTCGCCGGTGCGCAGTCCCGAGCAAGCCGATGAGTTGGCCGCCGAAGCACGGCGGCGCGGGTTCGATGTGGTCGGCGTGATGACCTACGAGTCGCAGATCGCGGGTCTGCCCGACAGCAATCCGGCGGTGCGCGCGGTGAAACGCCTGTCCGCCATCGAAATCGGGCGCAGGCGCACCCGGGTGCTCGACGCGGTACGCGCGGTGACCGGCCCGCTGGAGATCGTCAACAGCGGCGGCACCGGTTCGATCGAAGTCTCGATCACCGATCCCGATGTCACCGAGGTGACCGCCGGTTCCGGCCTCTACGTGCCGACCCTGTTCGACCATTACCGCTCGTTCACCCCCCGCCCCGCCCTGTTCTTCGCCACTCCGGTCCTGCGTAAACCGGCCCCGACCATCGCCACAGTCTTCGCGGGTGGCTACATCGCCTCGGGTCCCGCCGGCCCGAGTCGCGTACCGGTTCCCGTGTGGCCCGCGGGTCTGAAACTGCTCGGCTCCGAAGGCGCGGGCGAGGTCCAGACACCCCTGGCCGGTGGCGCGGAACTCGAGATCGGCGACCGTGTGTGGTTCCGCCACGCCAAGGCCGGCGAGCTATGCGAACGCTTCGCCGAGATCCACCTCATCGATGAATCAGGAACGCGCACAACCGTTCCCACCTATCGAGGCGAAGGGCAGTGCTTCGGCTGAGATCGCCTCAACGCAGTAGCTCGATGACTTCGGAGTCCTCGAGCTGATGGAAATCCCGGTAGGCCATGCCGACTCCGCCCAGGTCGGCGGGCGTCCACAGGCAGACGAGTTCATCGCATTCGCGCTCGACCCGGCGCGCCGCCTCGGGTGAGGACACCGGCATGGCCACCACCAGCCGGTCGGGCCGCTGTGCCCGCGCCACCCGGCACGCGGCCACCACCGTCGCCCCGGTCGCCATCCCGTCGTCGACGATCACCACCGTGCGCCGCGCCAGGGGAATCGGCTCGCCGACCCGCAGCATCTCCTGCCGACGGCGTAGCTCGGCCCGCTCGGCCAGCTCCACCTCGTCGAAGGCCTCGGCGCTCACCCCGCTGCGATCGATGACGTCACGATTGAGTACCAGAAGTCCGCTCTCGCCGAGCGCGCCCATCGCCAACTCCGGCTGCCACGGCAGCCCCAGCTTGCGCACCAGCAGCACATCGAGTTCCCCGCCGATCGCCGCGCTCACCGCCGCCGCCACCGGCACACCCCCGCGTGGCAACCCGAGCACCAGCGGACGAGTGGCCCGCAGGTGCTCCAGGGCCGTGCCGAGGGCGCGGCCCGCCGCTGTGCGATCCGGGTACACCATCGCCTCGAACGCTACTCCGCTCCGGAAGCCTCGGAAATGGCGAAGCGTCGCAGCGACAGGCTGGGATTGGCGGTGCGCACCCTGGCCAGATGCGCTGGATCCACCGTCGCGGTGAGTACGCCGGGTTCGTCGCCGAGTTCGGCCAGCACCGTCCCCGCCGGATCCACGATCATCGACGCGCCCGCACCGCGCGGCGCGCACTGATCGGCCGCCGCCACGTACACCGTGTTCTCGATGGCGCGCGCCCGCAGCAGCGTCGTCCACTGGTCGACCTTGGCCGGTCCCGGAATCCACTGCGCGGGCAGCAGCAACACGTGCGCGCCCGCCGCCGCGACACGCCGACACCCCTCCGGAAATCGCAGATCGAAACAGGTCTGCATGCCGAACACCACGCCGTCGACAGCGAATGTCGCAGGCGCGACGAGCGGGCCCGCCGCCACCACATCCGATTCCAGATGTCCGAACGCGTCGTACAAATGCACCTTGCGATACACCGCCACGCGCGCGCCATCGGGCCCGTGCGCGACGAGCGTATTACTGATTCGTTGTGCCCCCGGTGATGGCAACTCCACCACCCCGGCCACGAGGAACACTCCGAATTCGGCTGCGAGGGCCGCGAGTCCACTGGTGAATGGACCGTCGAGTGGCTGGGCGATCGCCACCACCCGCTCATCGAGACGGGTCACAGCGAACATCGAGTATTCGGGCGCGAGCACCACGCGAGCACCCGCGGCGGCGGCCGTCCGCACGTGTTCGCGCAGGGTCGACAGATTGGTTTCGGGGTCGGTTTCGGGGGCGAACTGGACCGCCGCGATCCCCACTGTCACCGGCGTAAGTTCCTGATGTGCTGACCCGTCAGACAGTTGCATAGGTCTCACCGTATTCACCTGGTGGTTGGGACAGCTACCGCCAGGCAGTAAACTCGTGGTCAATGAGTACAAATGAGGTCGACAGCGTTCCTGCCGACAACGACAGGAACGACACCGGCCCGACTTTCGCCGATCTCGGGATCGATGACCGCGTCCTCGCGGCCATCGCCGATGTGGGCTACGAGTCGCCGTCCCCGATTCAAGCAGCGACGATCCCCCCGCTGCTCTCCGGGGCCGACGTGGTGGGCCTCGCCCAGACGGGCACCGGCAAAACCGCGGCATTCGCGATCCCGATCCTGATGAATCTGGACACCGCGCAGAAGAAGCCGAGCGCCCTGGTGCTCGCGCCGACTCGTGAGCTCGCGATCCAGGTCGCCGAGGCATTCGGCAAATACTCCTCGCACATCCCGGGTCTGCATGTGCTGCCGATCTACGGCGGGCAGAGCTACGGCGTGCAGCTGTCGGGTCTGCGTCGCGGCGCGCACGTTGTCGTCGGTACGCCCGGCCGTGTGATCGATCACCTGGAGAAGGGCACGCTCGACCTCTCGCAGCTGCGCTACCTGGTGCTCGACGAGGCCGACGAGATGCTCAAGATGGGCTTCCAGGAAGACGTCGAGCGCATCCTGCGTGACACCCCCAAGGACAAGCAGGTCGCGCTGTTCTCGGCCACCATGCCGGGCGTGATCCGCAAGATCTCCAAGCAGTACCTCAACGATCCGGTCGAGATCACGGTCAAGTCCACGACGCAGACCAGCTCCAACATCACCCAGCGCTATGTGCAGGTGTCGCATCAGCGCAAGCTCGATGCCCTCACGCGCGTGCTCGAGGTCGAAACCTTCGAGGCGATGATCATCTTCGTGCGCACCAAGCAGGCCACCGAAGAGCTGGCCGAGAAGCTGCGTTCGCGCGGTTTCTCCGCCGCCGCGATCAACGGTGACATCGCGCAGAACCAGCGTGAACGCACCATCGGGCAGCTGAAGTCGGGCGGCATCGATATCCTGGTCGCGACAGACGTCGCGGCTCGCGGCCTTGATGTCGACCGCATCTCCCACGTGGTCAACTACGACATCCCGCACGACACCGAGTCCTACGTGCACCGCATCGGCCGCACCGGCCGCGCGGGCCGTTCGGGCGAGGCGCTGCTGTTCGTGGCCCCGCGTGAGCGTCATCTGCTCAAGTCGATCGAGCGGGCAACCAAGAGCGCGCTCACCGAGATGCAGTTGCCGAGCGTCGACGACGTGAACGCCACGCGTGCCTCCAAGTTCGGCGACTCGATCACCGAGAACCTGTCCTCGGACAACATCGCGCTGTTCCGCAAGCTGATCGAGGACTACGAGGCCGAGCACAACACCCCGCTCGCCGATATCGCCGCGGCACTGGCCGTCGGTGGCTATGACGGCGACAACTTCTTCATGTCGCCCGAGCCGGAGCCCGCCCCGCGTCGTGAGCGTGACTACGATCGCGACCGTGAGCGCGCCCCGCGCCGCTACGACGACGAGGACCGCGCCCCGCGTCCGCCGTCGTTCAACCGGGAGAACGGCGAAGAACTCGCCACCTACCGGATCAGCGTCGGCAAGCGCCATCGTGTGGTCCCCGGCGCGATCGTGGGTGCCATCGCCAATGAGGGTGGCCTGCGTCGCAGCGACTTCGGCCACATCAGCATCCGGCCCGACTACAGCCTCGTCGAGCTGCCTGCCAACCTGCCCAACGAGACCCTGGAAGCCTTGCGGCGCACCAGGATCAGCGGCGTGCTGATCCAGCTGACGCCCGACCAGGGCGCACCGGCGCAGCGACTGAACGCTCGTGGCCCGCGCCGCGACCGCGAGGCGCGACCGCGTACCGAACGGCGCAAGCCGCGCACCTGAGTCCTGCTCGCGGGTACCGGGGCCGAGGTCAGGCGCGTTTCGCCCTGTCCGCGGGTAGTGCCCTGGTCTCTCGCAACGCTGGTTAAGGTGTTGGGCGTCGGGTGTGCGTGAACACAGGAGGGCCGCGCTTGTTCGTGTCCGGTGATCGGGTGGTCGGTGCCGTCGGCGATCTCGCGCGCGCGGCGAACTGTGAGTTCGCGGTGCTGCGCGGAATCGACGCCGCCCTCGGCAACCTGCCCGGGGTCCCCGACACGACCGCCCCGCTGGTGCGCACGGCCGAGCCGTCCGCCGAACTGGTCGCGCACTTCGGTGACAGGCTCGTCCGGATTCCGTCACCCGAGGCGGTCGGCGGGGACGCGGCTGCCCGGATCGCGGCGCTCACATCCGCTGCCGAGCACACCGCGCACGCGCTGAGTTCCGGCGCCGAGGCCATCTACGGCGCGGTGTTCTTCGACGGGCGATTCGCCTGCGGTGCAGATCTGGTGGTCCGCGCCGAGAACGAACCGCGATACACGCTGCACAGTGCCGTCGGACCGGCCGTAGTGGGTGTGCTCGGCGATTCTCGTGCTCGCAGCCGGGTGGAGTTCGATTCCGCGGCAACGGGTTTCCTGGGCGGGGCCCCGGTTTCGGTTGCCGCACCGACGAACTCCCCGCGTCGGGAGCTTTCGCAAGGCCAGGTCGGCTCGGCGTCCACAGATTCGGTGTCGTGGGCGGACGAGCAGACCGGCAGTCCCGTCGGGGCGATGGCCGTGCCACCCGCCGACATTCGTGTCCTGCGCCGCGAGTTGGCCGCCGGCCGGACGCCGTTCGAGCGGGTCGCGGCGTCGGTGCACGCGATCAAAGTCGATCCGGCGCGCGAATTGCTGTGCGCTCGTCTCGAATCGGCGGCCTGTGCGCAGGCCCTCGCCGAGCTGGGCAGGTCTGTCGATCCGTCGGCGTATCTGTGGACAGCCGATGGTGTGCGGCGTGACGTGACCGATGAACTGGCGCCGGTGTATTCGGCGCGGCGGGCTCGCGTGGAACTCATCATCGAGGACAAGCTGGCGGAACTGCTGCCCGTCCAGTGGGGCGACCCCCGCTACCTGGCGTGCGGGCACTGTCCGAGTTGCCGTGCGGCGGCGGCTACTGCGCGAGACCTGTTGTTGGTCGCGGGAATCCGCCCCACCCAGCGCGCCAGGCTGCGCGAGGCGGGCGTGCTCACGATCGACCGCCTCGCTACCGGTAACACCCCCGTCCCCGGCCTGGCTCCCCGCACGCTGACCGCGCTGCGCACACAAGCCGAGCTCCAACTCGTCCGCGAACGCACCGGTCGCCCCACCTTCACCCTCCGCGACGCGGCCGCCCTCGGCGCCCTGCCCGCCCCGTGCTCGGGCGACCTCGCGCTGGTCATCGACCTCGACCGGCACGGCACCATCACCGGCCTCGAGCTCGCCGATGCGAGTGGCATCGTCTTCCGGCCGGTAGTCGCCGGTGTCGACCAGCCGTACAGTGTGGGCTCCCGTGGTACCCCGGTTGATCCGATGGACACCAACGCGGTGGTCTTCGGGCCGAACGGCATCGAACCCGCGAATCCGGGCGGCTACCCCAGAGCCGAACCGACGCCCGCCGGCCACGGGCGCGCGGGCGGCGGTGGCGATCCGTCGGAGGCCGACACCATCGCCTTCGCACGCATCGTCATCAGCGACTCGGCCGATGTGACGGCGGCCGATTTACGTCCAGCCGGAACCCGCGGCCCCGCCGGCTTCGATCATGTGGTGGCCGGTGATCGGAGCGGTACCGGTGAATTCGGCTCGGCCGAAGCTGTCATGGAGCGCGCTCACGGTTTCGCGACCGCTTCGCCGTCGCAGGGCGGGGGCGTGTTCGAGGAGTTGCTGGAGATCATCGCCGAGCATCGGGCGGCGAATCCGAATGTGCGTGTGTACCACTACGGGTCGGATATCCGGACGGCGCTGCTCGATTGGGCAGGCCGGCTCGGAACCGGTGCCGATCTGCTGGATGAGCTGTTGGCCGATGGCGCGCTTGTCGACCTGGCACCGATCGTGCGCACCGCGCTGCTGATCGGTGAACAGTCCTATGACGCAGCGGGACTCGCCGCGTTGCTGCCGGATACGCCCGGTCGAGCGGCGACGGTTCTCGGTATCCGCGACTGGCTGCTCGACCGTGCGACCGACGCGGGAATCGCGGTGCCGGGCACTCGGTTCGCCGTCGCGGAATCGGATGTACCGCCCTCGCTGCACCCCGGCTCGCTGGAAGCGGCGCTCAGTGAGTTCGCCGCTGACGCGCAAGGAGATTCGGCGCGCGCCGCCGCCCTGACGGCCGCGGTCCTCGGCTACCACCGGCGGGAACGGCAGCCCCGCTGGTGGGCCCACATCGATCGGCTCGGCCATCCGGTCGGCGACTGGGCCGACGCGCCGGGCGTGCTCGTCGTCGAATGGGGCACCGTCGACACCAAATGGCATCGCACGCCGCAACTTCCGACGATGCGCCGCTACCTCACGCTCACCGGCAGGCTCGGCACGGGCGCCACGCTCACCCCCGGCACGCAGATGGTCACCATCTACGACGGTGCCGCCGCGGCGGGGATGACCCAGACGCTCGGCCGCCGTGCCACCGCTACCGCCACCGTGCTCGGGTGCGCCGTCGATCCGAACTTCGACGACACCGTCCGGCTGGAAGAACTGCTTCCGGCAGGCTGCCCGCCCTACGACGACCTCCCCGCCGCCATCGCTCCCGGCCCGCCCGATGGGGAGGCCGAGATCGAGGCCGCGCTGGAGTACACCGGCCAGAACCTGCTGATGAGCCTGCCGTGGGTACCGGAGAACGCGGTCTACGATTTGCTGCTGCGCCGCGCGCCACGGCTGCGCGACGGGATGGCGCTGCCGCAGCCCCGCGATGACCTCGGTGCCGTCCTCGCCCACGCGGTCGGCGCGCTGGACGCCTCGTACCTGGCCGTGCACGGCCCGCCCGGCACCGGCAAGACCGGGATCACCGGGCGTGCGCTCGAGCGGCTCGTCACCCGGCACAAGTGGCGGATCGGGGTGGTGGCGCAGTCGCACGCGGTGATCGAGCGGATCTTCGACGCGGTCGTCGAGGCGGGACTGCTGCCCGAGCTCGTGGCGAAGAAGGACGTTGCCTCGGTCGGCCTCGAATGGTCGGCGATCGACGCCGCGCGGTATCCGCGGTTCCTCGACAACGCGGTCAACGGTTGCGTGATCGGTGGTATCACAGCGGATTTCGTCGACGAGCGGCTGATCGCACCCGGCGCCCTCGACCTGCTGGTGATCGCCGACGCAGGCGAATGCTCGCTGGCCGACACCGTCGCGGTCGCGGTGAGCGCGCGCAATCTGCTGCTGATCGGCGACCCGGTACCGGCCAGGTCGCAGGCGAAACATCCACAGCCCGTGCAGGTCTCGGCCTTGGAGTGGCTCTGTGATGGGGCGGCGACCCTGCCCGTCGACCGCGGCTACTTCCTCGACCGCACCTGGCGCATGCACCCCGCGGTCTGCGAACCGGTGTCGGCGAGCTGCTACGACGGCCGACTACGCGCGGACGAGGCGATCACCCTGACCAGGGATCTGGCCGGGATCGCGCCCGGGGTGAGCACGGTGCTCGTCGAGCACCGTGGCAGCGCCACCGAATCCGACGCCGAGGCGCGCGAAGTGGTGCGCCGGGTTCGCGTCCTGCTCGGCGAAACCTGGACCTCTGACGGCGGCACGCGCAAGCTCCACCCGCATGACATCTTCGTTGTGGCCCCGTATGCCGCCCAGGTGGCGCGTATTCGAACTCTGCTGGCCCGGGCCAAGATCGAAGACGTGCTCGTGGGCACGCCCGACCGGTTCCGGGGTCGGGAAGCCGCTGTGGTCCTGCTGTCGATGACCACATCGACCCCGGCCGACGCACCCTTCGGCATGCGACCCCTGTTGTCGCGCACCGTCATCCACGCGACCCTGTGCCGAGCCATGTGGAAAGCCATCGTTATCCGCTCGCCCTTGCTCACCGAGTACCTGCCGGATACTCCGGAAGAGCTGGCCGACCTGGCAGGGTTCCTCCAGCTCGGTTAGCCGGGGGCAGTCATACGCTGCGGAGCAGGCGGCGCAGCCATTCGACGGCGGAATCGGGGGTGGCGGGGGTGATGTCGATATGTCGGCTGGCGTGGACGAGGTAGCGGCCGTCGCCGGTGAGGTCGATCCAGGACAGCACGCCCGTGGGTTTCGGGTCCGTGCCCGCCGCGACGAGGATCTGGCCGATGCCGCTGCGGGGGCGCTGTAGGAGGCGGCGGATGCGGGCGGCGTCGGACGGGCCGGCGACGGGGGCGGTCACCAGGTCGCGGCTGTCCTCGTCGACACGAGTCGCCGGCGCTGTGATGCGCGGTATGTGGCCGGGGGGCTGCGCCGGAAGCCGGGAGAACACCTGGGCCGCTAGACGTTTCGTGCTACCGACCTGAACATGGACCGAGCCGCCACGGTCGGGCGCGCTGCCGGGATCCTGGACCGCGAGGACCGCGACATCCGCGGTGACCGCGCCGAGCATCCGCACCGGTGCCGGCGCGTGGCCACACACCTCGACCCGGATCTCCGGTTTCGCCAGCACGCGCAGGGCGGCCGCCAGGTCGGCGTCGAGGGTGCGGGCGCACCAAGCGTCGAGCGCGGGTTGCTGGGCGGCGCGCTCGACGGTGTCGCGTGCCGACGCGCGGACGGCGAGCGGATAGGGGATCCGGTCGCCGTCCGTGCGTGCCCAGGTCAGCGCGAACTGGTCCGGGGTGAAGTGCCAGTTCACTCCCGTTCGGTCCACTCACCGAGCACGGCGGGACTGGTCGGATCCATCTTCCCGATCAGCGCGTTCACCTCATCGGCGGGCTCGAGATAGGTCGGCTCGTCCTCGAGGAACCGCAGGAACTCGTCGTCCTCGTCCTCGGGTTCGTCCACCGGCTGGGCAGGCCGCGGCCCACCGGACGCCCGTGCCTGATCCGCGGCGATCGCCCCACCCATCATGCCGCCGATAGCGCCCGCGCTCATCCCGGCCGCGGCCTCACCGCCGGCTACCGAGGGATCACGGTCCTGCCGCCCATCGCTCGCGGCCGAGGTCTCGGCCACCTGGCCGGCGGCCGAGGCCGTACTGGTGTCGGCCGGTGTGGGGCGGGGCCGGCTGCTTGCGGCCCTGCCGAGGGAACCTGGTGACGTGGCTGCCGGGGTGCTGCCCGCTGGTCCAGCCGTGGTGGTGCTCGCTGTCGCGGCGGGATTGGTCAGCGGCCTGCCCGGACCGGCGACCGCGGCCGGTGTCGTGGCGGCAGGGGCCGTCCCGCCTGTCGACAGCGCCGGGCCCGCGGCGTTGCCGTTGGCCGGGAGCGCGCCGTTGCTCGTCGATGCCGCGCCGGTGCTGCCGGCAACCGGCGGGGATCCGGCGGGCAGCGTGGCGGCGGTGACGGTTGCCGGTGTTGTCGTCGATGCGATGACCGCGGGCGTGGTCTGCGGAGTTGCGGCCACGGCACCCGACGGTGCGGCACCGGCAGCGACAGTTCCTGTCTCCGTGGTGATTCCGGTGAACGCGGGCACACCCGACCCGGTCGGCAGGAAGGCTCCGGCGTAGATCGTCTCCATCGCCCGCACCGCGTCGAGCCGAGCGTTCTCGGCCTCGCGGGTAATCGTGGCGTTGTTCGCCGCCTGCTCGGAGTCGAGGAGCGCGGCAGCCGGATCAGGCTCTGTCCCAGTGGGTTCCGCGACGGCGGTGCGAATGGACTCGGCGGCATCGCCTGCCTGGCTGAGCCGGACGCCGACCGCCGTCAAGACATCGGCGATGCGCCGACCCGCGTGCTCGAAGTCGCGCACGGCGTCGCAGGCCTGCTGGGCCGCGGCGCCGCGCCAGCCGTCGGCGATAGCGGCCCTGATCTCACCGTGTGCGATCTCGACCCCGTCACCGAGGCCGGTGGCGGTGGCGAGGAAGGTCTGCCCCGCGCCTGCCAGTGCCGCCGGGTCGAGTTGCCTTACCGCACTGTGGATATCGGCATGGGAGAGGTTGTCGAAGACCTCGACGACGGACACGTAGTCCGCGTCGATGCGGCCGGAAATGCTACGCATCGCCACCACCGGGAACCTCGATCGCGGCGACCGCGCCCGCCAGCGCCTGATCGGCGTCGCGGTAGCTCGCACCGGCGGCACGGAACACCGCGGCCAGCTCGCGCGCGCTGCTCGCGTAGGCACGCAGTTCGTCGAGTGCCTCGGTCGCCTTGGTCTCGAAGCCGGTACGCAGGGCACCGCCCGAGGCGAGTCCGCCGAAACCGGGGATCACCGCGGTCTGGCCGAGAACCCGCACCTGGGCGTCGACCTCATCGGCCAGTCGTTCGTAGCGCAGAGCGCACCGTTCTGGCGCGCCGTCGGCGACGAGCACTCCGTCGATCCACAGCCCACCCTCGTCGACGGCTTGGCCGAGAGCCGCCGTATTCGGCAGCCCCGTTCGGTTCGGTTGCACCGGTTCCCCCTTCGTCGTTCATCGCACCGCGGTGAGTACCCACTCCGCGATATCGGCCGCCACCCGGTGCTGCACCGGTTCGTGCAACAGGTCGTGTCCGGCGTCGGCGTACTCGCGCAAATCTACCGATCGGTGCCGTGCTGTCCATAGCCGGATTACATCGATGGGTGCCCGCCGGTCGTCCACGCCGTGCACCGCGAGCAGCGGAAGGCGGGGATCGGGTGCGATGTCGGCGACACGACGCGGAGTGCCGCACACGACCAGTCCGGCCAGCTCAGGATGGTTTTCGCGCGCAAGGTTCACAGCGGTCACCGCGCCGAGGGAGTGGCCCATCAACACCGGTGCGTCCGGATGATCGGCGCGGACGAGCGCTAGAAATTCCCGCGCGTCGGCGGTCAGCTCATCGATGGTGCCCGGCGCGTCGGGATCGCCCTCGCTCAGTCCCTGCCCCGAGGTGTCCAGGGTCCACAGCTCGATCCGGGCGGGACGCAACGCCGCGGCGAAGCGGTGGTAGTGCCCGCTGTGCTGACCGGTCCCGGGTAGCAGCGCCAGCCTCGCCGCGGGCTGGTCGATGGACCAACACCGGCAGTGGAGTCGTCCACGCGCGCTGTCGAAATAGGGCACGTGTCGATTATCGCCGCTGTACCGACTCAATTGTCATGGGGGACAGCGTCAGTACGTGTCGCTCCGTGACCGGAACCGCAGGTGACGTGGGCTGCACACGGTGGGCCCGCAGCCGTTAGACTTCGCGCGTCGAACTGGGTCAACAGAGTCGAGGGTGTCAGATGTTGTCGTTCCGCCGTTGCGTCGTCCGTGCTGTGGTCGGTGCGGCTGTCGTGAGCAGCGCCTCGCTCGGTACCGGTGCCATCGCGGGCGCCGCGCCGCTGTCGTCGTGCGGGCAGGCACGCCAGGACGTCGCGATCAGGTCGAGTGTGCCGCTGCTGGACTGGTCGGAGAACTTCGGCATCGACGCCCAGGGTGACCTGTGGGTTTCGCGGGTCATGCGCGGCGAGGTACAGCGCTACGACCGCGACGGGCGACTCACCGCCACCGTCGCCGTACCATCGCCCGGTGCGGTCCGGCTCGGTCCCGACGGACTGCTGTACGTGGTCACCGGCAACTCGCCGCTGGCCGGTTCGGGCGGCATCGTCCGCTTCGACCCGGCGGCAGCGCGCCCGAACCCCGTCGCGTTCGCGACCGGGTTCCCGCAGCCCAACGGTGCCGCGTTCGACGCCGACGGCAACTTGTATGTGACCACCGGCAACGGCCTGCACCGCTTGCGCCGCGACGGCAGCGAGGACATGGACTGGTGGTCGGCCGTCAGTGTCGACGGGCCCAATGGTGTTGTGGTGTCGGGTGATTCGGTCTACGTCACCGCGAACTTCGCCGGTAGCGGCGGCCCCGTCGGTCGCGTGCTGCGACTGTCACGCTCCAATCCGGGTGAGGCGAGCACCGTCGCCGACCTGACCTCGTTCGGCACGCTGCCCGATTTCGTCGACGACCTGGTCGTCCGCGACGGCGCCCTCTACGTCACGACGCTGGCCGGCCACCTCGTCCGGGTCGACCCGACCACCGGCACCGCCTGCACGGTTGTCGCCACCCAACCGCTGACCGCGGTTGTCGCCGACCCTGCCGATCCCTCCGCGTTGCTCGCCGGTTCCGAGGAAGGCACCGTTCTGCGAATCCGCCCGATCAGCTGATTCATCCGTCGACGCGGCTGTTCTGCCCGACCGGCTGACACAGCCGTCGGGGTGACCCGCCGATCTGGCGCACCGCTGTTCGATCGCTGAATTCGTCCGCGTCGACTGGGTGGATCGCCCGGTGAGTCGGCTCAGCCGCCGACGTTGGCCGCTGCCGGCGGGGCCGGGGGAGCGGGCTGGGTTGTTTCGGCCGGAGCGGGTGCCGGGGCGGCGGGAGCCTGCGAAGTCGGGGTGCCCGAGGAGGATTCGCCCGAGCCCGGGCTGACGGCCCGAGGTTCGGGAGCGGGCGGAGCCGCGGGGGCTTCGGGCAGCGCGACCGGCAGATCGGGCACGACGAACGTGCCGACGGTCGGGGTCATCACGCAGCGAGCGCCCGCGTAGTCGATGGTTCCCCACATCGAGGCGACCACCGTGCCCGCACCGCTGTGCACCGTCTTCGACAGTGACGGCAGGTTGAATTCGGTCTGGTCGTCGAGGCCGATGATGCCGCTCTGACCGTTGTTGACGTTGACCCAGGCGACACTGAGGCCCGATGCCAGCGGAACACCGGTGTGGCGCGGGCTCGCGCTGAAGCGGATGTCGCCCGGTGTCAGGCTCATCTCGGTGCGCGGGCCCGGTCCTTCGAACGTCGCCGCGGCGATGATCGTGGTGATCGGGCCGTTGCTGCCGCAGCCGAAGGTGGGGGCCGCGTAGGTGAAGGGGGTGAACTGCGTCGAGATGTCGCGCAGGGCATCGTCGCCGACGATGCTGGTGAAGCTCGCGATCGCACCGACACCGGCCTTCGTCGTGGCGTCGTCGCCCGCGAGGTGGGTGAGGTGGCTGATCGCGTCGTCGGTGGGCGTCGCGGCCGCGCTCGGGGCCAGCAGTGCCAGCGCGCTGATGCTCGCCGCGGTGACCGCCGCTGCTCTACCTGCGATGGATCTGCCGTTCACCCGTAACTCCTCGGTGGATGCTCGTACCCCGGATAGTCCGGTTCGTCTGGCAAGGTACCAGGTCGTCGCACGGGTCGCCGAGCCGCCGACCGCGTGGCGAGCGCCGCTGGGGCCGTCATCGGAGTGTGATGTAGTCGACACCGGGGATTACCGAAGGGTAAGTTTCTCTTCGACGGCTACGAGTGACTGGGAGACCCGTATGAAGTTAGCCCTGTCCCCTGAAGAGGTCGCTTTCCGCGACGAGCTCCGGCATTTCTACGCGACCGAGATCCCGGCCGCCATCCGTGACCGGGTGAAGCACGGCGAGGATCTGTCCCGCGAGGACATCGTCACCGCGAACAAGATCCTCAACGACAACGGCTTGTGCGTGCCGAACTGGCCGGTCGCCTGGGGCGGCAAGGACTGGACGCCGATGCAGCGCCACCTCTGGCTCGACGAGATGCAGCTGGCCTCGGTGCCGGAGCCACTCACGTTCAATGCCTCGATGGTCGGCCCGGTGATCGCGCAGTTCGGTTCCGAGGAACTCAAGCAGCGCTTCCTGCCGCCCACCGCCGCGCTCGACATCTGGTGGTGCCAAGGCTTTTCCGAGCCCGACGCGGGCTCCGACCTGGCTTCGCTGCGCACCACAGCGGTGCGCGACGGCGACTCCTACATCGTGAACGGCCAGAAGATCTGGACCACGCTCGGCCAGTACGCCGACTGGATCTTCTGCCTCGTGCGCACCGACCCGAACGCGCCGAAGAAGCAGGCGGGTATCTCCTTCCTGCTCTTCGATGTGAAATCGCCCGGTGTCACCATGCGGCCGATCAAACTGATCGACGGCAGCTATGAGGTCAACGAGGTGTTCTTCGAGAACGTCCGGGTGCCCGCCGATCAGCTCGTCGGCGAGGAGAACCAGGGCTGGACCTACGCCAAGTACCTGCTCGGCAACGAGCGCACCTCCATCACCGGCGTCGGCAAGACCAAGGTCAAGCTCGGCCTCGCGAAGGAATATGCCCGCGCGACCAGGACCGGGCGGGGCACGCTGCTCGACGACCCGGTGTTCGCGGCGCGGGTGGCCGAGCTGGAGAACGAGCTGCTCGCCCTGGAACTGACCCAGCTGCGGGTGGTGTCCAACTCGGTTGAGGGCAAGCCGAATCCGGCGTCCTCGGTGCTGAAGCTCAAAGGCACGGACTTGCAGCAGGCCGCCACCGAACTGCTGCTCGACATCGCGGGCGCCGACGCGTTGCCGGTGGGCGCCGACAGCATCGCCTCGCCCGCGTGGGCCCAGCACACCGGCCCCGGCTACCTGAACTACCGCAAGGTGACCATCTACGGAGGCTCGAGCGAGGTACAGCGCTCGATCATTTCCTCCACGATCCTCGGATTGTGAGGCACTGACATGGAACTCGCACTGACCGACGAACAGACGATGCTGCGTGACACCGTGCGCGAACTGCTGCACCGGTTCTACGACGGCGAGGCGCTGGCCAAGGTCGGCGACACCGACCCCGGCTGGAACCGCACGGTGTGGAAGCAGCTCGCCGACCTCGGCGTGCTCGGGCTGACCATCCCCGAGGAGGACGGTGGCGTCGGCGCGGGTCCGGTCGAGGCGATGCTGGTGCAGGAGGAGCTCGGTCGCGCGCTGGCCCCGGAGCCGGTGCTCGACTCGGTGGTGATCCCGGCCGAATTGCTGCGGCTGGCAGGCAGCGCCGAGCAGCGGCAACGGCTGTTGCCCGCGCTGGCCGAGGGCACCACCCTGCTCGCCTTCGCCCACACCGAGCCCGGCATTCGGTGGCCGTCGACCGAGCTCGCCACCGCCGCGGTGGCCACGGGCGACGGGTACGCGCTGACCGGGGTGAAGAATCCGGTGCTGCGCGGTGATGTCGCCGACGAATTGATCGTCAGTGCGCTACTGCCGGGCGGCGGGACCGGACTTTTCCTGGTCGACCCGAATCAGGATGGGGTGCAACGACGTTCGTACCGCACGTTCGACGGTCGCCGCGCCGCGCAGTTCGACTTCGACAACGCGACCGGCGAATTGCTCGGCGACAACGTCGACGCGGCCGAACAGATCGCGCTGACCCAGGGCTACGCGCAGGCGGCACTGTGCGCGGAGTCGGTCGGGGCGATGGAGGTCGCGCTCACGCTGACCACCGAATACCTCAAGACCCGCAAGCAGTTCGGGGTCACGCTGTCTAAGTTCCAGGTGCTCACCCAGCGGGCGGCGGACTGCTACGTCTCGCTGGAACTGGCCCGCAGCATGAGCCTGTACGCGACGGCGGCGCTGGCCGACGGCGGCAACGATCCGGTGGTCGCGTCACGGGCGCGGTTGCAGGTGGGCAAGTCCGCCGAGCACATCGGCCAGGAGGCGATCCAGATGCACGGTGGCATCGGCGTCACCGCGGAGTATCCGGTGAGCCACTACGTCGCCCGGTTGACCGCGATCGGGCAGACCCTCGGTGGGGCACTGGAACATCGGCGCGAGCTGGCCGATCGGATCGGCGAGTACGACCTGGTCGAGCTGTAGCTTGTCGATGGTGGTGCGCGCCCTGTTCGGGTGCGCACCATCGTTGTGTCAGCCCTCGGCGGTCGTGGGGGCCGGGGTTTCGGTGGTCGTCGCGGTCCCGGTGGTCGTCGCCGGGGTCGGAGTGGCGCCGGTGTCGGCCGGGACGACCGAGGTCGGGGTCGGGGTCGCGCGGTCGAAGGCGTGGGTGGGCGGATAGTCCTCGGCCGCTTCGTCGTCGCCGACGCTGGGCGGGGTGACGGTGCGGGTCGGGTTCGGCCGGGTGGGGAGCTGCGGCCGGGTGGTCGTCGTCGGCTCGTCTTCGGTGGTCTCCGGCGGACGCAGCGCGGCCTCGGGCGCCCGGAATTCCGTTGTCGCCTCGGCCGGGCTGGACTCGGGGGCGGGTTCGCCCTCGGGCGGCGGCTCCGACGGTGAGGTCTCGGTGGAGCTGAGGCTGAACGGTTTACGCGGCGACATGTACGGCGCGATCCGCCAAGTGGGCGAGGGCGGGATCGGGATGTGCACCGTCGTCGAGGTGGGCTCGTCGGCCACCCGCGCGGGTGCGGCTGCCAGGTCCGCGCTCAACGGCGGCGCGGGCACGTAGACATCCTGCTGTCCGACACCGCACGCACCGATAATGATCAGTCCGAGCGACACCGCGCCCACAGCGACTGCCGGACCTACCAACTTGGCCCTGCTGTTATCCATGCGCCTGCATACTCCTCGTCGGCTTCGAGATCGCCTCACAGTAGTTCAGGTCCGGTCAAAGAGCGCATTTTAAACGCTAGTGGTCCAGATATCGGATTGATCAATTCGGCGTGTCGTGGGGACGTGTCGCGCACGTTCGGCGTCACCGAGTCGTAGCGTGTGTGAGCAAAGTTACGCATGAGACGCCCGGACCGAAACCCCTGACGCGCGAGGTTTGCGCGATGCAAGTATCTGATCGGCGTCATCGAGGAGAATCTCATGGGAGCACTCTCGACACCCCGGCTGGAAACCGCGGCGGCGAACACTGATTCGGCCACCGTCGGGCACCTGTCGTCGACACCGCCCGGTAACCGCACCTTCGCGGTTGTCGCGCGGATCATGGGCTGGTTGTTCTTCGTCGGCGGACTCGTCGGCGCCGGCCTCGGTATCGCGGGCCTGCACGTGGAGATCGCCGTCGCCGGGCTGATCCTGGCCTGCACGGCTGGTCTCATCCTATTGAAGCTGCGCACCGATCGGGACGCGCGCGAAACAAGCTGAGACAGCTCATAATTGGAATGCGACCGCGGGTGTGACGGCTTACCGTCGATGCGGTGCGCATCGAAATCACTCCTGACGCCGCCCGGTTCCTGGCTGATGTGGAGCCCTTCCTTCGTCGTGAGCCGCTGCGCCACACAGTCATTGCGACTGCGCTGGTGAACCGGATCAACGGCAGGTCCGGCGGGATGGCGACCCAATTCCTGAGCGTCCGTGACAGCGCGGGTGAAGTCGTCGGTCTAGCACAATGCACGAACGGCGCCGCCTACCTCGGTGAGCTGCCCGCACACACCATTTCGGCCGTCGCCGATGCGTTCCCGGCGCATGACATCGCGCTGCGCAGCGTCGAGGGCGACGACGACGCCGCTGCCTTCGCGGCGCACTGGTCGAAGACCAACGGCGGTACCTACGGCGAGAAGTTCGCTGTCCGCCTGTTCCGCCTCGGCACCCTGGATGTGCCCGACGCCCCTGGCGCACCACGACAGGCCACCGTCGACGATATGGCCGTCTGCATCGCGATGACCGAGGAGTTCGGTGTGGAAGCCGATGTGCCGCATCGACTCGACGAGACGGCGGTGCGCAGGCGCATCGAGGCCGGGGCCTACTGGTTGTGGGAGCACCACGGTCAGCCCGTCACACTGGTCGCCCGGCAGGCGGCAGTCCTCGGCTGGGCCAGGACCGGCCCGGTCTACACCCCACCGCGGTTCCGGGGCAACGGGTTCGCGAGCGCGCTCACGGCCACGGTCGCCGGCCGGATTCGCGCGGAGGGTGCCGACGCCTGCCTGTTCACCGACCTGGCCAATCCGACCTCGAACAAGATCTACCAACGAATCGGCTTCGAGCCGGTGCGCGACTTCGTGCATTACGCACTGAATTCCTAGCAAGCACAGACGCGCAGCGGGCCGCAACCGCCCACGGCCGGAGCGAATGCGGAGCGCACGTCATTGGCGGGCAGGCCCGAGATCGCTTGGGCGGCCAGGCCCGCGGAGGGGTAGAGGAAGAACTCGTAGATGGCCTTGTTGCCGCCGCCGAAGCAATGCCACATGACCGACCAGTCGCCCATATCGGCATCGTCGGAATCGCGGCTGGCGGTCGCGCGGTCGTAGGCGAAGCAGCCCGCGTTGCCCAGACCTGAACCGGCATGGACGAGGTTGCTAGCCGAGGTGTGCGGCAGCATGCGGGGGAACTCGTCGCTGAGTTGTGCCGCGTTGGCGCCGACGATCTGCCGGTCGGTGGTCGGACGCGTCGTCGACGTCAGGCGCTGGGGTGCGGAGGTCGTCGCGTTCGCGGACGGCGGTGCGACCTCGGAGGTTTCGAGACCCGGCCGACCCGAGGCGCCTGCGTCGCCGTCATCGCCGAACGCCTTCACGAGAATCCAGCCGAGGAACACCACAGCGGCGATGATCGCCAGCCAGCTGATCGGCGACCCCTCCCAGCGTGAGTTCCGTTTCTTGCCGAGATACTCCTCGGCGACCGAGGGGCGCGCGCCCGTCTCCCTGGAACGCCCGGCGTCGCGGGGACGCTGTGCGAGGGCATTCGGCGCGCTCGCATGGTGCGGAGACGACCCGCCCGGCCATGAAGGACTCGGCTGTGCGGGCCACGATCGACCGCTCACTCCGGCAGGCCACTGCTGACCAGAGCTCGGCGCGCCGTTCGCGCCCCACTGCGGGCCGTACCCAGGTTGGCCGCCTGCCGCCCACGGCTGATCGGGACCGGTTGTGCCTGGCCATGGCGTCTGTCCGCCCGGTGTATTCGGGTCGGTGTGTCCGGCAACGGGGTAACCGGCGCCCGGGGTGAAGGGCGAGTTCGGCGGGTAGGTTCTGGTCGGCGCCGAGCCGTGAATCTGCTGCGGGACAGGGTGACCGGCCAATGCCCGCATGGCTGCGGCGGCGAATTCGGCGCAGGTGGCGAAGCGTTCTTCGGGGCGCTTGGCCATGGCACGGGCGAGGACCGCGTCCAGCGCGGGAGTGATGCCCGATTGCAGTGTGCTCGCTCGGGGCGGGGGTTGCTGGAGGTGGCCCTGGATCACCGCGACAGGGTTGGTGGCATCGAAGGGGGTGGTTCCGGTGAGGAGCCGGAAAAGCGTGCAGGCCAGGGAGTACTGGTCGGCGCGGCCGTCGAGGGTGATGCCGGAGAGCTGCTCGGGGGAGGCGAAAGCCAGTGTGGCCGTGAAGGTGCCGGTCTGGGTGAGCTTGGCCGCGCTGTCGTCGTGCAGGCGGGCGATGCCGAAATCGGTGAGATAGACGCGTTCGGTGCCGTCGACCGGTTCGATCAGGATGTTGGCGGGTTTCACGTCGCGGTGCAGTACCCCTCGGCTGTGCGCGAAGTCCAGTGCCGCCGCGGTTTCGGCGACGATGCGGACCGCGCGTGCCGGGTCAACGGGCGAAACCAGCGACGACGCGTCGGCACCGTCGATGTAGCGCATCGAGATCCACAGCTGATCGTTCTCGACACCCCGGTCGTACACGGTGACGATATTCGGGTGCTCGAGCTGCGCCACGAGATCGGCCTCGCGTTCGAACCTGGCCCTGATCTCGTTGTCGAAGAACAGCTCTCGATTCAGCAGCTTCATCGCGGTGCGTCGTGGCAGCCGCGGATGGCGCGCCAGGTACACCGACCCCATGCCACCACGACCGAGCAGCCGTTCGATCGTATATCCGGCGAAAACGCCGCCCTCGTCCTGCACCGACATCAGTTCAGCGGTGCCGAGCGCCACCAGCGCAGCACCTCGTCGGCCGTGCCGTAGCCGTCGGTGTACATCAGGAACTGGGCGCGGTCGGGGTCGCCGGTGAACTGCGTGATGATCTTGTTCCCGTTATCGGTGTACTTGTAGTTGGTGTACTGCTTGCCGCCGTTGCTGTCGGTGGACTTGGTGTTGGTCGGCAGGCCGTCGAGCACCGACTTGGCGTCGGCGGCCGAGTTGAAGGCGTAGATCCGGTAGAACGGGTCGTCGCTGTCGCCG
The DNA here is from genome assembly GCF_042720495.1 of Nocardia sp. NPDC058480. NCBI lineage: Bacteria > Bacillati > Actinomycetota > Actinomycetes > Mycobacteriales > Nocardiaceae > Nocardia > Nocardia sp. NPDC058480. The sequence goes on along the minus strand of NZ_JBHXMN010000001.1, from coordinate 206,917 downwards.
CCGCCGAAGCAACTCCACAGATGCACCCAGGCACCGAAATCGGGTTCGCCTTCCGCGGGCGAGGGCGGATCGCTGCTGTCGGTCTCCCAGCAGGTGGCGCCGTTGTACCCGGTGGAATCGTCGACCGTGGCCGGCACGATCCGGCCGAATTCGGCGCTGATGGCCGCGGCGTTCGGGGTGATGCGTGGGCTCGCTGACGTTGTCGTGGTGCGGTCGCCGCCGCCCGTGTCGTCACCGCTGGCCGCGATGCCGATGCCGATCAGCAGCACGATCACCAGGACCACCGCGATGACGATGCCGATGATCAGCCCGGTGTTCGACTTCGACGGCGGTCGCTGTCCCGGCGGATACTGGGTGAAACCACTGGCCGGTGGCCGCGGCGCGGACTGGTACTGCGGGGTGTAGGGACTCTGCGAAGCGCCGGCCGGGGACTGGTTCATCGGCCGCTGCGTGCCCATCGGCCCGCCGGTCATGGGGCCATGGGCGGTGCCCATCTGGCCGCCGGTCGTCGGCCCGTGGGCGGTGCCCATCGGCCCACCGGTCATCGGGCCCTGGGCGGTGCCCATCTGGCCGCCGGTCATCGGACCGTGCGCCATCGGCCCGCCGGTCATCGGACCCTGTGTGGCAACGGGATACGGCAGACCGGTCTGTGGAATCGCACCGCCGGTCGTGGGTCGCCCGGCGATCGGCAGCGCCCCACCGGTGCCCGGTCGCGAACCGACAATCGGCAGAGCGGGCGCGCTCGGACTGTTCAACGCCTCGATCGCGGCCTCGGCGAAGTCCGAACAGGAATCGAACCGGTCCTCGGGCCGCTTGGCCATCGCCTTGGCGAGCACGCCGTCCAGCGCATAGGAGAGTCCGGGCCGCACACTGCTCAACGACGGCGGCGGTTGCTGGAGATGACCCTGGATGACCGCGGCCGGATTGGTCGCCGCGAACGGTCCCGAACCGGTGAACAGCCAGAACAGTGTGCAGGCAAGGGAATACTGGTCGGAACGGTGGTCCAGTGCGGCGCCGGTGAGCTGTTCGGGCGAGGCGTAGGCGAGCGTCGCGGTGAAGGTGCCGGTCTGGGTGAGATGACCGGTGTCATCGCGCAATCGGGCGATGCCGAAGTCGGTGAGGTAGACCCGCTCGCCACGGCCCGCGCCCGAGCGGGCGAGCAGGATATTGGCCGGTTTCACGTCGCGGTGCAGCACGCCCATGCCGTGCGCGTAGTCCAGCGCGTCGGCGGTTTCCTTCACGATCTGCAGCGCGCGGGCGGGTGGCAGGGTCTGCGGATCCACCGATGCCGCGTCGACGCCGTCGATGAACTGCATGGAGATCCACAGCTGTTCGTCGTCGTGTCCGCGGTCGTAGACGGTGACGATGTTCGGATGATCAAGGCGCGAAACAAGATCGGCCTCCCGCTCGAACCGCGCCCGTACTTCGGCATCGAAGAACATCTCGCGATTGAGCAACTTCAGCGCCGTCATTCGCGGTAGGCGAGGATGCTTGGCTAGATAGACCGAACCCATGCCACCACGACCGAGCTGCCGTTCGATGACGTAGCCGGCGAAGACATCTCCGTTGGCCAGCATGTCTGCTCCACTTCCCGCCGCGCGCCGGGACCCACCAGCGCACGCGCGTACAGCATAAAAGCCGCGGCCGAGGTTGCCCGCCGCGGGAAAATCAACGAAACCTTATCAGTCGGCGACGACGCCGAAGGCTGCCACGATCACGGCGGACGCCGCTGCTGGGGCGGCACGATATAGCCGGGATGGTTACGGCCACCAGGCAAATCGATGGTGCCGGGGCGAGCGGTCCCGCGCCGCGGTGGCACCGCCGGACCGCCCGTCGACGGCCGCGGCGCATGCGGATGCGGCTGCGCGGGAGTAGTCGGCGGAGTGTGCGCGTGCGGCTGCGCGGGTGTGGTCGGCGGGGTGTGCGCGTGCGGGTGCGGCTGCGCGGGGGTGGTCGGCGGTGGTGCGTTCCGGTAAGGCTGCGCCGGGGTGTGCGGCCGGGGATATCCCGGTGCCTGCGGGTACGGGTCGCGAGCGCGCAGGACCACGCCCGCCGCGGTGTACTGCTGCTGGTGATGCCACGGCCCCGGCACCGCGAACAGCGCGGCTTTGGCCGCCTGGGCGAACTCGGCACAGCTGGCGAAACGCGACTCGACCCGCTTGGCGGTGGCCCTGGCCAGCACCGCGTCGAGAGTCGCAGGCAGGTCCGGGCGCAGGCTGCGCAGCGGGGGAATGGGCTTGCTCAGGTGCGCCTGGATCACCGCGCCCGGACTCGGTCCGGGGAACGGCACCGAGCCCGTCAGCATCCAGAACAGCGTGCAGGCCAGCGAATACTGATCGGCGCGATGATCCAGCGGTGCGCCTGCCAGGTGCTCGGGCGCGGCGTAGGCCAGGGTGGCGGTGATCGTGCCCGCCGAGGCCAGCGTGGTCTCGCTGTCGCGCACCGCCGCGATGCCGAAGTCGGTGAGCACCACGCGTTCCGGGCGCCCGATCGGTGGCTTGGCGAGCAGGATGTTGGCCGGTTTCACGTCGCGGTGCAGCACGCCGCTCGCGTGCGCGAAGTCCAGTGCGGTGGCGGTCTCGGCGACGATCTGCACTGCCCGGCCCGGCGTCAGCACGTTCACGTCGGCGGTCGCGACGTCGGTGCCCGCCACGAACTGCATGGAGATCCACAGCTGATCGTCATCGGTGCCGCGGTCGTAGACATTGACGATATTGGGATGCTCGAGCTGGGCGACCAGATCGGCTTCGCGTTCGAAGCGCAGGCGGATCTCCTCGTCGACGGACAGCTCGCGGCTGAGCAGTTTCAGCGCGGTCAGCCGGGGCAGACGCGGGTGCCGAGCCAGATAGACCACACCCATGCCACCCTGGCCGAGCACGCGCCGGATCGTGTACCCGGCGAACACGTCGCCTTTGCGCAACACGCGAAGTCACCCCCTCCAGGGCAGAGCACCCGTCCGAAATTCTACCGATGTATCTCCCGAAGCCACCACGGTGCAACATCGGCCGAAGTTGTCGGTGCCTGATATTAGGGTGGGATCTATGCGCATTGGAGCACACGTTCGCGACGAGAGCGATCCGATCGGCTTCGGCGAGAAGCTCGGTGCCGAGGTTGTCCAGATGTTCGTGGTCGATCCGCAGAGCTGGGACAAACCCCAGCCGCATCCCAAGGCCGCCGAGATTGCGGCCAGTCCGATCGATGTTGTCGTGCACTCGTCCTATCAGATCAATGTGGCGAGCCTGAACAACCGGTTGCGGATGCCCTCGCGCAACGCGGTAGCGCAGCAGGCGAAGGCGGCGGCCGAGCTCGGTGCTTTCGGGCTGGTCGTGCACGGGGGACATGTGCGCTCCGATGCCGAGCTCGATACCGGAATCGACAACTGGCGCAAGCTGTTCGAGCGCCAGCAGGACAAGGGCGGGTTCGCGGTGCCGATCCTGATCGAGAACACCGCGGGCGGCAACCACGCGATGGCACGGCACTTCGATTCGATCGCGCGATTGTGGGACGCGGTCGGTGACTACGGTGCCGGATTCTGTCTCGACACCTGCCACGCGTGGGCGGGCGGTGAGGAATTGGTCGGGGTGGTCGAGCGGATCAAGGCCATCACCGGGCGGATCGACCTGGTGCACCTGAACTCCTCGCGCGACGAATTCGATTCCGGCGCCGACCGGCACGCCAATTTCGCCGACGGCACCATCGACCCGCAATTGCTCGCCGAGGTCTGCCGCACCGCGGGCGCACCGGTGATCCTGGAAACTCCGGTCGACGGTGTGGCCGACGACCTGGCCTATCTGCGGGAGAACCTTGGCTGAGCGCCTTCCGATCATCCCGAGATAAAACCTGTCTGCGGGGGCGTTTTCGCGGTGTGCTTGATACCAGCAAACCGATCGAGAACGAATTGAAGGTGATCCCCATGACGGTCGACACTGCCACCAACACCACCCTGACGGTGACCAAGCTCGGCGCTCACATCGGCGCGCAGCTCGATGGTGTCCGTCTGGGTGGTGACCTGGACGCGGCGACCGTAGCGAGGATCCGTCGTGCGCTCAACGAGCACAAGGTGATCTTCTTCCGCGGCCAGAACCACCTCACCGAGGACGGCCAGTACGAGTTCGCGGAGCTGCTCGGCACACCGACCACCCCGCATCCGACGGTGAAGTCGGCCGGCGTGAAGAGCTTGGCCATCGATTCCGAGCGCAGCCGCGCCAACTCCTGGCACACCGATGTGACGTTCGTCGACCGGGTGCCGAAGGCATCGATCCTGCGGGCCGAGCACCTGCCCACCTACGGCGGCTCGACCACCTGGGCGTCGACGGTCGCGGCCTACAACTCGCTGCCCGCGCCGCTCAAGGTGCTGGCCGAGAACCTGCGCGCGGTGCACACCAACGTCTACGACTACGCGGCAGGCGGCGACAAGGTCCGTCCGAGCCAGGTCGAGTACTCGACGGAATTCCAGTCCGATGTGTACGAGACCGAACACCCTGTCGTGCGGGTGCACCCCGAGACCGGCGAGCGCTCGTTGCTGCTCGGCCACTTCGTGAAGCAGTTCGTCGGGATCCCGGCCCGGGAGTCGGAGCAGCTGTTCCGGTTGCTGCAGGATCGGGTCATCAAGCTGGAGAACACCACGCGCTGGAACTGGGTCGACGGCGATGTCGCGATCTGGGACAACCGTGCCACTCAGCACTACGCGATCGACGACTACAACGACCAGCCGCGTCGGCTTACCCGGATCACGCTTGCCGGTGATATCCCGGTAGGTGTCGACGGGCAGACCAGCACCGTCCTGAAGGGCAACGCCGAGGACTATTCGATCATCGAGGAAGTGGAACTCCTCGCCAGCTGAACTATCGGTTCGCCGCCGGGCCCGCATGTGCCCGGCGTCACCGGGGGTCGCACTGCGATACTGCAGCCATGAGTATTCGGCCGTTGGACGGTGTTCGCGTCCTGGAACTCGGTAACTATGTTGCCGCTCCTACTGCCGGACGTATTCTGGGCGATTTCGGTGCCGAGGTGATCAAGGTGGAGCGGCCCGGTACGGGCGACGAGTTGCGCAACTGGCGGTTGTACGGTGGCGATACCTCGATGCTGTATCGCACTGTCAATCGCAACAAGAAGTCGATCGTGCTGGATCTGCGGACCGAGGCGGGGCGCGCGATCGTGCTCGATCTGGTGAAGCAGTGCGATGTGCTGCTGGAGAACTTCCGGCCGGGGATGCTCGAGAAGTGGGGGCTCGGGCCCGAGGTGCTCGAAGAAGCGAACCCGAAGCTGGTGATCACGCGGATCTCGGCGTATGGGCAGACCGGGCCGATGGCCGCTCGGCCCGGATTCGCCGCGGTCGCGGAGGCGGTCGGTGGGCTGCGTGAGCTGGTGGGCGATCCGGATCGGCCGCCGGTGCGTACCGGGGTATCGATCGGTGATTCGATCGCGGGCATCTACGCGGCCTTCGGGACCGTGATGGCGTTGTTCCAGCGCGAACGGGTCGCGGGTCCGGTGCCGCAGGTGGAGCGGATCATCGATGTCGCGCTCAACGAGTCGATCCTGTCGGTGATGGAATCGCTGATCCCCGACCACCTCGCCTATGGCATCAACCGCGAGCGCGTCGGCGGCCGGATGGAGGGCATCGCGCCGTCGAACGCCTACCCGACCAGCGACGGTTTCTCCATCATCATCGGTGGCAACGGTGACGCCATCTTCCAGCGGTATATGCAGGTCATCGGCCGCCCCGACCTGGCCGTCGACCCGGAACTCGCCGACAACAACGGCCGCTGGCGCAACCGCGAACGCCTCGACGCCTCGATCGCGGAATGGACGATCGGGCGCACGCGCGCGGAAGCGCTGAAAGTGCTCGACGACGCCGCCATCCCGTGCGGGCCGATCTATACCGCCGCCGACATCGTGGCCGACGAGCAGTACCGCGCACGCAATATGATCCAGATGTTCCCCGTCGACGTGGGCGAGGCCGAACCCAAACAGGTGGGTTTCGGTGGCATCGTCCCGGTGATCGGGGGCGCATCGCTGCCGATTCGCAATGTCGGCCCCGATCTCGGCGAGCACACCAGGGAAGTGCTCGGCGGGTTGCTCGGGATGAGTGAAGATCAGATCGACGCGCTGGAGGCACTGTGACGAGGCGAGTACACGGCAGGCGCCGCCCGCCGGTGCGCAACAAGTGGGAGCCGCGCGGTCCGGGTCATGTGCGTCCGACGGTCCACCCCACCCCGGCCAGCGTGGGCGACAAACCGTGCGGTGGCGTGATGTGTGTGCCCGCGCAGGAAACCGAGCAGCGGCGATGACCGCACCGCTGTTGCGGGACGTGACGCTGCGCGACGGCCTGCAGCTCACCGGCAAGGTACTGCCCGTCGAGCGGAAGGTCGACGTGGTGCGCAGGCTGCTCGCCGCCGGTGTGCCCGCGCTCGAGATCGGTTCGATGGCGCGGCCCGACCTTGTTGCGCCGATGGCCAATTCGCTCGAGTTGATCGCGGCCCTCACCCCTGATGAGCTGGCGAAATGCTGGGTGTGGGTGGCCACGCCGCGCCACGTCGAGAAGGCCGCCGCGGCCGGTGCGCGCAATTTCCAGTACTGCTTCTCGGTGTCCGACGCGCACAACAAGGCCAATATCGGCCGCGACACCGAGACCTCGGTGGCCGCGATGCCCGACGCGATCCGCCTCGCCCATGCGGCGGGCGGCGAAATCCAGCTGTGCCTGGCCACCACCTTCACCTGCCCGTTCGACGGACCCGTCGATCCGGAGCGCGTCCTGGCCATCGCGAACGACCCGCGCACCGACGGCGCCGCCGACATCGTCCTCGCCGACACGCTCGGCCAAGCCCACCCGGGTCAGGTGAGCGCGCTGGTCTCCGCCGTCCGCGACACCACCCCGCCGCGCCGCATCGTCTTCCACGGTCATGACACCTGGGGCATGGGCGTGGCCAACACCCTCGCGGCCGTCGCCGCGGGCGCCACCATGGTCGACGGCGCGCTGGGCGGTCTCGGCGGCTGCCCGTTCGCCCCTGGTGCCAGCGGCAACACCGCCTCCGAGGACATCCTCTTCGCCACCCGACCCGATTGGTTCACCCCGGCCTCGCTGGCTGATCTGGTCGGGCTCACCGAAGGGCTCCTCGCTGATCTGGGCGAACCCAACCGCTCCCGAGCGCTGGAAGGCGCGCGCTCCGAGGCTGACGCGTTCGAGTGGGTCGTTCGCTAACTGAGAGGTCGGTAAGACCTGCGGTATCGGGGGGATCCCGGATGGCGCGGTTCACTCCTGCCAGCCAGACTGGACAGCATGACTTCGCACGCCATGGGGACCGAGGCCGTCGACGCGGCGGCCGCCGCCGATATCGCGGCCGCCGCGCTCGATCTGGTCAAGCTGTACGGATCGGGAGATACACAGGTCAAGGCCCTGGACGGAGTGTCGGCTGACTTCGCCAAAGGCGAGTTCACCGCGATCATGGGTCCATCCGGCTCGGGCAAGTCGACGTTGATGCACTGCCTGGCCGGGCTCGACAGCGCCAGCGCGGGCGAGGTGCGCATCGGCGACACCCCGCTCACCGGCCTGTCCGACAAGCAGATGACCGCACTGCGGCGCGACCGGATCGGGTTCGTCTTCCAGGCGTTCAACCTGGTCCCGACGCTCACCGCGCTGGAGAACATCACCCTCCCGCTCGATATCGCGGGCCGCAAGCCCGACCAGGAGTGGCTCGACACCGTGGTCAAGCGCCTCGGCCTCGGCGACCGCCTCGAGCACCGGCCGTCCGAACTGTCCGGTGGCCAGCAGCAGCGCGTGGCGTGTGCGCGTGCGCTGGTGGGCAAGCCGGAGATCATCTTCGGCGACGAACCGACCGGCAACCTGGACTCGCATTCCTCGGGCGAGGTGCTCTCGATCCTGCGGGCCTCGGTCGACGAGTTCCACCAGACCGTCGTGATCGTCACCCATGACCCGCGTGCGGCCGCTTACTCCGACCGCGTCGTGTTCCTTGCCGACGGTCGCATCGTCGATGAGCTGCGTGCCCCGACTCAGGATTCGATCCTCGACCGGATGAAGGCGCTGGAAACCCGATGAACACAGCATCGCGGAGCGATTCGATGAGGGGTGGTGGCCGGGTGACGGGCGGGCCGATGCGCAAGGTTGCCTTGCGTAACCTCGCCGCGCACAAGGTGCGGTTGGCACTGACCCTGCTGTCGGTGGTGCTCGGTACCGCCTTCATCGCCGGATCGTTCGTTTTCACCGACACGTTGCAGCGCACCTTCGACGGCATCTTCGAAGGCCAGGCCCAGGGTGTGGACGTGCGCGTCGGCCCCGCCGATCGCCAATCACTGGGGCTGCCGACGAATATCGTCGACGCGCTGGCCAAGCACGAGGGTGTCGCGCGGGTCGCTCCCGCCGTGAACGGACCGGTCGTGCTGCTCGAGCCCGACGGTAAGAAGGCCGTCCAGACCGGTGGCGCACCGAGTTTCGGTCTGTCCTACCTGCCGCCGGACAAGTCCGTCGAGGAGCCGAACAAGTTCGTGGCGGGTGTCGCGCCCACCCAGCCCAACGAGATCGCCCTCAATACCGGTGGCGCCGAGAAGGCCGGGCTGAAGGTCGGCGACAAGACGAAGGTGCTGATTCCCTCCAAGGGTGATCCCTTCGAGGTGACACTGTCTGGCATCTACGAGATGCCCGGTGCCGAGGGCGGCGGTGTGGTCGCGGTGATGTTCACCGAGCCACAGGGCCGCAAGCTGTTCACCGACGGCTCGCATGTGGCCTACGTCGATATCGCCGCGGCGCCCGGAGTCTCGGCCGATGACCTGCGCGACCAGCTCGCCGCCGGGCTGCCCAACTACAAGGTGCAGAACTCCGACCAGGTCCGCGAGGACATGAAGAAGGAGATCTCCGAGGCCCTCACCTTCATCAACTACTTCCTGCTCGCTTTCGGCGCGATCGCGCTGATCGTCGGCACGTTCATCATCTACAACACCTTCTCGATGATCGTGGCCCAGCGTCTGCGCGAACTCGCGTTGCTGCGCGCCATCGGGGCGAGCCGTCAGCAGGTCGGCCGGTCGGTGGTCGGTGAGGCCATCGTGATCGGGTTGATCGGTAGCGCGCTGGGGTTGGCCGCCGGTATCGGCCTGGCCTACGGGTTGTCGGTGCTGCTCAACGCTTTCGATCTCGGCCTGCCCACCGGTTCGCTGACGGTGCTGCCGCGGACCGCGATCGTCGCGCTGCTCGTCGGCCTGATCGTCACCGTTGCCAGTGCCTACGCCCCCGCTCGACGGGCCGCGAAGGTGCCGCCCGTGGAGGCGATGCGTTCCGAATTCGCCAGTGCCGGTGACTCTTTGCACGTACGCACGGCGATCGGCGCGGTCATGGCCGTTGCCGGTGGTGTGCTCGTCTACGTCGGTGCGCAGGGCACCGGTAAGGGCTCGGCGGTGACCGTCGGTGTCGGTGCGCTCGGATTGATTCTGGCGGTGCTGCTGGCGGCGCCCGCGCTGTCGCGGCCGATGGTGCTCGTGCTCGGGGTGCTCACCAGGCCGTTCGGCCCGATCGGGCAGATGGCGCGCAACAACGCCACGCGCAACCCACGTCGCACCGCGGCCACCGCGTTCGCGCTCACGCTCGGCCTGATGCTGGTCTCGGCGATCGGCATTCTCGGCGCTTCGGCGAAAACCAGCGTCGGTGTGCTGATCGACAAGGGTGTGAAGGCCGAATACGTGCTCGCCGGTCCGCAGATGATCGGCGCGCCGATCGGTGCGGTCGACGCCGTGCGCACCGAGGTACCCGAGGTCAGCGATGTCACCGGGATCCGGGTCGTCGCGTTCAAGGTCGGCGACGATCAGATCGGCGCCACCTCACCGGATGGTCCGATCGATCCGGTGATGGATGTCGACATGCTCAGCGGCACGAGCACGATCCCCGCCGGTGGCGCGCTCGTCGATGAGACCGAGGCGACCGCCCGTGGGTGGAAGCCCGGCGACAAGATCGCCATCACCAGCCTCGACAACAAGCAGTTCGAGCTCACCGTCGCCGGCATCTACGCCAACACACCGCTGCTCGGTCCCATGGTCGTCGATCCGGGCGTGTACGAGCAGTTGATGCCGCAGAGCCTGCGCACCAACATCTTCGTGCTGGTCAAGGCCGCGCCGGGCGCCGACCTGACCGCGATGCGGGCGAATCTGGAGAAGGCCACCGAACCGTTCGTGGTGGTGCAGGTGCAGGATCACGAACAGTTCAAGGGCGCCCAGGGCAAGCAGATCAACACCCTGCTCGCCATCCTCTACGGGCTGCTCGCCCTGGCCGTGGTGATCGCGGTGCTCGGCATCATCAACACCCTGGCGCTGTCGGTGGTGGAGCGCAGGCGCGAGATCGGCATGCTGCGCGCGGTCGGCACCCAGCGTGCGCAGGTGCGGCGCACGATCTATCTGGAGTCCATGCTGATCGCCATCTTCGGCGCGATCGTCGGGCTGGTGCTCGGCATCGCGCTCGGTGTCGGATTCCTGCGCACCCTGCGCGATATGGGCATCGACCAGATCACCATTCCGTGGTCGCAGTTGGTGATCGTGCTGGTCGCCTCGGGTGTGGTGGGTGTGCTGGCGGCGGTGTGGCCAGGTGTGCGGGCTGCCCGCACCCCACCGCTGGCTGCCATCGCCGATCTGTAGCAGTCAGGCGACAGGTTCCCGCTGAAGACGCGTTCGGCGGGAACCTGGTCACGGCCGCGTTGGCTCAGATGCGGTACGCGCGCAGGAACAACTCGACTGTTTCAGCGCAGAGACTGTCGATCCGTGCGTCGGTGAGCGCGATCGTGCCGTACATCGACTCGTGCAGACCCTGCTGGACGAGCAGAGCGACGAACTGGCGGGCGCCTGTTGCCGGATCAGGGACATCCAGTTCGCCACGATCGGTTCGCCGGCGCAGCTCATCGGCGATGAATCGCACCAGCTGCGCCGGTTCACCCGCCGAGCAGGCAGGCTGCAGTCCGGGGTACCGGGCGACCTCGCTGATCACCAGGCGGCGCAGGGCCGAGGCACGTTCATCGAGCAGTACCGCGAGTGCGCGTCGTCCGATGGCGAGTAGTGCCGAGCGGGTATCTGCTCCTGGGGCGACCGGCACCAAGGCGGCGGCGCTGTTCTCGAATTCGGTGGCGGTACGGCCGCGTTCGGCCTCTACCGCGGCCAGGAACAGCGACGTCTTGTCGCCGAAGTGGTTGTAGACGGTCTGTTTGGCGACGCCGGCTCGCTCCGCGATCAAATCGACGCTGGTTCGGTCATAGCCTTCGTTGAGGAATTCGGTCACCGCAGCGTCCAGGATCCGGCGGGACTTACCGGGGTCATTCCCCTTCGGCCGCCCGATGGCAGCGGAATATGCGGCGGCGGAGCACATTTCCCAGGCCCATCCTTCTTCCGTGTGAGACGCGTCACCGATGGTTCGAGTTGCGGGCCAGTTTAGCGGGTGGTTTTCTGGACTCTCAGTCCAAAAAACTATGAGAGGGCGTCATGGACGGCCGTACCTTGACATCGACCGAACCGCTGGCACTACATCCGGACGCGCAGGATCTGCTGTTCCGCACCGCCCGCACCGCCAACACTTTCCTGGACGAGCCGGTCTCCGAGGAGCAGGTGCGGGCGATCTACGACCTGGTGAAGTTCGGTCCCACATCAATGAACCAGCAGCCACTTCGGGTGGTGCTGGTCCGCTCGCAAGAGGCCCGAGGTCGCCTGATCGCCGCGATGACCGAGCGGAACCAGGAAAAGACCAACCGGGCGCCGCTGGTCGCGATTCTCGCCGCCGACCTGGACTTCCATGAAGAACTGCCGAGACTCGTGCCGTTCATGGAGAACCCGCAAGCGGTGTTCGCCGATCCCGCGATCCGCGCGCAGTCGGCGAAATTCAATGCCGCCCTGCAGGTGGCCTACTTCATCATCGGTGTCCGGGCAGCGGGCCTGGCGGCCGGTCCGATGGTCGGTTTCGACCACGAAGCGGTGGCTCGGGAATTCCTCCCCGACGGCCGCCACGCCCCGCTGTGCGTGGTCAATATCGGCAAACCCGGCCCGGATGCCTGGATGGGCCGCCTGCCCCGCCTCGAGTACGACGAAGTCATCACCGCCGTCTGATCCAGCCCTGCCGCAACCGGACATGGAGAACAGCATGCTCGCGAGTCGATTCGAAACGATCCCAGTTCCGCGTTCGGTGCAGGACGCGCAATCAGTAGCCCAGATCCTGCTGTCTGCCGTATTGCATCGCCCGTCATCTGGGATCATCTATTTGGACAACGCCGCCGACGGCACACCCGAAGTTCGCTCCCACCAGTCGAATCGCCAATTGCTCGACGAGGCAATGCTGTTGACGGGCGCACTGCACGCGCAGGGCCTGCGGCCGCAGTCGAAGGTGGCGCTGCTGCTCGATGATCATCGCGACTTCGTCACCACCCTGTGGGCCTGCTTCCTCGGCGGATTCGTACCGTGCACGCTGGTGGCGACCCCGGCCGACCCCGCACGCTGGGCCGCCACGCTGCGGCACGTCGACGAGCTGCTCGAGCACCCATTACTGATCACCTCGGCGGCTACCCGCCGAGCCTTGCCCGCGGTACCAGGCCTGTCCGTGGTGTCACTCGATGCCCTGCGCGCCGACGATTCCGCGCCCGCGCCCCATCTCGCGCAGCTCGACGATCTCGCACTGCTCGTGCTGACCTCCGGCTCGACCGGCAACGCCAAGGCGGTGACGCTCACGCACGGCAACCTGCTGGCGTCGATGGCGGGCAAGCAGCAGACGCAACAGCTCGGCGTCGGGGACACCACGTTCAACTGGATTTCCTTCGACCATGTGGCCGCGATGCTGGAAACACATCTGCTGCCCCTGTATGCCGGTGCGCAGCAGATCCACGCGCCATCGGAGCTGATCCTGCAGAACCCGCTGGAATTCCTCCGGATCATCTCGCGATACCGGGTCAGCATGACATTCACACCCAATTTCTTGCTCGGACAGATCAATTCGCTGGTCGACGCGCCGGTGGCGACCGCGGCAGAGCGTCTCGATCTGACCTGCCTGCGGCACATCGTCAGTGGTGGTGAGGCCAATGTGGTGGCGACTGGGCAACGGTTCCTCGACGCCTACGCCCAGCACGGGCTGAACTACGCCGCCCTGTGGCCTGCGTTCGGCATGACCGAGACCTGCGCGGGCAGCATCTACAACCGCGAATTCCCGGTCTGCGACGCCGGACAGGAATTCGCGAGCGTCGGCGGTCCGATCCCCGGTTTGTCGGTCCGCATCGCCGACGACGACGGAAATCCGTTGCCCGACGGGGAGATCGGCGAACTGCAGGTGCGCGGTGACATGATCACGCGCGGTTACTACCGAAACGACGCCGCGACGGCGGCTGCCTTCACCCCTGACCATTGGTTCCGGACCGGCGATCTCGGTAGCCTCGACGACGGCCGGGTGACCCTGGCCGGACGCAGCAAAGACAGCATTATCGTCAACGGGGTCAACTACTTCAGCCACGAGATCGAAACGGCGCTCGAGGAGCTCGACGGTGTCACCCGCGGCTACGTGGCAGCTTTCCCCACCCGCCGCCCGGACGCCGACACCGAACAGTTGGTGATCGCGGTCAACCTCGACAACGAGGGTGACGAAACCGAGTTGCATCGGGTGATGACCGCGGTGCGGTCGACCGTGGTGGTGTTGTGCGGGTTCCGCCCGGGAGTGATTGTGCCGCTGCCGAAGTCGGATTTTCCGAAGACCAGTCTCGGCAAGACCCTGCGTCCTCGGATGCGGCGGGCGCTCGAATCCGGCGAATACGGTGACATTCTCGCCGCCACCGCTGCCGCGACCACCCGCCAGCTCGGCGGGTTCGAGGCGCCGAACGGGCCGATCGAGACCGCACTCACCGAGATCTTCGCCGAACTCTTCGATCTTCCCGCCGCCGAGATCAGTGTCACCGCGAGCTTTTTCGAACTCGGCGGGACGTCGCTGGATATTCTGCGCCTGAGCAAGCTGGTGGCCAGGGACTTCGACGGCCGGGAACTGCCGGTGATCGAGATTCTCACCGGACCGACCGTTCGCGAACTCGCGGTCCACGTGGCGGGCGGCACCGGGCCGCGCGCCTACGATCCGATCGTGGCGCTGCAGCCGGTCGGCGACAAGACGCCGCTGTTCTGTGTGCATCCGGGTGTCGGTGAGGTCCTGGTCTTCGTGAACCTGGCGAAGTATTTCGTCGGTGATCGGCCGTTCTACGCTCTGCGCGCCCGCGGCTTCAACCCGGGTGAAGTGCCGTTCAGCACGTTCGACGAGATGGTCGACACGTATGTGGCGGCGATCCGGAAACGTCAACCGCACGGCCCGTACGCCCTCGCCGGCTACTCCTATGGTGGCGCGGTGGCCTTCGAGATCGCGAAGCGACTCGAATCCGCCGGTGAGCGAGTCGATTTCGTGGGCAGCTTCAATCTTCCGCCGCACATCAAATACCGCATGGACGAACTCGATTTCGTTGAGACCGCGACGAACCTGGCCATGTTCCTGGAACTGGTCACCACGGCGCAAGCGGCGCTGCTACCTGACCGGCTGCGGCCGCTGCCGAAGGAAGAACAACTGATCCGGCTGCTCGAACTCGCGCCCGCCGGGCGGGTCTCCGAACTGGACCTGGATCTCACGAAGTTCCGCGCGTGGGCCGAGCTCGCCGCCGGACTGACCGAACTCGGGGGCACGTACGCTCCGAGCGGGAACGTGCGGTCGATGGCCGTCTTCTACGCGATTCCGCTGCGCGGAACCAAGCAGGACTGGCTCGACAAGGAACTGCGCCGATGGGATGACTTCAGCCGGGAGACCAATAGTTACATCGACGTTCCCGGTGAGCACTACACCCTGATGGGTCCCCAGCACGTGGCATCCTTCCAAGCCACTCTCCGCAAGGAACTGGATCAGGCGCTCGCCGACGCCGACGCCAACCGCACCGATCGATAGGACGAGCATTGCAGGGCAAGAAGGTACTCATCACCGGCGCGACCGGGCTGGTGGCCGGTCCCGTCGCGAAGGCACTGGCCGAACACAACGAGGTGTGGTGCCTCGGCCGGTTCAGTGCACCCGGTTCGGAAGCGGCACTGCGGGACCACGGGATCACGACTTTTCAGTGGGATCTCGACAACCAGGGGCCCACCGCCTACGCCGGGCTGCCCGACGATTTCACCCATGTCTTCCACTCGGCGGTCCGCCGCGGCGATGGTACGGATTTCACTGAGAGCATCGCGGCGAATACCACCGCCACCGGCCGTTTGATGGCGCATTGCCGGACCGCCGAGGCGTTCCTGTTCGTCTCGACAGGCGCGCTGTACAAGCGCCAGACCCTCGACCACCGCTACCGGGAGACCGATCCGATCGACGGTGTCGCGGACTGGTTGCCGACCTATCCCGTCGGGAAGATAGCGGCCGAGGGCGCGGTCCGTGCGCTCGCGTCGGTGCTCGAGTTGCCGACCGTCATCGCGCGGCTCAATATCGCCTATGGCCCCAGCGGCTATGGCGGCGTGCCGATGCTGTACCTGAAGAGAATGCTGGCGGGCGAACCCATCCCCGTGCCGCTCGAAGGTCAGAACTGGTGTTCGCTGCTCTACATCGACGATCTCATCGCGCAGGTACCGAAGCTGTTCGCCGCGGCGTCCACGTCGGCGACGTTGGTGAACTGGGGCGGGGACGAATCGGTCGGCATCACCGACTGCGTTCGCTATTTGGAGGAACTGACCGGCGTGCAGGCCGAACTGGTGCCCAGCGAAATCACCAGGGAAACATACCAATTCGATCCGGCGCTGCGGCATTCCCTCACCGGCCCGTGCGCGGTGACCTGGCGCGAAGGCATTCGCCGGACCGTGGCCGAGCTGTTCCCCGAGCAGTTGCGCGAGTCGGTGTCATGAGCGAGACAACCAGGGGGTCGCAGACCCGGACGGACAATCTCGCCGTGATCCGCCGGTCATATGAAGGTTTCGCCAGCCGCGATGTCGACGCGATCCTGTCGGCGATGCACCCGGATATCGAATGGGTGCATCCGGAGGGGATGAACAAATACGGGCTCGGCGGAACGAAGTTGGGTCATGCGGGAATCAAGGCATTCCTCGCGCACGTCCCGTCGGTGCTGGGCGGCATGAAGCTGCACCCACAGGAGTTCATCGAGCAAGGTGATCGGGTGGTGGTATTCGGAATCCGTGATGTGACCTCCCGAACCGGAACCACCGCCACTCTTTCCTTCTTGCACTCGTGGACGATGCGCGACGGGAAGGCGACCCGGATGGAGGACATCTTCGACACCGTCGAGTTCCACCGGCTGATCGAGAGTTGATCGCAAGCCGTTGGCAGGGCGCCCCGTGTCGTCCTGCCGACGGCTACGCCGTCGGGGTGCGCGGTCAGGCAGACGGCGGCCGGTCAGGGTGGTTGTTCCACCACTGGTCGGGTGGTTGGCCGCGGGAGTCGCGGGGTGGGGTGAGGCCGAATTCGGTGCAGTAGTCGGTGGCGAGGAACTCCAGGACCCGGCGGGCGTCGACAGCGTTTGCCCAACGTCGGGGCAGGGCGGAGCGGCCGTAGCGCCCGCCGAGGAGGCTGCCCGCGATCGAGCCGGTGGCGTCGCTGTCGCCGGAGTGGTTGATCGACAGCAGGAGTCCGGTGCGGACGATGTCGTGGGGCGCGCCACCGAGACCTTCGGCGGCGAGGGTGGCGAAGACGGCGATCGAGAGAGCTTCGGGGCCGATCCAGCCCTGGCCGAGGGTCTCCACGTCTTCCGGTGTGGGATACCGCCGTTCGCGTTCGATCCGGGCGGCCAGCCGGTGTGCGGCATTGAGGGCGGCCGAGGTTTCCTCGTGCTCGGGGTACTTCGCGAGCTCGACGCGTGCGCGGGAGAGTGCGGTGGCGAGGTCGGCGCCGCGCGCGAGCTGATAGATCAGTGCGGACAGGGTGCCCGCGGGGAGCCAGCCGCTGGGGTGGCCGTGGGTGAGTGCGGCGGCGTCACAACCCAATTCGAAGACGGCGTCGGTAGCCGCACCGGAACGGTCTGCGGCGTAACCGAATCCGCACGGGGCGGCGCGCATCACGGCGCCACTGCCCTTGGAGTGGTTGATCGGCTGGGCGCGGGTGCCGAGCGGGTCGGTCGGCGCGCGCCTTTCCGCCGCGTGGCGCAGCGCGGTGTAGACCGAATTGGCCACGCCGCGTTGCTCGGTGAGTTCGGGGTAGTCGCTGAGCGAGCTGTACAGCGCGAACGGCTGGTCGGGCATTTCGGTGACCTGTCCGCGTAACCACACGAGCAGGCCCTGCTGGAGCAAACCCATCGTCGCGCCGCCGATGCCCTTCGCCCTGGCTCGCACCGAGCCGCGGATCAGCGCTTCGACGGTGAACGCGGTCAGCTGGGTCTCTTCGGAGATGCGCAGCGGGTCGATGTCGGTGACGCCGAGCGGGCCGAATTCGGCCCGTATCTCTGGCAGCGAGCGGGTTTCCACGGGAGCGCCGAGCGCATCGCCGATCGCGCCGCCGAGCAGGCAGCCGTGCACGGCGTTCAGCCACAGCGGGGCGGCGGTCGCTACGGCATCCCTGGTCCGTCGGGCGGGATCGGGGCTCGACGATCGCGTCCGTGACAGGCCGTGTGCTGTCGGTTCCTGTGCGGGATGGACCTTCCGGGCCGCGTCGAGCCCACGACTGTTGAGTGAGACGAGACTTTCCGGCTCGATCGAGGTGTGGCGGACAGCAGTCGGGTCGTGGCGCCCGGCGGCATGCGGCTGACTCGGCGACCTGTGCGGCGCGGCACCGGTACCCGGCCGCAGCGCCGAGGTAGCCCCGGATGTCGGGCGACGGAGGGCTTCGGTGAGTGCGGTGGCGAAGGCGATGCAGGTGGGGAAGCGGTGGGCGGGGTCCTTGGCCATGGCCTTGGACAGGACCGCGTCCACCGCGGTGGGGAGGGTGGCGCGGCGGGTGCTGGCCGCGGGGGGTGGGGTGTTGAGGTGGCCGAGCATGACGGTGGCCGGGTTGGGTGCGTCGAAGGGGCCGGTGCCGGTGAGCAGGCGGAATACCGTGCAGGCCAGCGAGTATTGGTCGCCGCGGCCGTCGAGAGGGGCGCTGCTGAGTTGCTCGGGGGAGGCATAGGCGATGGTGGCGGTGAACTGGCCCGTGCGGGTAAGGCCGCCGGTGTCGTCGAGGAGTTTCGCGATGCCGAAGTCGGTCAATACGACTCGTTCGTCGAAGCCCGCGCCGACACCCGCGGTGCGCGACAACAGGATGTTGGCCGGTTTCACGTCTCGGTGCAGAACGCCCTGGCGGTGGGCGTAGTCGAGGGCGCTCGCGGTCTGGGTGGCGATCTGAGCGATCCGCTCGCTCCCGAACTGCTCTACCGGAACCGCCGACGCGTCGACACCGTCCACGAACTGCATCGCGATCCACAGTCGTTCCTCGTCGATGCCACGGTCGTAGACGGTGATGATGTTCGGGTGGTCGAGCTGAGCCACGAGGTCGGCTTCGCGTTCGAACCTGGCCCGGATCTCGAAGTCGGCGAACAGGTCACGGTGCATCAACTTCAACGCGGTCAGCCGTGGCAGCCTGCGGTCCCTGGCCGCGTACACCGCGCCCATCCCGCCCCGCCCCAGCTCACGCTCGATGACGAAACCGGCGAACACCGCCCCGCGCCGCAACATCGCCTCACTCCGTTCACCGAACCCGATCGTTGGCAGCCTAGTTGGCCCGGGCTCGGAACGCTCCCGAGTCTCGCCACCGGCCGCCGGCGAGATCTGTGGAAGACCACCCACATTCCCGCCGGGGCGCGATTACACCGCTGGGGCGAAGGTGTCGGCCCAGCGCGTGATGTCGCCGCGGTCCAGCGCGGTGGCGAGTAGATCCGGGAACTTGTCGGGGGTGCAGGCGAAGGCGGGAATGCCGAGTGCTGCCAGGGCCGCGGCGTTGTCGTGGTCGTAGGCGGGTGCGCCTTCGTCGGAGAGGGCGAGCAGCACGACCACCTGGACGCCCGCTTCCTTCATCGCGTTGCAGCGGCGCAGCATCTCGTTGCGCACGCCGCCTTCGTAGAGATCGGAGATGAGCACGAACAGGCTGTCGGTGGGGCGGGTGATCAGCGTTTGCGAGTAGGCGATGGCGCGATTGATGTCGGTGCCGCCGCCGAGCTGGGTGCCGAACAACACGTCGACCGGGTCGCTGAGCTGGTCGGTGAGGTCGACGATCTCGGTGTCGAACACGACCAGCGAGGTCTTCAGCGACCGCATGGAGGCGAGGACCGCGCCGAAAACCGAGGCGTAGACGACACTGGCCGCCATCGAACCGGATTGGTCGATGGCAAGGACCACATCGCGCTGGATCGACTGCGACTTGCGGCCGTAGCCGACGAGCCTTTCGGGCACGATGGTGCGGTGTTCGGGCAGGTAATTGGCGAGATTCTTGCGAATTGTCCGATTGAAATCGATGTCACGCAGTTTCGGGCGATGGGTGCGGGCGGCACGGTTGATGGCGCCCGACACCGCGGCCACGGTCTTGGCGGCGATGCGTTGCTCGATCTCGCGCACCACCTTCTCGACTACCATCCGCGCGGTGGCCTTGGTGGTTTCGGGCATCACCCGGTTGAGCCCGAGCAGGGTGCCGACCAGGTGCACATCGGGCTCCACCGATTCCAGCAGCTCTGGCTCCAACAGCAGCTGGGTGAGGTTCAGTCGCTCCACCGCGTCGCGCTGCATCACCTCGACCACCGTCGCGGGGAAGTAGGTGCGGATATCGCCGAGCCAGCGCGCTACCCGTGGCGCCGAACCACCCAGTCCGCCGGACCTTTTCGTCGAGCCGCCGGCCTCGCCGGTGTTGTAGAGGGCACCCAGTGCCTGGTCCATTGCCTGATCGGCGCCGGCGGACAGGCCGCCGAGCTGCTCGTCGGCGGCGGTGCCGAGCACCAGACGCCAACGGCGCGACTGGGTTTCGTCGGGATCGGTCATCGGTGCTCCTGGTGATCGAGCGAGAGATCGGTTAGCGCGAGGGTGCGAGCCGCCATGCTGATCGCGCCGGGTTCGATGGGCGGTGCGAAATCCTGTCGCGGCATCGCGGAGAACGGTTGTGACCTGGGGATCTGGCGTTGTGTGCGGCTTGGCGTTCGAGGTCTGTGGAGGTGGGTCATCCTGCGGCTCCGAGGATCGCGGTCGCCGCGCGGAGCGCCAGTTGTCCGCGGATCGGATCGATGGCAGTGGGGCCCGAGGGTGTCGTCGGTGCTGAGTCGGTGTCTCGTAGGACCTGGCTGATGGCTCGGCGTTCGCCGGATTCGAAGGACCCGAAGGTGCGGCGCAACAACGGGAGGGTGGCGACGAACTGGTCCTCGTTGAGATCGCGGAGCCATTCGTCGATGCGGCGCAACAACTCTCGGTCGTGAACCAGGAGCAGGCCGCGGCCACCGAGGAAGCCGTCGATCCAGGCGGCTTTCGCGGCGGGGGTGTTTCCGATGGACAGCGCGGCGGCGAGGCGGCGGGCGGAGTCGGCGTCGTCGATGCGTTCGGCGTCGCAGAGCAGGCGCACCGCGCGGCCGCCGATCGCGCCGTGCACATCGTCGCGGTCGGCGATGCGCTGCAGGGTCGCCAGCCATTCGGTGGTGGCGTGCTCATCGTCGCGGGTGCTGATGGCGGTGTGCGCGGCGTCGATCTGGGTGCGCAGGGCCTGCGCGGCGTCGGTGTCGAGGCCGGTGACAGCGCCGGGCAGGCCCGCGCAGATCCGTACCAGCAGGCCGTCGGCGACGTGGGCCAATGCCTTGGTGTCGGTGCCGCGGACATCGCCGTAGCGCAGCGTGCGGGTCAGGCCGGGTAGGGCGCCGAGAAGGTGGGTGACGTCGTGGTCGAGGGCGGCGGCGGCTTCGAGTCTGGTGATCAAACCTTCGGTGGCACCGCCCAAGTCGGCGAGCAGGGCCATTTCCAGTGCGTCGGCGAGTGCGGTGACGGTGACGTCGTCGCGGCTCGCGGTATCGAGGATCTTCGTCTCCGCGGCGGTGCGCAGGGTGGTGCCCCATACCGCGGCCTCGACGATGCGGACTTCGAATTCCGGTTCCCAGCGCAGGGTCCACGTCTCGCGGAAGGTGCCGGTGCTGCGGACCTCGCCGGTTGTCGGCGTGCCCCAGTCGATGCCGAGCAGGCGCAGCCGGTGCAGCAGATGCGAGCGTTCGACATCGCGTTCCTTGCGCAGGTCCAGGTCGACTGTGCGGGCAAGAGCCTCCGGCTTGAGCCGCAGGGTTTTGCTGCGCGCCCGCAGATCGGCGGCCAAAGGCACTGTCGGGGTGTCCTCGGGCACGCTGCCGAGCGTCTCGCCGACGACGAGTTCATCGATCACCAGCCGCAGCATGGTCTCGTCGCCACCGCACATCACCGACCGCACCGCCTCGGTGACCTCGGACAAGCCGGCCAGCGGCCTGCCGCGCAACGCCGCGAGGGTGTCGGCCAGCCGCACCGCCTCGATGATGTGCGCACTCGACACCGGCAGATCGTGCTCGCGCAGCACCCCCGCCACCTTGGTGAGCCAGCGCGCCACCGGCCGCTCGGTCTCGGTGAACAGATGGTGGTACCAGCCGGGCGAGGTGACGCCTGCCCCGTATCCCGATCCGGCCGCCAGCCGCGAATGTGTCCACGGCACCCACGTCAGTGCCGCCTTCGTCTTCGGCAAGCCTGTGAGTAGCCGCTTGTCCGGCGCCGCAGGTCCCAGCGGGCCCGTCAGCGCGGGCGCATGCCAGGCGCCGCACACCACGGCCAGCCGCTTCGACCCATTCTTGAGAGCCTTCCGCATCACCTCCCGCATATGCGCCTCCCGTCGCAATGTGTGCTGATCGACAACCAGCGGTGCGAAGGCGCTGCGACTCTGATCCGGCGCTGCCGGAGACATGAATTCCGCTGCCGCTGAAGTTGTTTCAGCGGCATCGTCCGGATCGGTGCCCGTCCGGGCCGCGCCGCTCGCTGGTGCAGACGGGTCGATGGGTGCCCGATTGTTCGGTGGTGGCGCGTCCGCTGCGTGCGGTGTGGCGCCGGTCGCCGGGTGTGGGGCGTCCTCGCGTAGGGCGGTCATCGCTTCGGTGATCGCGTCGAAAGCCGCGCTGTCGGGGACGGATTCGACCACGGCGTCCCACCATCGTTCGGCGTCGTCGTAGCCGGCGGCCGAGGCGAGAGCGGCAAGTGGGTCGGAACCGCCACCGCGAGCATCGTCGTCGGCGGCGAGGACGTTCGCCGCTGGGAGGTCGCAGAAGCGGACGGGCACGGCGTGGTCGACGCCGTAGCGCATCGCCTGCCATTCCGGGGAGAACGCCGCGAAGGGCCAGAATGCCGCGCGGGCAGGCGAATCCGGGACGTAGGCGAGCAGCGCGACCGGTGGGATCATCGTGTCGGCGGCGACGAATCCGACGAGCGGGTCAGCGTCCGCGGGACCTTCGATGAGGATGGCGTCGGGTCGGAACTCCTCGAGTGCGTGGCGTAGCGAGCGCGCCGATCCCGGCCCGTGGTGACGGATGCCGAACACCCGCGTCACCGCATCCACAGGCGGATCGCCCGCCGGATCGCCCGGTGTGGCATCACCAGTGGCGGAGTGGGCCGCCTTGTTGCTGTGACTCATCGAAAACCCCATGTGTGCTGTGTGTTCCGTCCTCCCAGGCGGTGGTGTCAGCCGGCGATTTCGCGGCAGGCTCGGTAGAAGTCGGCCCAGTCGGGGCGCTCCCGGACGACGGCCTCGAGGTATTCGGTCCAGACCACGGTGTCGGCCACCGGGTCTTTGATCACCGAGCCGAGGACGGCGCCCGCGATGTCGGAGGCGCGCAGCACACCGTCGCCGAAGTGAGCGGAGAGGGCGAGGCCGTTGGTGATCACCGAGATCGCCTCCGCGGTGGACAGGGTGCCCGAGGGGGACTTGAGTTTGGTGCGGCCGTCGGCGGTGATGCCGGAGCGCAGTTCGCGGAAGACCCGCACCACCCGGCGGACTTCCTCGGCGGCGGCGGGAACCGTCGGCAATTCCAGTGCGGCGCCGAGCTGTTCGACGCGACGGCTGACGATGGCGACCTCGGAATCCTCGTCGGCGGGCAGCGGCAACACGACGGTGTTGAAACGCCGGCGCAGGGCCGAGGAAAGATCGTTCACGCCGCGGTCGCGATCGTTGGCGGTGGCGATGACGTTGAAGCCCTTGGCCGCCTGCACTTCTGCGCCGAGTTCGGGAACCGGCAGGGTCTTCTCGGACAGGATGGTGATCAGCGCGTCCTGCACATCAGAGGGGATGCGGGTGAGTTCTTCGATGCGGGCGATGGCGCCGGTTCGCATCGCGGTCATCACCGGCGACGCGACAAGCGCGGCGTCGCTCGGCCCCTCGGCGAGCAGGCGGGCGTAGTTCCAGCCGTAGCGGATCGCTTCTTCCGCGGTGCCGGAGGTGCCCTGCACGAGCAGCGTCGACTCGCCGCTGATCGCAGCCGAAAGATGTTCCGACACCCAGGTTTTCGCAGTACCGGGTACACCGAGCAGCAGCAGCGCGCGGTCGGTGGCCAGCGTCGCGACCGCGACTTCCATCAGCCTGCGTGGGCCGACATACTTGGGCGTGATCACGGTGCCGTCGTCGAGGGTGCCACCGAGGACGTAGGTGACCACCGCCCACGGCGACAGCTGCCAGGACGGCGGACGCACGCGGTCGTCGACGCGGGCCAGGGCGGCCAGCTCGTCGGCGAAGGCCTGTTCGGCGTGCGGGCGCAGCAGGGTGGTGGCGGGTTCGGTGGTGGTCATCGCAGCTCCTCGAGCATGGTGGCGCGGTCGGTGAGATCGTGGGCGAGTCGGTGGAAAGCCTGTTGCCAGGCGGGATCGTCGGTGGTGTCGGCGAGCGCGGTGATGCGCGTCGCGAGCTCGACAGGCAGGTGGACGCTCGCCGCGGTGAGCAGCGCCCGGTCGGTGTACACGCCGGCACTGGCATGGGGCTGACGCGCGGTGGTGCGGGCACGCTCGCCGAGCAGACGCAGCACATGGGTGGCGACGGGTTCCGGCCACGGGTGATCGAGGCCGGGCAGGATCGCGTGGAGTTCGTTGAGTTGGTGTGCGTCGAGGTCGAGCACGTGCTCGATCCGGTCGGCGGCATCGAGCAGGGTGAACAGCTCGCGCCGCCGGAGCACGGCCTGCTCGGTCGGCGTCGCGTGGGCGAACAGCGCACGGGCCCACGTGGTGTCGCGCTGGGCGAGCGTGGCATCGACCCAGCCGTCCACGATCGCCTTGGCATAGCGCGGTGGCAGCGACAAGGTCAGCGCGGTGGTCGCGGTGTTCTCGCGGGTGGAGCGCACGATCGGGGTCCATGCGGTGAGCGGAGTCGCGGCGATCGCCTGGTGCAGGGTCGTGATCGTCGAATCAGGGGTGTCCCAGCGCAATTTCGCTTGATCGGTCGCATCGGTGATGCCGTCGCGCCGGGCCTGCGCGTCGAGCTCCGCTGGCACCGTCACCTCGATGGTGCCGTCATCGTCGACCCGAATCCACGACGCCACCAGAGTTGCCATCCGCCGCCCGAAAGCGGCGTCAGGGAGCTTGTTCAGCAGCGTGGTGGCGGTGCGCCGGACATCCCCGCGCCGATCATCGAGAGCCCGCTCGAGCAGGGCTTCGTCCGCCGAACTCAGCCCATCCTCCAGCAGTGCCAGCAGTTCCGCCTTGACCGGCCCGGACTCCTTCGGCCACGCCGATTTCAGCACGGCCAGGGCAGCGGCGGGATCGGCCCGGCGCGTACGCGCGAACCAGTCCTTTCGCTCGCCGGATGTGCCGAACAACCAGACATCATGGGCAGCGGCGGCTCCCGGCTCCGTACCGGAGCCCGAGCCGGTACCGATATCCGCAGTCGTCGTCGGCTCGGAGTCCCTTTCGGTGGCTGCGCGCGCGCCTGTGTCAGCGCTGCGGGCAGTGCTCGCCTCAGCGTGGGTGTGGATGCCGGTGGTATCCACTGTTTGCTCCGGCCGGCTGTTCTCGGCTGCCCCATCCGCGAGCGATAGGGCCGCATCGGCGGGGAACTCGTCGACCAGTTTCGCCCAGGCGGGATTGCGGGCGGCGAGCCAGCGTCCGCGGCGGCCGGCAAGTCGCAGTAGTGGCGCTCGCAGCGCACTGTCGGAGGCAGCGGAGAGCGCCTGGACGCACAGCACGTCGGGGAGCCGGAAATCGAAAGGCGTTGCCGCGGCGAACCACTCGCTAAGGAACGGGGATTTGTCAGCGAGCAGGCGGCTGAGGCGATCGGCGGCCGGACGGGGCAGCAGGCGGCGCGGATCGTCCACGGCGGGTTCGGGTTTCGACGCGGCTCGCGGGAGTTGCCCGCCGCGCAGGTACAGATCTTGCAGCGCGGCGGTGTGCAGCAGCCGGGTGGCCGGTTCGCCCGCGTGCTGCGGGACGGCGGTGGCGACCACGGCGTCGAGGTGGATGCCGTCGGCGCTGCGGCGGGCGGTGCCGAGCAGGGCTACCGAGACGAGTTCGGCCAGCGCGGGAGTCGGGGTTATCTCGGTGGGGAACTCGGTTTCCAGGTCGCTCACCTCGCCCGCGCTGAAGACCGAGATCGGGTCGAAGCCGTCGGCCCGCCACTCGCCGCACACCGTCACCGGATGACCACCTGCGACGGCGATCAGCCGCCACGGACGCACGCCCGCGGGCAGCGGGAGCGCGGTGCCGTCGGACGCGACGAGCTGCCAGCCGTTCTCGTCGAGCACCGGTACGACATCGGTGAGCAGCGCGGGCCAGGCGCGCAGCCACGGATCGTCGCTCAACGCGCCTGCGTAGGCGTCCAGCGCGTCGTCGATCGTGGTGCCGCCGACAGCGGGGATGGTCGTGAAGGGTTCGGGTACGCCGTGGCGGGTGCCCCATTGCGCGCGCAGGGCCGCCGCGCCGGGGTAGTAGTGCAGCTCGGCGTCCACCTCGCTGCCGGGCGCGGGCACCTCGCCGGTGAAATTCGGTGTGGCGAAGGAATGTTCGATGAGCAGAGCCCATCGTCCGCTGCCGCGACCACGCAGCCAGGTACGACGGGTGTGCAGACGCTCCTCCTCGCTCACCCGCATGCCGAGCACCAGCCAGCGATCCCGCACGCCGGGCTCGGTCAGGACCGACTCGGCCGACGTCGGGTAGCCGACATGGGTGCGAATTCCCGCTTGCAGCGGCTCGGGCATGGCATCGAGCCTGCGATGGGCCAGCACCAGCAGGTGCAGGCGGGCGAACTCGCGCAACAGCAGTTCGGGCCAGTGCTCGGTGGTGACGACCGCGGTGGGCAACCTGCGCAGAGTCTCGGCGATGCGGGGCGCCTGGGCATCGACCATCCGTGCCGCGATCGCCTCGTAGGCGGCGAACGACCGGTCGGTCTGGGCCAGGCCGGTCCGGATCTGGTCGGTCAGCCAGACCTCCAGTTCGGTGAGCCCGGCGGCGACGCGGGTCCGCCGCTGCTCGACGGAGGCCTGCGACGGTGTGCTCGCGGCCTTGGCCTTCGGCGGTGCGGCGGCCTTCGCGGCCCGCCCCGCCAGCCACTCGGCCGCGAAATCGGCGGGGGCATCCCGGGCGGGTGCGTGGCCGCTCGACCATGCGAGCAACAGCGACAGCGTGTGCTTACAGGGGAACTTGCGGCTCGGGCACGAACACTTGTACGCGGGCCCATCCAGGTCGACGATCGCCTGGTACGGCTTGGCGCCACTGCCCTGACACAGCCCCCACACCGCGTTACCGGCGGTGCCGGTCTCGCGCCAGCGACCGGCCAGCTTGCGTGCGGCAGCCAGCGAGCTCGCGTCGGGTGCGAGCGCGCGGACCTGGTCCTCGGTCCACGGCGTGCGTTGCTCGGTCATCAACTTCCCCCGTTCTCTGTTCGCCGAATATCTACCGCAACCCACCGACAACTAGCGGTCCTGGCGGCGAGGCACCTGGAAAATGCTGGAGCTGTGGAAGTTTCGTGCTCCAGCCCTTGCCGTGAGCCGCGATGTCTGGCATTCTGACCTGTTCGGCACCGCCCGGACCGCCCGCGCTGCTCGACGCAGCGTAACGCGGGTGTGAACACCTCATCGAGCTGCCCGCCGGGGTGGGCGAGGGGTGGACATCGAGGGCCGCCGAGGTACCGCGATGGCCATTCCACTCCCGCGGGCAGATTCGCTGGGGCCCTGCGCATCCCCTGGGCGAACATCCGGCGATCAGGTAGCGTTTCCACCAAAATCGCCGCGTTGCGCGCCGACGCGAAGGGGGATGTCGCAAGTGTGCTCGGATCGGATCGCCGAGGTGGTCGCACGCGAGCTCGCCGCCGACCCGGCAGTGGAGGAACGGGTCGCCGAATGCGTGCTCGCCGCGCTCACAGCTGTCGACGGTGACTCGGCCGCAACGGATTCCGGTGATTCCGGGGTTTTCCTGCGGTCGATCACCGTGCAGGGTTTTCGTGGGATCGGGCCCGCCGCGACGCTGCGGTTGAATCCGGGGCCCGGCCTGACGCTCGTGGTCGGTCGCAACGGCAGCGGAAAGTCGAGTTTCGCCGAGGCCGCGGAATTCGCGTTGACCGGTGGAAATCGGCGCTGGGACGGCCGCTCGACCGCATGGCGAGAGGGCTGGCGCAACCTGCACGAACCCGATACCGCCCGGATCGATGTCGAGCTGCTCACCGCAGGCGAACAGCCGCAACTCTCGGTCGCCACCAGCTGGGACGCGAGTGCGGACCTGGCCGACGCACAGTGGACCGAGCGGCGCGGATCCGAACCGGTGGCATCGGTCGACCCGCGTGGACGCAGGCAACGGCTCGATCTGTACCGCCCGTTCCTGTCCTACAGCGAACTCGGCGCGCTCGTCGACGGCAAGCCGAGCGACCTGTTCGACGCGCTGCATCGCCTGCTCGGCCTCGACGAGCTGGCCGCCGCGGCCGAACAGATCAGGCTGCGCAAACTCGAACTCGAACGCGCCGTGAAGGATTCGCGTCAGTCCCGCGCCGACCTGCTGGTCGAGCTCGCCGAGGCCGATGACGACCGTGCTCGCGGCGTGGCAGAGCTGCTGCGGACGCCGGACCCCGATCTCGACGCGGTGGCAGGCGCGGTAGCGGGCTCGGTCCTCGGTATCGACGGGCCCGAGGGTTTGCGCACGATCTTGCGGCTGACGTTGCCCGATGCCAGGCAGGTCGCCGCCACGGCGGATCGGCTCGCCGAATCGGCCCGGAATGTGGCGCGCCACGCGACCGTCGATACCGACGCCGATCTGCGAGTTCTCGAATTGCTCACGCGGGCCCGCGAACACGTCACGGCGGCGGGTTCGTGTCCCTGCCCGGTCTGTGGACGCGACGAGCTCGGCGCCGACTGGCTCGCTGCCGCTGAGTCCGAAATCGCGCACCGCACCACGGAACTCGCGGCGTTGCAGGCGGCCACGGCGGAATTCGACACGGCTCTCGCGGCGGCCCGCGACCTCCCCGCGCAGCTGCCGATCGAGCTCGGCTCGGCGACCCCCGGCGGAGCGGGCCGCTCCTACCCGGCGGACGTGCTGCCAAGCCTCGATCCGAGGCATCGCCAGGCGGATGCTCCTGCAGGGCAACCGAGTTCGTATGGCACCTCGGACTCGTTGCGTAAACAGCGCGAGATCGTAGGGCAGCTCTGGTCGGAGTGGGCCGGGCTCGCGACAGCCGACTACGAAGATCGGCTCCCGGATCGACTGCGCGCGATTCACACCGACCTTGCTGTGGAACTCGGTGCACTACAAAGGGATACGCGCACCGAACTGGATCGACTCGATGCGGTGTGGTCGCCACTGGTCCCGCGCGTTCTCGCCTGGCTCGACCCCGCCCGCGCCGTCGCCGACCACGCGAGCGAGCTGCGGGTCGTGAAGAAGGCGGCCGACTGGCTCAAGGCGGCGACGGCGACGATCCGTGGGGAGCGGATGCGGCCGCTGGAGACCACCGCGCGCTGGGTGTGGAGCACCCTGCGCCAGCAGAGCAATGTGGAGCTCGGATCGATTCGGTTGCAGGGCAGTGCGGGGACCGCGCGACGGGTGTTGCTCGATGTCACCGTCGACGAAGTGGACGGCGCGGCGCTCGGCGTGATGAGTCAGGGGGAGCTGCACGCGCTCGGGCTGTCGCTGTTCCTGCCGCGAGCCACGGTGGCGCACAGCCCTTTCCGGTTCGTGATGATCGACGACCCGGTGCAGGCGATGGACCCCGCGAAGGTCGACGGGCTGGCCAGGGTCCTCGCCGAGGTAGCGGCGGGGCGACAGGTGGTGGTGTTTACCCACGACGAGCGCCTCGCCGAGGCGGTGCGTCGCATGCAGCTCGATGCGACGGTGCTCGAAGTCCAGCGTCGTGAGCGTTCGATCGTCGAGGTGCGGGTGACCGGCGACCCGGTTCGCCGCTATCTCGACGACGCCCGATCCCTGCTGCGCACACCGCAACTTCCCGCCGCCATCGCCGACGAACTCGTCGCGACCTGTTGCCGTTCGGCGATCGAGGCGGCCGGGCTGGCCAAGGCCCGCCAGGAACTGCTGGCGGGCGGTCTCGAGCACGGGGAAGTGGAACGGCGGGTGCGCAACGCGCACACCACCCGCGCCATGATCACCCTCGCCATCATGGGTGTCGGCGCCCGCGTGGACGACCTGAACAAGCACCTGAGCGCGGTCGGCGGACGCTGGCTCGTCGGCGTCCTTCGTGATGCCACCGCGGGCGCGCACGTGCCGATCGACCGTCCGATGCGTGAATTGATCAGTGACACCGAACGATTCATCACCTGGCTGCGAGCCCACGAGCCTGCCGCGGTGCGCAGGTGAGTGAGCTCACGGGGAAAGTCGGCGGGCAGCGTCGCGGTCGACGCGACCCGACGGCCGCGCGCCGCCGTCCCGGTACGGTGGGGTCGTGAATCGCCGCGGCAGACCTGCTCGCGCGAAGTTCAGCCCGCGGCCCTCGGTGGCTCAGCGGCTGGAAGCGGCCGAGAATTTGCTGGACGGGTCGGTGTCGGACGCCGGTGGGGTGTGGTCGCGGGCGGTGGCGTGGATTCTGCGGTTGGCGCTCGAGCAGGCGGTGGATCAGCTGTGGGCGCAGGTCGCGCCGGAGCTGATGCGGTGCCCGATGCGTGCTCAACTACTCGCGTTGCGGGTGTATACGGGGCCGGAAACCGCCGGTCAGGTCGGTGCGCTGTGGGCGGCGCTGTCGCGCGCGGCGCATCACCTCGATTACGAGATGGCGCCGAGTGTCACCGATCTGCGGCGCTGGCGGGACCAGACGGCGGAGCTGGCGCGGGTGTTGGAGCTCGCTCCGCTCGCACAGCAGCCGTTCGGGTGATCGACGTCGGCGGACGTTGGGTGCCCGAGGTCGCAGGCCGGTCCGGCAGGATGGGCGGTATGGGTGAAGTGAGGCCGTGTCCGTGTCGTCGTGGTGAGCCGTTCGATGCCTGTTGTGGGCCGATTCTGGCGGGGGAGAAAGCCGCGCCGACCGCGGAAACGCTGATGCGGTCTCGGTACACCGCCTATGTCGTCGGCGATGTCGACTATCTGCTGCGCTCCTGGCATCCCAGCACCCGCCCGGCCGGCCTCGAGCACGACGCGGACCAGCGATGGCTGTTCCTCGAGATCGTCGGCACCCAGCGTGGCGGCCCGTTCGACGACAACGGCACCGTCGAATTCATCGCCCATTACAAGCTCGACGGCACGCGCGACGCGATGCACGAGATGAGCACGTTCGTCCGGGTCGATGGGGCATGGGTCTACCTCGACGGGACGTTCCAGGCCTGAAACGGGGATACTGCTCACGTGCCCCGTATCGCGATCGAATACTGCACCCAATGCCGCTGGCTGCTCCGGGCGAGCTGGATG
The DNA here is from genome assembly GCF_042720495.1 of Nocardia sp. NPDC058480. Taxonomy (NCBI): domain Bacteria; kingdom Bacillati; phylum Actinomycetota; class Actinomycetes; order Mycobacteriales; family Nocardiaceae; genus Nocardia; species Nocardia sp. NPDC058480. The sequence goes on along the minus strand of NZ_JBHXMN010000001.1, from coordinate 176,185 downwards.
GCCCAGGAACTGCTGACCACGTTCGCCACCGAACTCGGCGAGGTGGCGCTGGTTCCCGGCCAGGGCGGCATCTTCCGCATCACCCTCGACGGTGAACAGCTCTGGGAACGCAAGGCGGACGGGGGTTTCCCCGATATCGCCATCCTCAAGCAACGGGTCCGCGACCGCATCGCACCCGAACGCGACCTCGGCCACGTCGACCGCCGCGACTGACGACCGGGCGGCGGCCGCGCACCTCCGATCGGCGGGGTCAGCAGCAGCCGCCACCACCGCAGCAACCGCCACCTGCCGGACGTGGCGCGGGCGCGGGGCTCGGAGCCGAGCCGCGCCCCACCGCCGCGAAGGTGGTGAGCAGTTTGACGGTGTCGTCGTGGCCGGCGGGGCACGTGGCAGGGTCCGAGGACTGCGCCATCGGCCGGTTGACGTCGAACGTGTCGCCGCAGGAACGACACCGGAAGCTGTAGTTCGGCATCGGCACAGTGTAAGCAGCAACGGCGCACGATGGATCGACCGTTCATCACGTCGCTTCCGTCTGTACCGTGGAGTAACTGTTACCTGCGGAAACGGCGCGTAGGGCGCGCGTTCAGGCGGCACGCACGTACTCTCGTAGGAAGTCACCAGGTGCTGCGACCCGCGGGAGCGAATACACAGGTACCCGTGCGGTCGTGCCGGCTAGGAGGTGTGCGATGAGCATTCAGCCCGATTTCGATCCGGACGCGCGGACCCACGATGCCGACCCGCTGGCAGAGACCGAATACGGACAGGTCGGTGGAACCTGGGACGGGCCGGTTGCGGTGTGGCGCAGCATTCCCTATGCCGCCGCACCCGCCGGACCTGCTCGATTCGCCGCGCCACAGCCGCCGAAGCCATGGGACGGTGTGCGCGACTGTGTGGTCTTCGGCGATATCGCACCGCAGGCCATGGGCGCGATGGTGCCGGTGGATTCCGACCTGCAGATGGGCGAGGACTGTCTGTGGGTCAATGTCTGGTCGCCGCGGCCCGAGCCGAGCCAGGACGAACCGCGCCCGGTGATGGTTTGGGTGCACGGCGGCGCCTACTGCCTCGGCACTGCTGCCCAGTCCATCTACGACGGCCGCAAGCTGGCCGAGGCGGGCGACGTGGTGGTCGTCTCGGTGAACTATCGACTCGGGGTGCTCGGCTTTCTCGATCTGTCCTCGTTCGGCGAGCAGTTCACCGCCAACCTCGGCCTGCACGATCTGCTCGCCGCGCTCGCGTGGGTGCGCGAGAATATCGCCGCGTTCGGCGGCGACCCGGGCAATGTGACCCTCTTCGGCGAGTCCTCGGGCGCGGGATGCGTTACCGCACTACTCACCTCGCCTTCCGCTGCCGGACTGTTCCACCAGGCAATTGTCCAGAGTCCGCCCGCCACAACAGTTTTCGGACAGGATCGGGCCGCGGTCGTCGGGCAGCGCTATCTGGAGCTGCTCGAACTCGGGCCGGGCGAGGCGAATCGGTTGCTGGAGTTGCCGATCGAACAGCTCGTCGAGGTCGGTGCCGTGCTGCTGGACGAGGTACCGATCAAGGAACCGGGCAGGCTCGCCGCGGCGCCGGTCGTCGACGGAAACCTGTTGCCGGGCTACCCGATCGACCGATTCCAGCAGGGGCTGTCGCATCGTGTGCCGTTGCTGATCGGCACCAATCGCGATGAGGCGTCGCTGTTTCGGGTGCTGCGCTCACCGATCATGCCGGTGACGCCCGACGCGGTGAACGCGATGCTGCGCGACGTCGCCGCGTCGCATCCCGAGATGTCGCCGGAGCGGATCGCCGAGATCACCTCGGCCTACCCTGATCTCACCAAAACCCGTGGGGCGCTGGCGATGTCGACCGACGCGGCCTTCCGGATGCCCGCGGCCTGGGTTGCCGAGGGGCATGCCCAGCATTCGCCGACCTGGATGTACCGCTTCGACTACGCCACCCCGATGTTGAAGGCGGCCAGGGTCGGCGCCGGTCATGCCACCGAATTGCCTTATGTCTTCGGCAATTTCGGCACCTTCAACCACGACCCCACCTTCTGGCTCGGCGGGCGCAAAGCGTCGGTCGCGGTCTCCGGCCGCATGCAGCGGCGCTGGCTGGCTTTCGCCGAACACAGCGTCCCCGCCGCCATCGACGGCTCCAAACACTGGCCCCACTACCGCCCCGCCGCCCGCACCACCCTGCTCATCGACACCATCGACCGCGTCGTGGACAACCCCGACGCCGACCTCCACACCGCCTGGGGTGACCAGGCCGTCGGCTTCAGCTGAACAGCACAACGCCGGGTCACCGACCGAGAACTCGGGCGGTGACCCGGCGTGATGTGGATCAGACGTCGGTGGAGAAGCGGATGCCGCCGTCGGGGATGACCACGCCGGGCCACACGCGGGCGCCACGCAGGAGTTCGCAGCGGGCGCCGACGTTGGCGCCGTCACCGATCACACCGTCGCGAACCAGCGCGCGGGGGCCGATGCGGGCACCGAAGCCGATGATGGAGCGTTCGACGGTCGCGCCCGCCTCGACCACCGCGCCGTCGAAGATCACCGCGCCGTCCAGTCGCGCACCCGCGCCGATCTCGGCGCCGCGCCCGACCACGGTCCCACCGATGAGCAGTGCGCCCGGTGCCACACCCGCGCCGGGATGGACGAGGGACTCGCCGCGCTGGCCGGGGAGAGCGGGGGAGGGAGCGATACCGCGGACCAGGTCCGCGGAGCCGCGCACGAAGTCCTCCGGGGTGCCCATATCGCGCCAGTAGGAGGCGTCGACGTGACCCTGGACGCGGGCGCCCTCGGCCAGCAGCGCCGGGAAGACCTCGCGTTCCACCGAGACCGGACGACCGGTGGGGATCTTCTCGATGTACTCGCGGCGGAACACATAGCAACCCGCGTTGATCTGGTCGGTCGGCGGATCCTGGGTCTTCTCCAGGAACGCGGTGACGCGGCCGTTCTCGTCGGTCGGCACGCAGCCGAAGGCCCGCGGGTCGCTGACCCGGACCAGGTGCAGGGTGACGTCGGCGTTGGTCGACTCATGGGTGTCGAGGATCGCACCGAGGTCGGTGCCGCCGAGGACGTCGCCGTTGAACACCATCACGTTGTCCGCGCGCAGCTTGGGCAGCACATTGCGGATACCGCCACCGGTGCCGAGCGGTTCGGTCTCGGTCACGTACTCCAGGTCCAGGCCCAGCTCGGAGCCGTCACCGAAGTGCTCTTCGAAGACCTCGGCCTTGAAGGACGTGCCGAGCACCACATGGGTGATCCCGGCCTCGGCGATCCTGGCCAGCAGGTGGGTCAGGAACGGCAGCCCGGCCGTCGGCAGCATGGGCTTGGGCGCCGAGAGGGTGAGCGGACGCAGCCGCGTGCCCTGTCCGCCGACGAGGATGACCGCGTCGGTGCCTGCATTGCCTGCCATCGAGTTTCCCCTGTTCACAGTGGACCGGCGCCCACTCAGGCGCCGGTTCGCGCTTGCTCACGCAGCGCCGATCGAACCGCAATCCGGGAGCGAACCGCAAGTCCGACCCGCAGCGCGCCCCGCAACGGTGCCTGCCACCAGTGCGGATGCCGGTCCGCCTGGAAGCGGTAGGCGCTGGCATGGTGGGCGGGCAGCATCAATTCCGGATGCTTGCCCGCGGCGTGGCCCTTGGCGTGGGTCACCTCGGCGTCCGGGACGAATACATTGTGCCAGCCGGCCTTGCCCATGCGGTCACCGAAGTCCACGTCCTCCATGTACATGAAGTAGCGCGAGTCGAAACCGTCGATGGTGTCGAACGCGGCGCGGCGCACCAGCAGGCACGAGCCGGACAGCCAACCGACCACCCGCTCGGAGATCTCCTCGTTCTCCTGGCGGTAGCGCACCGACCAGGGGTTCTTCGGCCAGACCGAGCCCAGAACGGCGTGGCCCGCGCCGTCGGCGAGCCCGGGGACCCGGCGTGCGGACGGGTAGATGCTGCCGTCGGGCTCACGGACCATCGGCCCGAAAGCGCCCGCGCGCGGCCAGCGCTTCGCCGCCTCGAGCATCTTGTCGATGGAATCGACGCCCCAGCGGATGTCCGGGTTGGCCAGGATGACGAACTCGATCGACGGATCGATCTCGGCGACGGCCCGGTTGATGGCACCGCCGTAGCCGATATTGCCGCCGGTGTGCAGCAGTGTCACGTGTGAGTTGGCCTCGGCGACGAGTTCGGGGACGCCGTCGGTCGAGCCGTTGTCGGCCAGGATCACCTGCGGCTTCTCGCTGGTCGCGTCGGCCAGGGTGGTGATGAAGTGCTCGAGGTGCTCACCCGGTGAATAGGTCACCGTGACCACGGCAAGGCCGGCGGGGGCTGGAGAATCGGCTGCGTCTGCTGCGTTCACGACTGCGGAGCCTAGTCGGACAACCGCCGCAGTGTGTCGGTGAGTGCGATACGCCAGGAGCGAAGCGGGGTGAGGCCTGCCGCGTTCCAGGCCGCGGGGGACAGCACCGAATACGCCGGGCGCGGTGCGGGTCTGGGGAATTCGCTGGACGCGCACGGCAGCACCCGGTTCGGGTCGGCGCCGAGGTCGGTGAACACCGCCGCGGCGAGGTCGAACCAGGTGGCGGTGCCGGAATTGGTGGCGTGCAGCACACGGGGAGCGTCGGGGCGGGTGCGCAATTCCAGGAGTGCGGCGGCGAGGTCGGCGGCGCTGGTCGGGGAGCCGAGCTGGTCGTTCACCACGGTGACGGTGTCGCGTTCGGCTTCCAGCCTGCGCATCGTCGCGACGAAATCCCCCTCGACACCGGCGTACACCCAGGCGGTGCGCACAACGTGTGCGCCCAGTTCGAGTACGGCCCGCTCACCGGCGAGCTTGGACTGTCCGTAGACCGTGGCCGGTCCGGTCGGATCGCCGGGCTCGTACGGTGTCCGCGCGGTCCCGGGGAAGACATAGTCGGTGGACACGTGGATCAGCCGCGCACCCGCCGCGGCGCAGGCGGCAGCGAGGACGGCCGGTGCGGTCGCATTGGCGGCGAAGGCCGCCTCGACATCGGTTTCGGCGGCATCCACCGCGGTGTAGGCCGCGCAGTTGATCACCACGGCGCCCGGCGTGAGGACCGCGTCGACGGCGGCGCGGTCGGTGATGTCGAGTTCGGCCCGCCCGAAGCCACGCGCATCGGGTGCCAGGCGCAGCAGCTGTCGCCCCAGCAGACCACGTGCGCCGGTTACGATCAGCTGAGCGGGGGCGGGGAAATCGGCGTTCACGCGGCCAGTCTGGCACGCCGGAGCACCTGCGGTTGGGCCCGAGTGTGGTAACTGTTCGTTAGCCTGTGATGGCCGGTGTCCTCGGACGAGCCCGGGCTGACGACAAGGTGGTGTTTGCCGGGGGGAAGAGCTGACCGGGCGCGGAGTTCGTCGAGAGGATGCACGAGTGCGAGAGTCGACAAGACCGATCAGCGCGCCTGCGGGCACCTTCGGTCCGGCCAAATTGATGGTGGCGATCTCGGCGGTGCTGGTGCTGGCACTCACCGGATTCGCCTGGCGCAGTGTCGACAACCTGATCGCCAATATCGACCGGATCGGTGGCCTCGGCCTCGGCGGTGGACGCGACGGTGCCGTCGACATTCTGCTCGTCGGTGTCGACAGCCGCACCGACGCGCATGGCAACCCACTCACCAAAGCCGAACGCGCCATGCTGCACGCCGGCGACGAGGTGGGCACCAATACCGACACCATCGTGCTGATCCGTGTCCCCAACGACGGCCGCTCGGCCACCGCGATCTCCATCCCGCGCGATTCCTACGTCGATGTCGGCGGCGGCCAGGGCAAGGCCAAGATCAACTCCGCCTACGGCTCGACCAAGGAGACCGAACGCGCGAAGCTGCTCGCCGCGGGTAAATCCGAATCCGACGCCGAGAAGGAGTCGACCAAGGCGGGCAGGCAGGCCCTCATCAAATCGGTGGCCAACCTGACCGGCATCACCGTCGACCACTACGCCGAGGTGAGCCTGCTCGGCTTCGTGCTGCTCACCGACTCGGTCGGCGGGGTCGAGGTATGCCTGAATCAGGCGGTGGACGAACCGATGTCGGGCGCGGACTTCCCGGCAGGCCGCCAGCGTCTCGACGGTCAGGAGGCGTTGAGCTTCGTGCGTCAGCGCCATGATCTCGAACGCGGTGACATCGACCGGATCGTGCGTCAGCAGGTGTTCATGGCGCAGCTGGTCGGCCAGCTGCTCAATGCCAAGACTCTCGCCGATCCGGGCAAGCTCAGCGAGATCAGCGAGGCGGTCGGGCGCACCGTCGTGCTCGACGAGGACTGGGACGTGCTGGCCTTTCTGCAGCAGCTCAAGGACCTGTCCGGCGGCAAGGTGGAATTCGACACCATTCCCGTCTCCGATCTCAACAGCATGACCTCGGCGGGGGAGTCGGTGGTGAAGGTCGACCCGAAGACGGTGCAGAGTTTCGTCGCCGCCCTGGTGGGGGAGGAGAAGACCGAAGAAGAGGCCGCGCCGAAGATCGACACCTCCACGGTGACGGTGAGCGTGCTCAACGCGGGTGGCGCCACCGGGCTCGCGGGCAAGGTGTCGGCGGCCCTGACGAGCAAGGGATTCCGGGAAGGCACGATCAGCAACTACACCGGCGGCAGCGTCAGCTCGAGTCGGGTGCTGGCCGCCGATGCCGACGACCCGAAGGCGGTGGCGGTCGCCGAGGCGCTCGGTGGCCTGACGGTGGTCGCCGATGCGACAGTGTCGGCGGATACGGTGAGCGTGGTCCTGGCGAGCGACTATTCTGGTCCGGGCTCGGCCGCGGCAGGCATGTTCGATCTCGACGCGACATCCTCCGCGACCGCGACACCGATACCGCCAGCCCCGCCGATCGACGCAGGCCAGAACGGACCGAAATGTGTGAATTGACCCATGCGTGAGCCGAACTCGACCCTGACCGACGCCCTCCTCGACCCGATTCTCGAACGCGATCCCGCCGGACCGCGCGTCACCTGGTACGACGACGCCACCGGCGCGCGGATCGAACTGTCGGGGCTGACGTTGGCCAACTGGGCCGCCAAGACCGCGAACCTGATCCGCGACGAATTCGCGCTCACCCCCGGCGCCAGGGTCGCGGTGCTGTTGCCCGCGCACTGGCAGACCGCCGCGGTGCTGCTCGGATGCTGGTGGGCGGGAACCGAAGTGGTGCTCACGCCCGATCCTGATGCCGACCTCGCGCTGGTGACGCCCGACCGGCTCGACGATGCCGACGGTGTCGGCGAGGTGGCGGTGCTGTCGCTGGACGCGATGGGGACGCCGGTGCGTGATCTGCCGGTCGGGGTCACCGATTTCGCGACCGCGGTGCGGGTGCACGGTGATCAGTTCCTGCCCGGTGGATTCCGGGCCGCGCTCGACGGCCTCTCGGTGAACGAAGTGCTGACCATGTCTCGGAAATCCGCCGCACTGCAAGGTTTTTCCGCTGGCGACCGGGTGCTGTCGAGCACACCGTGGGACACGGTGGAGGAAGTGATCGACGGGTTCGTCGCGGTGTTGTTCGCCGGGGCTTCACTGGTGCAGGTCGTCAATCCCGATCCGGGTGCGATCGACCATCGGGTCGTCACCGAAAAGGTGACCGTCCGGCGCTAGCTCCTACCCAGGTATAGGTTCGGGTCCACCTCGGGGACGTGTCGCATGTCACACACCGTCCGTACTGTGGAAGCAAGACTTCGGCAGAGCAGGGGTGGCGATGATTGCGCAGTACTGGGTTCGATGGTCGGCAGAACACGGAGCGCCGCGGGCGATCCTGCGGTGGCAGGTGCGTCGCGGCGATCCGTTCGCGACGTTGCTCAGCGGTCAGCGGGGCTTGCACAACCCCTATCCGCTGATCGATGAACTGCGCGGTCGCGGCGGATTGATCAAGACGGCGGTGTCCTTCGCCACGTTCGATCACGCGCAGGTCCGAGCGATCCTGCGCGACCCCCGATTCGGCGTGCGACCGCCCCTCAACGCTGAGCTGCCTGCGCCGTGGCACAAGCTCGCCGAGCGGGTCACGGTGCCACCCAACCCGGTCGAGCCGCCGTCGATGCTGGTCCTCGACCCGCCCGAGCACACCCGGATGCGCAAGCCGGTGGCCTCGGCATTCACCCCGCGCGCCATCGCCCGGCTGCGCGAGCGCGTGGAGGTGGTCACCGCCGAACTGCTCGAGGCGATGCCGGCGGACGGATCGGTCGATCTGATCACCGATTTCGCGGCCAGGGTGCCGATCGCGATCATCGCCGACATGCTCGGCTTCCCGCCCTCGGACCACGAGATGTTCCTGCGGTGGGGCGACAAGATGACGCCGTTGCTCGATCTGGGCACCTCGTGGCGGTCGTATCGGGCGGCGATGGCCGCGACCGAGACCATGGACGAGTACCTGGCCGACCACATCGCCACGTTGCGCCGCGCACCGGGCGAGGACATCCTGTCCACACTGGTCAGCTCGGGCGATCTGAGTCTGCGGGAACTGCAGGCCGGCGCGAGTCTGCTGATGGGCGCCGGATTCGAGACGACGGTCAATCTGATCGGCAATGCGGTCGCCGCGCTGTCGGCCAATCCCGACCAGCTCGCCCTCGCCCAGGACGACCCCGACCGCTGGCCCGACGTGGTCGAGGAGACGCTGCGGTTCGATCCACCCGTCCAGACCACCGCACGCCAGACGCTCGAGGATGTCGACATCGATGGCGTGCGGTTGCGGGCGAACAGCACGGTTATCCTGTCGCTGGCCGGAGCCAACCGCGACCCGGCGGTCTTCCCCGACCCGCACCGCTTCGATATCGACCGCCCGAATGTCAAGGAGCACGTGGCGTTCAGCAGCGGCATCCACGCCTGCCTCGGCGCGAGCCTGGCCAGGATGGAAGCGGAGCGCGCGTTGCGCGCGCTCTACACCCGCTACCCGAACCTGCGCTTACGCGGCGAGCCGACCCGCCGAAACCTGTTCACGCTGCACGGTTTCGAGCACATGCCGGTCGATCTCGGGCCGGTCGCGCGCACGTCGGCGCCCGACGATCTGGCAGGCGCCGCGCATCCGGCCTAGTCAGGTGGTCGAGCGCCAGCGGTAGCGGGTCTTCGGGCGACCGGCCCGGCCGTAATCGGCACGGCGCTCGGCCAATCCGTCGTCGGCGAGCTTCTCCAGGTATCGCCACGCCGTGATCCGCGAAACACCGACGGCCGCGGCGGCATCGGTGGCCGTGATGCCGGATTCGGCCGAGCGCACGGCTCGCGAGACTTCTTCCAGGGTGTGCTGCACAACGCCTTTCGGCGCACCGGCCTTCTGGTCGGCGGTGCGCAGCGCACCGAGCGCGCGGTCGATGTCGTACTGCGACAGGGCCGCCTCGCCCGCGGGCAGCGCGGTGTCGAAACCGCGGTAGCGTTCCAGCTTTTCGCGGAACGCGGCGAAGGTGAACGGCTTGAGCAGATACAGCACCACACCGTGCGCCACCGCACTGCGCACCATGTTCAGCTCGCGCGCCGAGGTGATCGCGATGACATCGGGTCGCGGCTGCAGTCCGTTGAGCGCGGCGGCCACATCGAGCCCGCTGATATCGGGCAGCCCGATATCCATCAGCACCAGATGGAACGGATTGCCCGCGGCGATCGCCTCGGCCGCCACTCGCAGCGCGTCGCGTCCGGTGTGCACGACGCCACCGGTGACGAAACCGTCGAGCCGTTCGAGATAGGCCCGGTGTGCCTGGGCGATCAACGGCTCGTCCTCGACGATCAGAACGCGGATCAAGGTGTCTCCCTCAGCGGAATGCGAACGATGACCGCGCTGTGTGGTGCGGCCGTGGTGGTGATGGTGCCGCGATGTCGGTCGACGAGGCGGTGCACCAGCGCGAGGCCGAGGCCCGCGTGGTCGGATTTCGTGGTGTAGCCGCGTTCGGCGGCACGCGAGAACATCTGGGCCGACATGCCGGGTCCGCTGTCGGATACCTGGACCCACAGCGCGCCGTCACGATGACACACCGACACCTCGACGCGCTTGGCGACGGTGCCCGCCGCCGCGTCGATCGCGTTGTCGATCAGGTTGCCGACCAGGGTCACGGTCTCGTGCGCGGACAGCGGGTCGGTGGAGTCCAGGGCGGTGTCCTCGCTGATGGCCAGGCTCACCCCGCGCTCGGCGGCCTGGTCGACCTTGCCGAGCAGCAGCGCGGCCAGCGCCGCGTCGCCGACGGCGGCCAGCAAACGGTCGATCAGCACCTGTGAGAGCTGTAGCTCCGCGGTCGCGAAGGCCACCGCTTCGTCGGGGCGGCCCAGCTCGACCATGGTGACCACGGTGTGCAGCCGGTTGGCGGCCTCGTGCGCCTGGGCGCGCAGCGATTCGGCGAAGCCGCGCACCGAGTCGAGTTCACCGAGCACCGCGCGCAGTTCGGTCTGATCGCGGATGGTGAGCACGGTGCCGATCTCGCGGCCCTCCCAGCTGACCAGGTCCTGGTTGACCAGCAGAATGCGGTCGGTGGTCACGTGTGTCTCATCGCGCACCACGCCTCCGCTCATCTGCTGCAGCGAGATGGGCAGGTCACCGCGGTGCACCGGACCATCGGGCAGGTCGAGCAGGGTGCGTGCCTGATCGTTGACCACCTCCGCGGCCTCGGCCTGGGCGCCGAATACCACCAGCCCCTCGTGGACGGAGTGCAGGACGGCGTCGTGGTGTTCATAGAGCGCGCGCAGCTCGTCGGGGGCGAGACCGTGGGTCTGGCGGCGCAGCCTACGGCTGATCAGGAACGACGACAGCGCGGCCAGCGCGAGCCCCACCGCGGCCAACCCGAGGATCAGGGGCAGCTGAGTGGCGACCTGGGTGCCGATCTTGGCTCGGGTGACCCCGGCCGAGACCAGGGCAACCACCCGGCCGTTGTCGTAGACCGGGGTGACCGCGCGGATCGAGGGGCCGAGGGTCCCGGTGAAGGTCTCGGTGAGGGTCTGGCCTGCCAGCGCACCGTCGATGCTGCCGATGAACGGCTTGCCGATCAGGTCGGGGTTGGTGTGGGTGTAGCGCGTGCGGTCCGGTGCCATCACGACGATGAAGTCCATGCCGGTGGCCGCTCTGATCCGCTCGGTGGTCGGCTGCAGCAGCCCGCTCGGGTAGGGCGAGTTCACCGCGGCCAGGGTCGACGGTGACCGCGACACCGTCACCGCGACGTCTCTGACCTGCATTTCCGCGGCCACGTCATGGTCGCGCCTGGCATCGAACACGGCCAGAATGGTGCCGACGGCGATCAGCAGCCCCAGCACCACCAGCTGCCATACGAAGGCCTGCCCTGCGAGCGACAGTCGTACTCGTCGCACCTCTTGCCTCCGACCTGGATTTCTCGAACGTTATGCGCCTATATGAAACTTATGGAACAAAGTGACGGCCGTCACAATAGTTCCTCATGCTCGTCGGCATGAGTGATACCACCGCAGCGCGGAAACGCGACCATACCCACTGGCTGTACATCGCGGTGATCATCGCGGTCGTGGCCGGCGTCATTGTCGGCCGGGTGGCCCCGGAATTCGGTCAGTCACTGGCGCCGCTCGGCACCGTGTTCGTGAACCTGATCAAGATGATGATCGCACCCGTCATCTTCTGCACAATCGTCCTCGGCATCGGTTCGGTGCGCGCGGCCGCCACCGTCGGCAAGGTCGGTGGCCTGGCCATCGGCTATTTCCTGGTGATGTCGACGGTCGCGCTAGGCATCGGGCTCGTCGTCGGCAACCTCATCGATCCGGGTGACGGACTCGATGTCGGCACCGCGGGAGCGGGTGCGAAATATGCCGATCAGGCACACAGTGCGGGCGGCACGTGGGACTTCATCGAGAACATCGTGCCGACCACGCTCGTGTCATCGCTGACCGCGGGCAGCGTGCTGCAGGCATTGTTCGTCGCGCTGCTGGTCGGGTTCGCCGTGCAGGCGATGGGCGATGCCGGCGCGCCGATCCTGCGCGCGGTCGCGCTGGGACAGAAGCTGGTATTCCGGATCCTGTCGATGATCCTGTGGCTGGCTCCGATCGGCGCGTTCGGCGCGATCGCGAATGTGGTCGGGCGCACCGGCTGGTCGGCGGTGGTGCAGTTGGCGACGTTGATGATCGCGTTCTATCTGACGTGTCTGGTGTTCGTGTTCGGTGTGCTCGGCGTGATCCTGCGGGTGGTCTCGGGTGTCTCGATCCTGAAGCTGTGCCGGTATCTGTCGCGTGAGTACCTGCTGATCGTGGCGACCTCGTCGTCGGAGTCGGCGCTGCCGCGACTGATCGCGAAGATGGAACACGCGGGGGTGGAGCGCACCACCGTGGGTGTTGTTGTGCCGACCGGGTATTCGTTCAACCTCGACGGCACCGCCATCTACCTGACGATGGCCTCGATCTTCATCGCCGACGCCATGGGCAAGCCGCTCGCGCTCGGCGAGCAGATCGGCCTGCTGCTGTTCATGATCATCGCGTCCAAGGGTGCCGCCGGTGTCACCGGTGCCGGTCTGGCCACCCTCGCCGGCGGCCTGCAGAGCCATCGCCCCGACCTGCTCGACGGTGTCGGCCTGATCGTCGGTATCGACCGCTTCATGTCGGAAGCCCGTGCGCTGACCAACTTCTCGGGCAACGCGGTGGCCACGCTGCTCATCGGCACCTGGACCGCGACGGTCGACGCCGACCGGGCCCGCCGCGTGCTCGACCGTGAATTGCCGTTCGACGAGGAGACGATGGTCGACGATCACGAGGTGGATCAGCCCGTCGAACTCACCAAACCTGCGCCAGCGCAGTCGGTCGAAGTGCGGTGAGAAAGCCGATAGGCCCCGCGATGAGAAATCGCGGGGCCTATCGGTGGTGTCGGATGCGGGACCGGCTGCGCCGTTGTGGGGGGTTAGATTCTGGACCACTTGCCGGGGTTGAGGTGGAACTGCACCAAGGCGCTGGCGTGACCGTGGCCGAGGCTGTGCTCGGACTTCAGCCAGCCGACCAATGCGGTGTGCCCGCTCGGCTCGGCCGCGGCGAGCAGCGCGAACCACTCGTCGGCGGTGCGCCCGTACTTGGCCTCGATGGTGGGGAAGTAGGACGCGGGGCCGTGCGGTGCGTTCGCCATGGTGGTTCCTCCTCGGTGGGTGTTCGTTATCGGTACAGACGGCGTGGCGGTAGGGAATTCATCGGCGGCGACTCATGCCGCGACGAGTGGGCGTTCGGTCGAGCTCCCGCGGCGCTCGCGGATCAGCAGCACGCCGGCGAGCGCCACCAGGACCGCGGTGAAGCCGTGCACGCCGAACGCGGTGGCGGTGGAGCCCTGCCAGCTCAGGACGGTGGTCATGTCGCCGAACGGGGTGAGGGAGGTGGCCAGCATGACGACGCCGAGCGCGAAGCGCTGCTTGGTGGCGAGCAGGGAGAGGATCACCACGCCGCTGACGATGTCACGGACGCCCTTGAGGTTCAGGAACGCCACCGCGTCGCCCTCGGGCACAGCGGGAAGGCCGAAGCCCGCGGCCGTCGCCTCCGGGACGATCAGGTAGTTGATGCCGACGTAGATGATGAAGAGCCCGCCGAGCAGGGAGAGGGCGGTGGCGATGCGCGAGGTGGTCATGATGTGCTCCTGAATCTTTGCTGTGCTCTGAAATCTAGCGGCGCTAGGTGTTGAGAGAACCATAACCCAGCCTCGCTATCTTGTCTAGCGCTGCTAGAATTTCAAGCATGAGCACGCAACAGCGCAAAGAACGCGACCGCGCCGAACGGCATCAGCGGATCATCGACGCCGCACGTGAGATGGCCGAAGCGGACGGCTGGGACGCGGTCACCATCCGAAAACTGGCCGACCGCATCGAATACAGCCAGCCCGTGCTCTACAGCCATTTCGCGAACAAGGCGGCGATCGTCGGCGCCGTTGCCCTGCAGGGCTGCGTCGAGTTCGCCGAGAAACTGAAGGTGGCCAGGGAGGCGGCGACCACCCATTCCGAGGTGGTCGCCAATGTCGCCCGCGCCTACCTCGACTTCGCCACCGACAACCCCGCCCGCTACGACGCCATCTTCGAGCAGAAGACCGACCTCGAGTTCGGACTCAATGCTCCGCAGCCCCTGCGCGACGCCTTCGCCGGTCTGGAAGCGATGTTCACCCCGTACGCCGAAGGTGACGACCTCGGCGCCCGCACCGAAGTCGCCTGGGCCTCCCTGCACGGCCTCGCGACCCTCGAGCGCAGCAGCCGGCTGCGCCCCGAACTCCGCGAACGCCGCATCGCCTTGCTGGTAGACGGGGCCAGCGAAGCGGCGGATTGAGCGCTCATCGGCGCGCGGACCGGGTCCGCGTAGGTTGGAGCAGGTAGGCATGTGTGCGAAGGGACGGCAATGGCGGAAGTAATTGTGGTCGGGTCGGGGCCGAACGGTCTCGCCGCGGCGGTGATCGCCGCTCGCGCCGGGTTGTCGGTGCGGGTTCTCGAAGCGCAGGAGCAGGCGGGCGGCGGCTCGCGCACGGCCGAGCTGACCTTGCCCGGGTTCCATCACGATATCTGTGCCGGTGCGCATCCGATGGCATTGGCATCACCGTTCTTTCGCGCCTTCGACCTCGAGGCGCACGGCGTCGAGCTGCTCGCCCCGACCGTCTCCTACGCACACCCCCTCGACGGTGGGATCGCCGGATTGGCTTGGCGCAACCTCGAATCCACTGTTGCCGACCTCGGGCGCGACGGCGGGGCCTGGCGCGAGCTGTTCGCGCCGCTGGTCGAGCACTGGCCCGAGGTGGTCGAGCTGGCCATGTCGGATCTGCGGCACCCACCGCTGCGCGTCGGCACGGGTATCAAGTTCGCTACCCGCCTGCTCGAACAGGCATCCCCGTTGTCCGACAACCGTTTCAGCGGTGAGGTCGCGCCCGCGATGTTCAGCGGTGTGGCCGCCCACGCCATCACCTCACCGCGCGCGTTCCCCGCGGTCGGCGCCTCCCTGCTGCTCGGCACCCTCGCGCACGCGGGCGGCTGGGTGATCCCGCGCGGTGGCAGTCAGGCGATCCCGAACGCGATGATCGCCGAGATCGAAAGCCTCGGTGGCGAGGTGCGCACCGGGCACCGGGTCGACGATTTCGCCGAACTCGCCACCGCGCGCGCGGTGCTGTTCGACACCTCGCCCGCCGAACTCCTTCGCATCGCCGGTGACCGGCTGCCGTCGCGATACCGCAACAGACTCGGGCGTTTTCAGTACGGAAACGCCGCCTGCAAGGTCGATTTCGCCCTGTCGGGGCCGGTGCCGTGGGCCGCACCGGGCGCCGACCTGGCGGGCACCCTGCACCTGGTCGGTACCAGGGCGCAAGCCATGCACGCCGAACATCAGGTCGCCACCGGCAGATTCGCCGATCGGCCGTTCGTCCTGGCCATTCAGCCCGGCGTGGTCGACCCCACCAGGGCGCCCGAGGGCCAGCACACCTTCTACACCTATGCCCACGTTCCCAACGGAACCGATCGCGATATCAGCGACCAGGTGATCGACCAGGTCGAACGCTTCGCGCCGGGTTTCCGCGACCTGATCCTCGCCAAACACGTGCGCCCGGCGGCCTTCATGCCCGCGCACAATGCCAACTACGTCGGCGGCGATATCTCCGCGGGCGCGATGACCACGCGCCAGACTCTGTTCCGGCCGCTCGCTCGCTGGAACCCCTACTCCACCCCGATTCCGGGCACCTACCTGTGCTCGTCGTCGACCCCGCCGGGGCCCGGCGTCCACGGAATGCCGGGGCTGCACGCGGCACAACACCTGCTGCGCAACCGTTTCGGCATCGTCACCGACCCACTCGACCTCTTGCGCGGCGAGGCCCCCGCCTACCGGTAGCCGCTCAGCTCGGCTTCATCGGTATGTCGTGGACCTTGTCGGGCTCGAACAGATCGGGCTCGAGATAGATCGTGCACGCGTTGGGCACGGCGGCGTGAATGCGGCCGTCCGCGGCCGCGATCACCTCGGACACCTGCGTGATATCCAGGCCGGCGTGCAGCGCGATCTTGGCGTTGATCAGCAGGTCCTGCGGCCCGAGGTACTGGGTCTGCATCCGGATGACCCGCTCGATCCGCGGATCGGTGAGCAGCGCCGACCGAATCGCGGTGTCGTCCTTGGCCGTCGCGCCCTCACCGATCAGCAGACTCTTGGTCTCCACGATCAGGATCACGGCGTTCACACCGAGCAGAATGCCGATGAGGAGTGTGCCGATGCCGTCCCACACCGCGTTGCCGGTGAGCACCGTCAGACACACGCCCATGAGAGCGAACAGCAGGCCGATGATCGCGCCCGCGTCCTCCAGCAGCACCACGGGCAGTTCAGGATTGCGGGTGTGGCGGATGAAATGCCACCACGATTGCTGACCCTTCAGCGGCGCCGACTGTTTGCGCGCCGTGCGGAAGCTGCCGCTCTCCAACACCAACGACACACCGAGGATCCCGATCGCGACCCAGTGCGATTCGATCTCCGCCGGGAACCGGATCTTGTGGATCGCCTCGTTGATCGCGAACAGCGAGCCCATCACGAACAGCACGAGCGCGACAACGAACGAATAGAAGTACCGGTTGCGTGAGTACCCGAACGGGTGCAGCGTGTCCGGCGCCTGCTCGGCTCGGTGACGTCCGACCAGCAGCAGCGCCTCATTGCCGGTGTCGGCCACCGAGTGCACCGCCTCGGCCAGCATCGACGACGAACCGGTAATGAAAGCGCCGATGAACTTCGCGACCATGATGCCCGCGTTCGCCCCGAGCGCGGCGATGATCGCGACCTTGCTGTCTCCACCTTGCTCGGCCATATCGCCGACGCTACCGCCGACGCCCGCACACACTCCCGACCTCACCCCCGTGTCGCCAGGCCCTGACGTTCTCGGCGCGCCTCCGCCTCTGGACTGAGTGGAGGGTGCGACGAAGGAGTGCCCGGAGGGAGGGAAGAGGTGGAGTTAAGCGCCGAGAACTGCGGCACCAGCCGCTATTTCACACGGTAGAGGTCTGGCTCGAGGTAGATCAGGCGGGCTGTCGGTACCGCGGCGCGGATACGCGTTTCGGCCGCGTCGATGGCCTCGGCGATTCCGGCGATGTCGAGGTTCGGTGCGATGGCCACCTTGGCGGCGACCAGCATTTCCTCGGGGCCGATGTACTGGGTCTTGAGGTGGATCACCGAGGTGATCTTGGTGCCGTCGACCAAGTTCTCGTGGATGGCCTGACCCTGTTCGGGGGTGGCGCCTTCACCGATGAGCAGGCTCTTCATCTCCACGATCAGCACGATCGCGATGATGCCGAGCAGGACACCGATGGAGAGGGTGCCGATGGCGTCGTAGATCGGGTCGTCGGTGATCATGGTCATCCCCACCGCGCCGAGGGCGAGAATCAGACCGATCAGTGCGCCGGTGTCCTCGAGCAGCACTACCGGCAGCTCGGGGCTGCGCGAGTTGCGGATGAACCGCCACCAGCTCGCATTGCCCTTGAGTGGCCGGGATTCGCGCACGGCGGTGAGGAAGCTGAAGGTCTCCAGGCCGATCGCGATCACGAGGATGACGACCGCGACGATCGGCTGACTCAGCTCCTCGGGGTGCTGGACCTTGTGGATGCCTTCGTAGATCGCGTACACCGAGCCGAGGGTGAACAGCACCAGCGCCACGACGAACGAGTAGAAGTAGCGGTTACGGCCGTACCCGAACTGGTGCAGGTCGTCGGCGTCCTTGGCGGCGGCGCGCTGCCCGAACAGCAGCAGACCCTGGTTCGAGGTGTCGGCGACCGAGTGCACACCTTCGGCCATCATCGATGCCGACCCCGTGATGAACGCGCCGACGAACTTCGCCACCGCGATCCCCGCGTTGGCCACCAACGCCGCGACGATCGCCTTCTTGCCACCACCAGCCGACATGCCGGCCCGCCCTTCTGCTCACTGAACTCGACTGGCCACAGCCTAATAGGACACAGCCGCGAAGCGGTCATTTGTCTCTCGCACATTGCCGCAGCGATGGGGGAGGTTTAGCCTCGGGCGCAGATCAGTTGCCGTCGCCGACGCAGGCACTGAACAGCTGGGCGGGGCCGCGCAGCGCGCGCGCTTTGATGTCGGTGTCGGTGGCGGAGATCCAGGCCGCGCTGCCACGTTCGACGATGAGAGTGCGTCCGTTCTCGGAGAGCTCGACCGTGCCCGCGGTGCACAGCACGATGCCGGGTCCGGCATCGGCGAGTACGACCGGCTCGGCCTCGGCGCCGAGGTCGAAGCGGCACAGGGCGAATTCCGGTGCGGGCGTGCGGTATCGGATGCCGCCGTCGCCGCCGGGTTCGGGTTCGATCACCGGTAGGTCGATCGGTTCGAAGTCGAGTACCCGCAAGAGTTCGGGCACGTCGACGTGCTTGGGCGTGAGTCCGCCCCGCAACACGTTGTCGGAGTTGGCCATGATCTCCACCCCGACCCCACGCAGGTAGGCGTGTAGATTGCCGGCCGAGAGGAACAGCGCCTGGCCCGGTTCGAGGGTCAGCCGGTTGAGCAGCAGCGCGGCAAGGACACCCGCGTCGCCGGGGTAGACCTCGGCCAGTTCGAGCGCGGTGCGCACTTCGGCGGTGAACGCCCGCGCGCCCTTGCCGGACAGGTAGTGCACGCAGCCCTCTAGCACCGTGGGAAGCAGCTTCGACAGCGCGGCGGGCGGCAGGGTGATCCAGGTGGTGAACAGGGTTCGCAGGCCGGCCGAATCAGGCTGGGCGGCAAGCAGTTCGGCGTAGACATTGAGGCCGGGCACGTCGAGCGCGCGCAACAACTCGACGGTGCGATGCGGGTCGCGGAACCCCGCCAGTGCCTCGAAACGCTCCAGTGCGACAACGAGTTCGGGCTTGTGGCTGTCGTCGCGGTAGTTGCGCAGCGGCGAGTCCAGCGCGACGCCGGTGCGGTTCTCCCGTTCGAATCCGGCGCGCGCCTGCGCCGAACTCGGGTGGGCTTGCAGCGACAGCGGTTCCTCGGCGGCGAGGATTTTCAGCAGGAACGGCAGCCGGGTGCCGAAAGTGTCGGCCACCGCGCCCAATTCACCCGCCGGGTCGGCGGTGAGTACCTCGAGCAGTGAGCGTTTGCCCGAGTCGGTCTGCACGTGCGCGGGATCGGCCGGGTGCGCGCCGAACCAGAGTTCGGCTTCGGGATGGGCCGAGGGTACCGGCCTTCCGCACAGCTGAGCGAGCGCGGTGCGCGACCCCCATGCGTAGGAACGCAGCGCACCAACGAGTTCCTGCACTAGTAGCGTCCCCCGTCGTATCGATCCGGTTCGGGCGCGGTGACACCGCGCGCACCGGTCAGTCGAAGATAAGCCGCGGCCATGTCCAGCCGCAGCGCGAGCACGGCCAGCTGCTCGAGTTCACTGCCGTGACCGCCCCCCGCGGCGGACTCGGCAGCGGCACGTTCGATCGCGGCACCCGGGTCGGCGAGCTGAGATTGCAGCACATCGACATCGGCATGGACCAGATCGGCGTCGACCAGTCCCGCGCCAGCGCCTTCGAAGACCGCGAGCTTGCGCCGGGCGGCGGCCTGATCGGGGTGCACGCTCAAGGCCAGCACCCGCACCCGGTCGACCGGGGCCGGTCCGTCGAGCTCCTCGTCGTGGAACAGCGGATCGAAGCCGGGCGCGGTGCCGCCGGTGGTCGCGGCCAGGCGGCCGACCGCGGCGACAGCATCGGCGAGATCGGCGGCCGAAACCAGCTTGCCCGCGGATTGCAGCAGCACCTCGGCACCGTGACCGGCCAGTTCGACAGCGGCTGGCGAGTCGCCCGCGAGGACGACACCGACACCGTGCATGCGCGCGGCGAGCGTCTTGGCCGGGTTGTGGAAGACCTCGTTGGTCGGGCCGTCGCGCAGCGCTTCGGCATCGAGCATGTCGGCCAGCGCGGTGAGGTCCGGCGTGGCCGGGCCGCTGCGCTGGGCGTCGACACCGCGTAACACCGCGATCCCGACGGCGAGGAAACGTAGCAGCCGGTTGTGGTCGAGCACGGGCACCCGCGGTTCGAGCACGATCGCGCGACCGGCGGCGACCGCACGCAACGGACCCTCGTTGGGCGCGGCGATCACCACTTCGGCGCTGCGGCGCAGGGCACGGTCGACGGCGTCGATGAGCCGCGGATCGCCCGCGTCGTCGCCGGCGACCAGGACCACGTCCAGCGGGCCGACCCACGGCGGCAGCGAGGTGACGGGCACGATCGGCAGCCCGGCCCGGTCGCCGAGCGTGGCGACCAGCAGCCCGGCCGCGCGCGCGGCCCGACCCGAGCCCGCGACCAGTACGAGGCTGCGCGGGCGCAGGTCGGAGAGCCGTTCGATGAGCGAGGTTTCAGCGACCGCGGCGGCCGTGGCACGCACCTGGGCGCCGCCCGAAGCCGCCGAGCGCAGGGTGCCGCCGGTGTCGGCGGCCGCCAGCGACTCGGCATCGTCGAGGTCGAATACCGGTGTTCCAGCGATCATCGCCGAATCCACCTCCCCTCATCGCGCTGTGTCGTCCGTGACTCCACTATTCCAGCCGGGCACCGGCAATGCTCGTAATCTGCCGTCGCCGAATACCGGGCATGTGATTCCACTGGTACTGGTTTCATCTTCCCAGTCAGGCGCGGACGATGCTCAGGATCTCGGTCACGAGTGCGTTTACTTCGTCCTGCGATCCGGCCTCGACATTGAGTCGAAGTAGCGGTTCGGTATTCGAGGCACGCAGGTTGAACCAGGCGTGGTTCCCCAGGTCGACTGTGACGCCGTCCATCCGGTCCACCGACTCGGTGCGGTCGGCGAACGCGGCGAGCACCGCGGCGGTGCGGTCGGCGGCGTCGGCGACGGTGGAGTTGATCTCGCCCGAGGCGGCGTACACGTCGTAGGCGGCCATCAGGTCCGAGACCGGACGTTCACCCTCACCGAGCGCGGCCAGCACGTGCAGCGCGGCCAGCATGCCCGAGTCGGCACCCCAGAAATCGCGGAAGTAGTAGTGCGCCGAGTGCTCGCCGCCGAACACCGCGCCGGTCGAAGCCATCTCCTGCTTGATGAACGAGTGCCCGACCCTGGTGCGCACCGGCTTGCCGCCGAGCTCCTCGACGAGCTCGGGCACCGCGCGCGAGGTGATCAGGTTGTGGATCACGGTGGCACCCGGCTCCTTGGCCAGCTCACGCTGCGCCACGATGGCCGTGATCGCCGAGGGGGAGACCGGCTCGCCGCGCTCGTCGACGACGAAGCAGCGGTCGGCGTCGCCGTCGAAGGCCAGGCCGATGTCGGCGCCGCTGGAACGGACGAGCGCCTGCAGGTCGACGAGGTTCTTCGGATCGAGCGGGTTGGCCTCGTGGTTGGGGAACGAGCCGTCGAGTTCGAAGTACAGCGGCACGATCGTGACGCAGGAGAGCGTGCCGAGGACGGCGGGCACGGTGTGGCCGCCCATGCCGTTGCCCGCGTCGACCGCGATGGTGAGCGGGCGGATCTCGTCGAGGTTCACCAGCTCGCGCAGGTAGGTCGCGTAGTCGGCGAGCAGATCGGTAGTGGTCGCGGTGCCCGGCGTGCCGTCATAGGCGGGCACACCCGCGATGACCTCGGCGGCGATGGTGGCCAGCCCGGTGTCCTGGCCGACGGGCAGCGCGTTCGCCCGGCACAGCTTGATGCCGTTGTACTTGGCCGGATTGTGGCTGGCGGTGAACATGGCGCCGGGGCAGCCGAGCTTGCCGGAGGCGAAGTAGAGCTGGTCGGTGGAGGCGAGGCCGATGTGCACCACATCGAGGCCGTTGGCCTGCACGCCCGCGGCGAAAGCCTGGGACAGCGCGGGGGAGGAGTCGCGCATGTCGTGGCCGATCACGACGCGGGTGGCGCCTTCTTCGCGCATGAGGCGGGCGAAGGATGCGCCCACATCGCCGACGAACGCCTCGTCGATCTGCTCGCCCACCACCCCGCGGACGTCATAAGCCTTGATCACGGCATTCACGAGTTCGCCAGAGCGCGCGAGGGTCGTCATATGGCTAAGCGTATCCGCCACTCCGCGACTTCGGCCGTACAGGTCCGCCTAGCGCGACAGTTTCGGCGGCCCCTGTGTGGGGAGGCAGGCTGGGAGGTGGTCCATGTACTCGCGAGACCAGTTACGGATCTGGCAGAACCCGTAGGTGGCCGCGTCGGCCCGTGCGTGCGGTGCGGGGGGCCGCGGGGGCGTTGTCGCGGTAGCCCGGCTGGTCGGCTTCGGCGGGGCGGCGGCGCAGGCCCGCTTCGCGGACAGCTTCGGCGAGGGCGGTGAGGTCGTCGTCGTCCGGGGTGCTCGAGGAGAAGCCGCCTTCGTGGCGGACCAGTTCCCAGCCCTTGGGCGCGGTGATGCGGCAGGCGTGCGTTTCGCAGAGATCCCAGGAGTGTGGTTCGGCGACGGTGGCCAAGGGTCCGACGACGGCGGTCGAGTCGGAGTACACATAAGTCAGCGTCGCTACAGCCGGGTTCTTGCAGCCGGGTCGGCAGCAACGACGCATAGGGATCACGACGTCGAGATTAACCCTCCGCGCGCCGAAAGTGGATACGGACACGCCTTTATTCGGGCTCCGGATCGATAAGATCGGGGTCTACGCCGAGGTAAGTTGCGATCTGCTGGACGAGTACCTCGCGGAGCAACTCGACCAGATCGTCGGGATCTGCGGCGCGCAATTCCAGCGGCTTGCGGAACAACACCACCCTGGCGCGGGTGGCCGCACCGTGGCGGTCGACGCCCGCGGGGATGAGCCGCGACAGTGGCACCGGTCCGTCGGCGACGACCTCGTCCGGCCAGGTGACCGAATCAGGATGCAGCGGACGGATTTTCGGGACATCGTCGACGGCGATATCGAGCTTGGTGAGTCGATCGTGCCAGCGGGTATCGAGCGGAGCGAACGCCTCGAGCACGAGCCGATCGAATTTCTGGCCCCTGGTGCGCCACGCGGGCACCGTCGGCGGGAGCATGGGGCCACGGACACCGCGGCCGCGGCGGGTCACCGAACGAGCGGTGGGTGCCGGGGAATGACGCCGGGAACGTGCCATGGGTCTTTCACCTCTCTCGCCTGCACCGTGAAGATCAACAAGGGCGTTCGCCCGGAGACACCGACGTACTGCGCCTGCGTGGCTCCGGGCCAGGCCTGGAGAGAGTCTACTTTCGAACAGTCACTTAACCGATTCCGCGCTTCAGCCTGCGACGCTCTCGTTCCGAGAGACCGCCCCAGATTCCGAAGCGTTCATCATGTGCCAGTGCGTATTCCAGGCACTGGTCACGTACTTCACAGCCCAAGCAGATTCGCTTGGCCTCACGCGTCGAGCCGCCCTTCTCGGGGAAGAACGCCTCGGGGTCGGTCTGAGCGCAGAGGGCACGTTCCTGCCACTGCTCCTCGATCGACTCGAACATCTCGTCGAAGCCCGTGACGACCAGACTCAGCCGGGGAGCCGCGACTTCGCTTACCACGTCCGGTTCCTGCCAGCTCATGTCAGCGCAGACAGCGTGAGCTGCGCCTGCTGTGGAATCGGTCGGCGAGACCAGATCTTCGGTCATCGTTCCGCCTCCTCACTATGTGTTAGCGCAGAATGATTCTTTCCGTCGGTCCGATGAGAACTCCGACGGCCCAACACCGCGACGTAGTCTCGCGGGCTTCCCCAAGCCTGCCTTCCGGCGAGATCGAAACTCTCGTGAACGTCCACCGCGCTACGACCTCGCGCTGTGTCCGTTTCGGCGAGCTGGAACCTTCTCGCAAACGCCCCCGCGCTATGCCCTCTCGCGGTGACCGGAATGACATGTCTGTGATTAGACACGCCGCACTTGCCGGTGGTCAACCCGCCGTCACCCTTCCGTTACACTCCGCACCCGCCTTTCGTGTTGATCTTGTTATGTGCTGTGGCTAACGATCAGCAAATTCACTGGACTTCGGCGCGGAACCAACCGGCAACCGCCACTCACTAGGCTGTGACCCTGTGACTGCACAACACGCGGTGCGCGAGCCCAAGATCGCCGTTCTCGTCGGCGGCGTCGGCGGTGCCCGGTTCCTCCAAGGCGTCCGGCAGCTGCTGCCCGAAGCCGACATCTCCGCCATCGTCAACGTCGGCGACGACGTCTGGATGCATGGCCTTCGCATCTGTCCCGACCTCGACACCTGCATGTACACCCTCGGTGGTGGCATCGATACCGAGCGTGGCTGGGGCCACGCCGACGAAACCTGGCACGCGAAAGAGGAGCTGGCGAAATACAACGCCCAGCCCGATTGGTTCGGCCTCGGCGATCGCGATATCGCCACCCATCTCATTCGCACCGAAATGCTGCGCGCCGGATATCCGCTGTCCGCGGTCACCGAAGCGCTGTGCAATCGGTGGCAACCGGGCGTGCAGCTGATCCCGGCTACCGACGATCGCTGTGAAACCCACGTGGTGGTCAGTGATCCCGACAATGCTGGCGAACGTCGCGCGATCCACTTTCAGGAATGGTGGGTGCGGTATCGCGCGGCCCTCCCGACCCACGGATTTGCCTCGATCGGCGCTGAGCAAGCCGCTCCGGCGCCGAATGTGACCGAAATCATAGGCACCGCTGACGCCGTGTTGCTGGCCCCGTCGAACCCCGTGGTGAGCATCGGCGCGATCCTCGCCGTGCCCGGGATCCGGGGTGCGCTGCGCACCAGCGAAGCCAAGGTGATCGGGCTCTCGCCGGTGATCGATGGAAAGCCGTTGCGCGGCATGGCCGATGAGTGCCTCGCGGCGATCGGCGTCGAGTCCACCGCGGAGGCCATCGGTCGCCACTACGGCGCCCGCTCGGCCACCGGCATTCTCGACGGGTGGCTGGTGCACTCCACCGACTCCGCGGATGTTCCCGGCGTCGAGGTGCGCAGCGTACCGCTGTTGATGAGCGACCCCGAAGCGACCGCTGAAATGGCGCGCGCCGCACTGGAATTGGCGGGAGTGAAGGCATGAGCGCACACGAGGCGGCCCCCTCGATCCGGCCGGCGAACGGCGGCGGTGCGTTGCCCGACCATGCCGCCGACGAGCTGCGGATCCTTCCGGTGACCGGCCTGCCGGAGTTCCGGCCGGGTGACGACATCGCCGAACATCTTGCGGCACAAGCGCCCTGGCTCGCCGACGGCGACATCCTCGTGGTCACCAGCAAGATCGTGTCGAAGGCCGAGGGGCGCATCGTCGTCGCGCCGATCGACCCCGAGGAGCGCGACACCGCTCGGCGCAAGCTCGTCGAGGACGAGGCCGTCCGGGTGCTCGCGCGCAAGGGCCGCACCCTCATCACCGAGAACCGGCTCGGCATCGTGCAGGCGGCCTCCGGGGTCGACGGCTCCAATGTGGCCGAGGGTGAATTGGTGCTGCTGCCTATCGATCCCGATGGCAGCGCGAAAGCCCTGCGCACCGCGCTCGCTGCGCGGCTCGGTGTCGACGTGGCCGTTGTCATCACCGACACCATGGGTCGCGCCTGGCGCAACGGGCAGATCGACGCGGCCATCGGGTCGGCCGGATTGCGGGTGCTGCACGACTACGACGGCGCTGTCGACGGGCAGGGCAACGAACTGCACGTCACGCTGGTGGCCATCGCCGATGAACTCGCCGCGGCCGCCGATCTGGTCAAGGGCAAGCTCGGCGGAGTCCCGGTGGCGGTGGTGCGCGGGCTCGACACCGACGACGACGGATCGACCGCGGCGGCGCTGCTGCGCGGCGGCGTCGACGACCTGTTCTGGCTCGGCACCGCCGAGGCGCTCGAGCAGGGTCGCAAAGAGGCTGTGCCGCTGCGTCGTTCGGTGCGCGCGTTCACCGGCGAAGCCGTCGACCCGGAACGGATCCGCGCCGCCGTCGCGGTCGGCCTCACCGCCCCCGCGCCGCACCACACCCGCCCGGTGCGCTTCGTCTGGCTGCGCGAGGCGACCCTGCGGGCGCGGTTGCTCGAGGCCATGGCCGAGAAGTGGAGCGCCGACCTCACCGCCGACGGGCTCGCCCCCGAACGCGTGCAGCGTCGAATCGCGCGCGGTCGCATCCTTTTCGACGCACCGGAGGTGATCATCCCGTTCTGCGTGCCCGACGGCGCACATGACTACCCCGACGCTCGTCGCCAGGCCGCTGAGCAGACGATGTTCACCGTGGCAGTCGGCGCGGCGGTGCAGGGCCTGCTGGTCGCGCTGGCCGCCGATGGCCTCGGCAGCTGCTGGATCGGCTCGACCATCTTCGCGCCCGAGATCGTCCGCGGGGTCCTCGGCCTCGGCGAGGATTGGATGCCGTTGGGCGCCATCGCAATCGGTCATCCACTGGAAGAGCCTGTCCCGCGCGCCGTCAGCTCGCCCGGCGCTGGGCTGGTGGAGCTGTGACCGCGCAGTCGCGCGCCGCCGCGTCGGAGCTGCGTGCCGCGACCACGGAGCCGGCACCTGCCGCACAGCCGGAGCCCGGCGCGGTGCCGCACGCCGCGATGACGGAGCTGCTCCGATGAGCGCGGAATCGCTGCACGCCTCGGCAACCGGATTGCTCACCGAGTGGGAGCCGGACACGAACGCGGATCGCTCACTGCGCGAAGCGATTCTGGCCTTCCTCGGCTCGGCGCCGCGTGGCTGCCTGCGCGCACACGCCCCCGGCCACATCACCGCATCGGCCATCGTGTTGTCCCATGACCGGCGCGACATCCTGCTCACCCTGCACCCGCGCGTCGGTCGCTGGATCCAGCTGGGTGGTCACTGCGAACCCGATGACAAGACCGTGCCGGACGCGGCGCTGCGGGAGGCGGTGGAGGAATCCGGCATTCCCGACCTGACCCTCACGCCGGGTCTCTACGGCGTGCAGGCGCACCCGATCACCTGCTCGCTCGGTGTGCCGACACGGCACCTCGACCTGCTCTTCGAGCTCGTGGCACCTCCGGGCGCGGTGCCGGTCCGCAGCTCAGAATCGACCGATCTGCGGTGGTGGCCGGTCGATGGGCTACCGGCGGGCGCCGACGTTCTGCTTCGGTCAGAAGGGTGATGTAAAGGCCCCTGAAAAGGTCTCTGACCTGTAACGACGACGACCGCGTCCGGATGGGCGCGGTCGTCGCTTTCGTTATTCGACCATCTCGACTTTACAAATTGCGAAATTTGTCTAGACATCGAACATCTGCGCACCTATCGTCTGTGACAGAGAGTTACGCACATCACAGGTGTGAGATGTGCCTCGGGATGGAGACGATGATGTCGACCGATGCAGGAGCGTCCGAGCAGCGGATCGCGCCGCCGCAGTGGCGAGATTCCAAGCGATATCTGTGGCTGTGGGGGTTGTTCGCCCCGACCGGCCTGTTCACGATCGCGATCCCCCTGATCTGGGGCCTCAATCAGCTCGGCTGGCATCGCCTCGCCGAAGTGCCGTTCTGGCTCGGTCCGGTGCTGGTGTACATCGTGATCCCGCTGGCGGACCTGTTCTTCGGGCCCGACGGCGACAACCCGCCCGACGAGGTGATGGAGTACCTGGAGAACGACAAGTACTACCGCTACCTCACCTACCTGTACCTGCCGTTCCAGTACGCCTCGCTGATCTTCGCCTGCTACATCATCACCGCGCCGAACCTGCACTGGCTCGGCTTCTCCGGCGGCGCCAACGTGGTCGACAAGATCGGCATCGCGATCAGCGTGGGCATGATCGGCGGCATCGGCATCAACACCGCCCACGAACTCGGTCACAAGAAGGTCGAACTGGAACGCTGGCTCGCGCGCATCGCGCTGGCCCAGTCGTTCTACGGGCACTTCTACATCGAGCACAACCGTGGTCACCACGTGCGGGTCGCCACCCCGGAGGACCCGGCGAGTTCGCGCATCGGTGAGTCGTTCTGGGCCTTCTGGCCGCGCACGGTCTGGGGCAGCCTGCGCTCGGCCTGGCACCTCGAGCAGCAACGTCTGGGTCGGCTCGACAAGGGTCCGTGGACGCTGCGCAACGATGTGCTCAATGCCTGGGCGATGTCGGTGGTGTTGTGGCTCGGATTGATCGCGGTGTTCGGCATCGAGGTGCTGCCGTACCTGATCCTGCAGGCCGTGATCGGTTTCAGCCTGCTCGAGTCGGTGAACTATCTCGAGCACTACGGCCTGGTCCGGCAGAAGACCGCGAGCGGACGCTACGAACGACCGGCGCCCGCGCACAGCTGGAACAGCGACCACATCGTCACCAACATCTTCCTCTACCACCTGCAGCGACACAGCGACCATCACGCGTATCCGACCCGTCGCTACCAGACACTGCGCAGCTGGGACGGTGCGCCGAACCTGCCGAGCGGCTACGCCAGCATGATCCTGCTCGGCTACTTCCCGCCGATCTGGCGCAAGGTGATGGACAAGCGCGTGCTCGCGCACTACGGCGGGGACGTCACCCGCGCCAATATCGAACCCAAGCGCCGCGCGCAGGTGCTGGAAAAGTACGGAACCGAGGTCGGGTCATGAGTGCCTACAAATGTCCGGTGTGTGATTTTGTCTTCGATGAAGCCAAAGGCGCGCCACGCGAAGGATTTCCGCCTGGCACACTGTGGACTGCCGTTCCTGACGACTGGTGCTGTCCGGACTGTGGGGTGCGGGAAAAGATCGACTTCGAGGCGGTAGGAGAATCGCTGTGACCGACTACAAGCTGTACCAGTGCGCACAGTGCGGTTTCGAGTACGACGAGGCCCAGGGGTGGCCTGACGACGGCATCGCGCCCGGCACTCGCTGGGACGACATCGCCGACGACTGGACCTGTCCGGACTGCGGTGCCCGCAAGTCCGACTTCTTCATGGTCGAGATCGAACGTTCGTGAGCGTCGCGGGCACTCCGCGCACAGGTTCGCGCATCCCGTACCAGGAGGCCGCGCGCGAACTGCTGCGCAATTCGGTCCTGGACGGGATGCGCGAACTGCTCACCGAGCGTGACTGGTCCAAAGTCACGCTCGGTGACGTCGCGGCAAGGGCCGGGGTGAGCAGGCAGACGCTCTACAACGAGTTCGGTTCGCGCTCAGGGCTCTCGCAGGCCTACGCGCTGCGCCTGGCCGACGACCTCGTCGACCATGTGCGTGAGGCGCTCGACGCCAACATCGGTGACGCGCGCGCGGCGATCCGGGTCGGGATGACCGGGTTCTTTCTCTCCGCCGCGGGCGACCCGCTGGTCCGTTCGCTGCTGAGCGGGGAGATGAAGCCGGACCTGCTGCGGTTGATCACCCTCGACGCGGCCCCGCTGCTCGAGCACGCTACCGCACGCCTGACCGAGGTTTTCATGCACAGCTGGGTGGACGCGACGCACGCCGAGGCCGATGTGATCGCGCACGCGCTGGTCCGCATCGCGCTGAGCTACATCCCGAATCCGCCCGTGCCGGAACGCGACGCCCCGGCCGAGATGAGCGCCCTGCTCAGCCCGTATGTCGAGGCAATTGTGCAGGTACGAGGCATATGCGTCCCCTCGGGTGAAGTGGATCACTGAGAGAAGTCACTAGCCTGAATTCGCTCCGGTGTAACCATCACCACGTTTGATGATCTGCCGGTGTGTAACGCGTCTACGGTCTGTCAGTATTCACATCGGTCGACGATTAGTCTTTTTACAGCGGAGCGGGTGTGCAAACGGTTGGCAAACCGGGGGGTTTTCGTGATCCCAAACGGTATCTCTGGGCATTAGGGCTGATCGCCCCGGCGTGCGCGCTGTTGCCCTCCCAGCTGGTGTTCCATACCAAGGCTGAAGTGTTCTGGTGGATCGGACCTGTCATCGTCCTGATCGCCATTCCCGTGCTGGACTGGATCGTCGGTGAAGACGGCAACAATCCCCGCGACGAGGACTACGCGGCGCTGTCGGCCGACCGGTACTACCGGTGGTGCACCTACCTGTTCCTGCCGATCCAGCTGATCAGCCTCGCCGTGGCCTGCTTCATGTGGACAAGCCCCGAGCTGGCCCTCGTCGACAAGCTCGGATTGGCCGCCACGGTCGGCTTCGTCAGCGGCATCGGCATCAACGCCGCCCACGAATTGGGTCACCGGGTGGAGAGTGCTGAAAAATTGCTGTCGAAGATCGCGCTGGCCCAATCGGGGTACGGCCACTTCTTCGTCGAGCACAATCGCGGACACCACGCACGCGTGGCCACCCCCGAGGATCCGGCCAGCGCCCGGATGGGTGAATCGCTGTGGGAGTTCTTGCCGCGCAGCGTGATCGGCGGGTTCGCCTCGGCCGTGCAACTCGAGCGCGCGCGCCTGTACCGGCAGGGTCGCGGCTGGTGGAGTATCGAGAACAACATCCTGCAGGCCTGGGCGATGACGGCGGTGCTGTTCGGTTCGCTGACGCTGGTCTTCGGCCCGGCTATCCTGCCGTGGCTGGTCATCCAGGCCGTGATCGGCTTCGCGCTGCTCGAGACCGTCAACTACGTCGAGCACTATGGGCTGTTGCGCGCGCGCAAGCCCAACGGCCGCTACGAACGGTGCTCCCCGCGCGACAGCTGGAACTCCGATCGCCTGGTCACCAACATCTTCCTGTTCCATCTGCAGCGCCACAGCGACCACCACGCCAACCCCGGTCGGCGCTATCAGACCTTGCGCAGCACCGAAGATGCGCCGCAGCTGCCCGCCGGGTACGCCACCATGATCCTGCTGGCCGCCGTCCCGCCGCTGTGGCGTGCGGTGATGGACCCCAAGGTCGCGGCCCATTACGGCGGTGACCTGAGCCTGGCCAACGTCGCGCCCGAGAAGCCGCGACGGTTGCTGGCCCGATACCGTGCGGCGGCCTGAGACTCCACCTCGACGGAGCCGGGAACTCGCGCGGCCCCAGACGGTAACCTAGCCAACGTGACGACCTCAGAACTCCCCGCGCGCACCGAGCTCACCCCTGACGTCCGTAACGGCATCGACTACAAGGTGGCAGACCTCTCGCTGGCCGAATTCGGCCGCAAGGAGATCCGCCTCGCCGAGCACGAGATGCCGGGCCTGATGGCGCTGCGTCGTGAATACCACGACGTCGCCCCGCTCAAGGGTGCGCGAATCTCCGGATCGCTGCACATGACGGTGCAGACCGCCGTCCTGATCGAAACCCTCGTTGCCCTCGGCGCCGAGGTGCGCTGGGCCTCCTGCAACATCTTCTCCACCCAGGATCACGCCGCCGCCGCGATCGTGGTCGGCCCGAACGGCACCGAAGACGAGCCCGCCGGCATCCCCGTCTTCGCCTGGAAGGGCGAGACACTGGAGGAGTACTGGTGGGCCGCCGAGCAGATGCTCACCTGGCCCGGCGAGCCGGCCAACATGATCCTCGACGACGGTGGCGACGCGACCATGCTCGTGCTGCGCGGTGCGCAGTTCGAGAAGGCCGGTGTGGTCCCGCCCGCCGACGCCGATCACTCCGCCGAGTACACGGTGTTCCTCGACCTGCTGCGTGAGAGCCTCGAGGCCGACAAGACCAAGTGGAGCGTCATCGCCGAGTCGGTCAAGGGTGTCACCGAGGAGACCACCACCGGCGTGCTGCGGCTGTACCAGTTCGCCGCCGCGGGTGAGCTGGTGTTCCCGGCGATCAATGTCAACGACTCGGTCACCAAGTCCAAGTTCGACAACAAGTACGGCACCCGCCACTCACTGATCGACGGCATCAACCGCGGCACCGATGTGCTCATCGGCGGCAAGAAGGTGCTGATCTGCGGTTACGGCGACGTCGGCAAGGGCTGCGCGGAGTCGCTCGCGGGCCAGGGCGCGCGTGTGCAGGTCACCGAGATCGACCCGATCAACGCGCTGCAGGCGCTGATGGACGGCTATGACGTGGTCACCGTCGAGCAGGCGATCGGCGATGCCGACATCGTCATCACCTCGACCGGTAACAAGGACATCATCACCCTCGAGCACATGAAGGCGATGAAGGATCACTCGATCCTGGGCAATATCGGCCACTTCGACAACGAGATCGACATCGCGGCGCTCGAGCGTTCGGGCGCGTCCCGGATCAACATCAAGCCGCAGGTCGACGAGTGGACCTTCGATTCGGGCAAGGCGATCATCCTGCTGTCGGAGGGTCGACTGCTGAACCTGGGCAACGCGACCGGCCACCCGTCGTTCGTGATGTCGAACAGCTTCTCCAACCAGGTGATCGCGCAGATCGAACTGTGGACCAAGCCGCAGGAATACGACAACGAGGTCTACCGCCTGCCCAAGCACCTCGACGAGAAGGTCGCCAAGATCCACGTCGAAGCCCTCGGTGGCACCCTGACCAAGCTCACCAAGGATCAGGCCGAGTACATCAACGTGGACGTGGAAGGCCCGTACAAGCCCGACCACTACCGCTACTGATCTCCGCATGACTACTGGCCCGTCGACCATCCGGTCGGCGGGCCAGTGTCGTCGTGTCCGGGAGTATCAGCTGAGCAGCAGGCAAACCGGCAGTGGGATAGCGACTTCCAGCAGCAGGCAGATGGCAAGATCCGCGGAACCGCGCGCTGCTGAACCCGCCGCTGCCGACCCGGCCGAGGCGGAGCCGGCGAGTAGGCCGGGGCGGTCGTGGCGGATCGGGGCCGCTTCGGGTGCCGCGGCGGCGACGCCGGTGCCCGCGAGGGTGAGGCCGAGGGCCGCGGCGGCGACGACGGCGCGGAGGGTGGTGCGGTTGCGCATGGTGACTCCTGGTCCGAGCCGGCACGTGAGGCCGGAAATTCAGTACTGAAATGAGAACACTTCACACTCTCGGCAGGAGGGGGAACAGCGAAATATCAACGGGTGCGTCCAGTGCTCCGCGGGGATCCTCAGCCGTTCTGATAGCCGGTGCAGAAGATGTTCTGCGGTGACAGGCCCGACATGGTCGCCAGGGAACACAGCACGCCGGGCAGCGCGGGGCTCTGCGCCGTCCCGCTGGTGATGGCATTGCTGCCGGTGACGACGCCTTGACCGGAGCCGCTCATGACCAGCTCGTTGAACAGCGGTGCGGTGGCGTCGGAACCGGTGGCGGTGTCGGCCACCGCGGTGGGGTAGGTGCCGCACGTGGTCGATGATCCGCAGCGGATGGCGCGCAGGAGTCCGTCGATGAAGCTCTGAGCGGCGCTGCCCGAATCCGCGACGGGTATCGGAGCCGGTGGCGTCGGGGTGGCGGTCGCGGGACCGCAGGTCAGCGCTGCTGCGGCGGCGAAGGCGCCTGCCGCGATGGTCAGTCTGCGTGTGTTCATGGGCTGGTCCATTCGGTCGCTGTGCGGTGAGAGTGAGCTGCGCTCACCTTGTCGTCGCGCCGACGGCTGCGCCAGACCGAAGAACTCGGGGCACCGCGCCACCGGTGAAGACGCGCGTACCGGCGCGGTAATCTCACCGCATGGGCGTACTGATCGCGGTGGAGGGTCTCGACGGGGCGGGCAAACGCACGCTGATCGATGGGCTGATCGCCGAATTGTCCGCCAAGGGGTTACGGGCGGACAGCCTGGCGTTTCCGCAATACGGGCACTCGATCCATGCCGATCTGGCGGCGGAAGCGCTGCGTGGGGGCAATGGCGACCTTGGCGGGTCGATCAACGCGATGGCGATCATGTTCGCGCTCGACCGGGCCGGCGCAACCGCGGAACTATCGGACCTGTTGAGCGGCAACGACATCGTGATCCTCGACCGCTGGGCGGCTTCCAACGCCGCCTACTCGGCGGCGCGGGCACACCAGGACGCCGATGGTGAAATCGTCTCGTGGGTGGGCGATCTGGAGTTCGGCAGGCTCGCATTGCCGGCGCCGGATCTCACCGTGCTGCTCGACGTGCCCACCGAGGTGGCGGCCGAACGTGCCCGTCGCCGTGGCGAACTCGACGACGCGCGGGCCCTCGATGCCTACGAACGGGATGGCGGTCTACAGCAGCGCACCGGCGAGGTCTATCGTGAACTCGCCGACCGCGACTGGTTCGGCCGGTGGTGGACATACCGATCCGATGACGATAGGCCTGCATTACTCACCCTCTGCTCGGAAATCTTTTCCGGATAAGG
Source organism: Nocardia sp. NPDC058480 (assembly GCF_042720495.1). Classification (NCBI taxonomy): domain Bacteria; kingdom Bacillati; phylum Actinomycetota; class Actinomycetes; order Mycobacteriales; family Nocardiaceae; genus Nocardia; species Nocardia sp. NPDC058480. The sequence goes on along the minus strand of NZ_JBHXMN010000001.1, from coordinate 142,441 downwards.
TTGGATACGCGACGGGTTCACACCATTAATGGCGTGGCGGCCCGATCCTGGCCATGAAGATGACAACATAGGACTATGAAGCCCAAGATTCTGGTCGTCGACGACGATATGGCACTCGCTGAGATGCTGACCATCGTCTTGCGCGGGGAAGGGTTCGACCCGCATGTGGTGGGCGACGGCACGCAGGCCCTGTCAGCGGTGCGGGAGATCCGCCCCGATCTGGTTCTGCTCGACCTGATGCTGCCCGGCATGAACGGCATCGACGTATGCCGGGTGCTGCGGGCCGATTCCGGCGTTCCGATCGTCATGCTCACCGCCAAGACCGACACGGTCGATGTGGTCCTCGGCCTGGAGTCCGGCGCCGACGACTACATCGTCAAACCGTTCAAGCCGAAGGAACTCGTCGCCCGGGTACGAGCGCGCCTGCGCCGCACCGAGGACGAGCCCGCCGAGCTGCTCTCGATCGCCGATATCGTCATCGACGTGCCCGCGCACAAGGTGACTCGCGGCCCGGGGCAGATCTCGCTCACCCCGCTGGAGTTCGACCTGCTGGTCGCGCTCGCGCGCAAGCCTCGTCAGGTGTTCACCCGCGAGGTACTGCTCGAGCAGGTGTGGGGTTACCGGCACGCCGCCGACACCCGTCTGGTGAACGTGCACGTGCAGCGACTGCGCGCCAAGGTCGAGAAGGACCCGGAGAACCCGGAGATCGTCTTGACCGTGCGCGGTGTCGGTTACAAGGCCGGACCGCCGTGATCGGTCACTGCGGGGCGCCGCTGTGACCACTGGTCCAGTGGCGCAGCTGCGGCGGTGGGCGAGCCCGATCATGGCCTGGTTCCAGGCCGTCGGGACCGCACTCGGCCATCTGTGGCGCCGGTCGTTGCAGCTGCGAGTCATCGTTTCGACGTTGACCCTGTCGCTCATCGTGATCACGATCCTCGGGGTCGTGCTGACCGGTCAGATCACCGACCGGCTCCTCGAAGCCAAGATCAACGCGGCTGTCGAGGAAATGGATCGTGCCCGCAGCACGATCGAGAACAAGATGTCGGGCGTCCAATCCGGCAACAGCCAAGAGCAGCAACTCGAAGACGCGCGAGCCGCGCTGTCCAGCCGTGGTGGCACCGGTCAGTCCAGCGGCGCGGCGGGTAGTTTCGACTCGGCGTTGGCGATGGTCGGCGGGACACCGCCGCACGAGATCGCCACCAGCTCGATCTCGGAGGTCCCGCAGGAACTGCGCCGGTTCGTCCAGCGCAACCAGGTCTCCTACCAGTTCACCACCGTCGCCGACCCCGACGGCTACCGCGGGCGCGCGCTGGTTATCGGCAGCCCGAGCGCCGAAGTCGCGACCCTGGAGATCTACCTGATCTTCCCGCTGGCCAGCGAGGAATCGAGCCTGTCGCTGATGCGCGGCACTATGCTCATCGGTGGGGTGGTCCTGCTGGTGTTGCTCGCCGCGATCACCGCACTCGTCACCAGGCAGGTGGTGCTGCCGATCCGGTCGGCGGCGCGGATCGCGGGCCGATTCGCCGACGGCAGACTCAAAGAACGCATGTTGGTGCGCGGCGAGGACGACATGGCGCGGCTGGCACAGGCGTTCAACGAGATGGCCGAGAGCCTGTCCAACCAGATCACCCAGCTCGAGGAATTCGGCAATCTGCAGCGCCGCTTCACCTCCGACGTGAGCCACGAACTGCGCACCCCGCTCACCACGGTGCGCATGGCCGCCGACCTCATCCACGGCTCCAGCGACGATCTCGATCCCGCTCTTGCCCGCAGCTCCGAACTGCTGGTCAACGAGCTCGACCGGTTCGAGGGCCTGCTCAACGACCTGCTCGAGATCTCCCGTCACGACGCGGGTGTGGCCGAACTGCAGGTCGAATCGCTGGATGTGCGGATGTGCGCGCGTGCCGCGATCTCCACGGTGCGCCACCTGGCCCGCGACGCCGAGATCGAGGTGGTGATCGACCTGCCGGAGGAGCCGGTGGTCGCCGAGGTCGACCCGCGCCGCGTCGAGCGCGTGCTGCGCAACCTGCTCGCCAACGCGATCGACCATTCCGAGGGCAAGCCGGTGCTGATCCGGATGCGCGGCGACGCTGAGGCCAATGCCGTCGCGACGGTGGTGCGCGACCAGGGCGTCGGGCTGCGGCCGGGCGAGGAGAAGCTGGTGTTCAACCGGTTCTGGCGCTCGGACCCGTCGCGCGTGCGTCGCTCCGGTGGCACCGGGCTCGGCTTGTCGATCAGCGTCGAGGACGCGAATCTGCACGAGGGCAGGCTCGAAGCGTGGGGCGATCCGGGCGTCGGCGCGAGCTTCCGGCTGCTGCTCCCGATGGTGCGCGGTCGCAAGCTCGGTCAGAGCCCGCTCGCGCTGGAACCGATGCTGCGCAAGGTCCCCGCACTGCCGGAAGTCGAACCCGAGCCGACGATCATCGAAGCCGAACCCGCCGAGCCGACCGCGCCGGCGAAGGACGCATCGAGTGGTGCCGAGCCGACGATCGACGAGCCGACGGCTGTCGATCCGGCTGTCGACGACCCGACGGCTGTGGAGCCGGGGGCCGTCGAACCGCAGGACCCATCGGCGGACGAGCCCGGCATCGAACCGCCCGCCGCGGGCGCGCACCCGACGACCAACGGCCGCGACCCCGTCACAGCCGACGCCGACGAGTCGATGCCCACCGAAACCGGAGACGGGAAGTCATGACTAGTGGTGATCGTCGGGATCGGCACGGCGCCGCACTGGTCGCGGCGGTTCTGGCCGGCCTGATGGTGCTCACCGGTTGCGCCAGTTTGCCGGAGTCCTCCGCACCCCAGGCACTCGGCACGATCAACCGCGCCCCCACCTCGGAAGGACCGACCCCGCCGATCTCCGGCCGCGACCCCGACCTGTTGCTCGGCGATTTCCTCACCGCCAGCGCCGATCCCACCAACAGGCACGCCGCCGCCCGCCAATACATGGCACCGGAGACGGCCGCCGCCTGGAACGACGAGGCGAGCACCACCATCGTCGACGACCGCCCCGACACCCTGCGCGAGTCACGCTCGGGCGACAAGGCCAGCTACGTGCTGCGTGCCCGCAAAGTCGGTGAGCTCGCCGGCGACGGCGGCTATCGCGCCACCGAGGGCACCCTCGAGAACAAGATCGAGATGAGCAAGATCGACGGCGAGTGGCGGATCACCGAGCTACCGCCGGGCGTCGTGATGGACAACGATGCCTTCGTCAAGTCCTATCACCGCTATCTCCTGCACTACATCGACCCGAGCAATTCGCTGGTCGTCCCGGATCCGCGTTGGATCTCGGTACCGCGCGCCCAGCTCACCGAGCGACTGATCAGCATGCTCGCCGAAGGCCCGCAATCCGCGATCGCCCCGGTGGTGCGCAACCCGTTGGCGCAGCCGGTTTCGCTGCGCGGTCCGATCACCAAGGCCAACAACGAACCGGGCGATGTCGGGATCGGTATCGGTGGAGTGCGCATCGACTTCGCCGGCCTCGGCGCACTCGGCCAGCGCGAGCGCGAACTCCTCGCGGCGCAGGTGGTGCTCACGCTGTCCGGCGCCGACATCCTCGGTCCGTACGTGCTGCTCGCCGACGGTAAACCGCTCGACGACCGGTACGCCAACGGGTGGTCGGTGGCCGATGTCGACCAGTACAGCGCCTCGGCGCCCGGCCAGAACCGGATCGGCCTGCACGCCCTGCGCAACGGGACGCTGGTTCAGGTCACCCCGGACGGCATCGTCACGCCGAGCGGTTCCTTCGGCGAGGCGACCAACCTGCAGTCGATCGGCATTTCGGCCGACGGTCAGTTCGTCGCCGCGGTCGCCGACTCCGGAAAACCGGCGCCCGAACCCGCCCGCACCCTGCTCATCGGCAACTACGGCGCCAAGGCGTTCGCGGTCGCCGAGGGCGCCAGCATCGCTCGTCCGTCCTGGACCAGCGACGGCGGCGCGGCCTGGACGGTGATCGACGGTGAGCGAGTCATCCGGGCGGTCACCGATCGCGCCACCGGCAACGTCTCCACCGAGGACGTCGACATCGCAGCCCTGTTGGAGGGCACCGGCGCCCCGCGGCCGCCGATCAGCGAGGTGGTGATCTCGCGCACCGGCGTACGTGCGGCGCTGATCGCCGACGGCAAGGTCTACGTCGCGGTGGTCGAACGGCGTCCCGACGGCAAGTACGCGCTCACCTCGCCGCTGCCGCTGGCGTTGGGCCTGAGCTCGCGCGCGGTCTCACTGAGCTGGGTCACCGGTGACACCATCATGGTCGCCCGCGAAGGCAATGTTGATCCGGTCTTCACCGTCTCCATCGACGGCTCCCAATTCAACGCGGTGACCTCGCAGAACCTCACCCCGCCGGTTCGAGTGGTGACGGCAGCCCCGGCCACGCAGTACGTGGCCGATTCCCGGGCCGTCCTGCAGCTACAGACCGCCGATCCGACCCGCAATGACCGTTTCTGGCGCGAGGTACCCGGATTGACCGGAGAACAGGTTGTGCCGGTCCTGCCGAGCTGAATTATTGGCGGCTGGTGCCGCAGTTCTCTGTGTCTATTTGCGGCTGGCGCCGCGGTTCTCGGCGCTTAACTCCACCTCTTCCCTCCCTACGGGCACTCCTTCGTCGCACCCTTCGGTCAGTCCATCGGCGCCAGGCGCGCCGAGAACAACGCTCGTAGAGCGACGAAGCATGTCAGTGCGCACTGCCATACTCGCTCGCTATGAAGGCGCTGCTGGATCTGATCCTGCCCGACCGGTGCGGCGGCTGCGGTTCGCCGGGCGAGAATTGGTGCGCCGAGTGCGCCGCTGAGCTCGGCCGCGGTCCCGTCCGGGTGCGGCCGCGCGCCGATCCCGGTGTGCCGTGCTGGGCGCTCGGGCCCTACACCGGCGTGGGCGGGCGGGCGGTGCTGGCGGCCAAGGAACAGGGCCGACGCGACCTCGCCGGCCCACTCGGGCTGGCACTGGCCCACGGCTTGGCCCGCTTGCGCGCCCCCGACCGCCCACTCCTGCTCGTGCCCGCACCGACCAGATCCGCGGCGGCCCGTCGCCGTGGTGGTGATCCCGTGGCACGCTCGGCCGTGGTCGCGGCACGATCGCTGATCGATTGCCGAACCGCGCCGTTGCTGCGGATGGGTCGCGGTGTACGGGATTCGGTGGGCTTGACGCAGCATGAGCGCACCCACAATCTGCGCGGCAAGATCATGACCGTCGCCGATCCGGCCGAGTGGGTCGCTATCGGTGCGAAAGCGCAGGTAGTGCTGGTCGACGATGTGCTGACCACCGGTGCCACCGCCTGTGAATCGACACGCGTTCTTAGCCGAATCGGCATAGTTCCGCGGGCGGTTTTGGTGACCTGCGCGGCTTGACGGAGGAAAGTTCGCGTGAACAGTGGCGGACTTGCCGATGGCGGACTAGCGTCGCGAGCACACACCGAACCAAGTCTGGGAGGTGGTGCCGCGGATACAGGTGCCGGGCGATTCCCGATCGGCACAGCTCAATCCCGCCGCCCTACGTTCGTAGTTGTGCGGCCATATCCGGGAGGTACGCGTGACGACTTCTTCACGGGCATCAGTGCAAGATGCTGAACCCACGGCACTACAGAACGGTGCCACCGAGACGATCGATATGGAGACCCCGAACGCCGAAGTGGTGGTCTCCGGTCGCAACGTCGAAATCCCTGACCACTATCGAATCTACGTCGCGGAGAAGCTGTCTCGGTTAGAGCGCTTCGACCCGTCGATCTTCCTCTTCGATGTGGAACTGTTCCACGAACGCAATCGTCGTCAACGCAAGGCCTGTCAGCGCGTGGAGATCACCGCGCGCGGCCGTGGACCGATCGTGCGCGCCGAAGCGTGCGCCGACAGCTTCTATGCCGCGCTCGAATCGGCCACCCAGAAGATCGAGAGCAGACTGCGCCGGTCCAAGGACAAGCGGCGCGTCGTGCACTACGGCGACAAGACGCCGGTCTCGGTCGCGCAGGCCACTGCCACGCTGGTCGACGAGTCGCTGTTCGCCCAGCCGGACGGTTCCGCTGCCCACGACCACGACGAGGCACTCGACGAGTCCGGCCCTGGCCACATCGTGCGCACCAAGGTGCACACCGCGACACCGATGTCGGTGGACGACGCCCTCTATCAGATGGAATTGGTCGGCCACGACTTCTTCCTGTTTCACGACAAAGAGACCGACCGTCCGTCGGTCGTCTATCGCAGACACGCCTTCGACTACGGCCTGATCAAGCTGGCCTAGAGCCATGACCGATCCGGGCATCCGCTTTCGGCGGGTGTCCGGATCTTGTTCAGCCGCCGAAGGTTTCGTGATGCACGGCCTCGGTCAGCGACCGTCCCGTCCGCCATCCGAAACGTTCCAGATCCGGCACCTGCTGGAATGCGCTCACCGGCCCGACACACAGCCAGGCCACCGGCTCGATTCCGGCGGGCAGGCCGACGAGTTCGCGCAGGAATTCCGGATCGTAGAACGACACCCAGCCCACCCCCACCTGCTCCGCGGTCGCCGCGAGCCACAGGTTCTGAATGGCGAGCACGGTCGAGTACACGCCGGTCTCCGGCACGCTCGCCCGACCGAGTACCTGCGGTCCGCCACGCGAATTATCGTGCGTGACAACAACACCCGTGCCGCTCTCGAGGATCCCGTCGATCTTGATCGGCTCGAATGTCGCCGCCCGCTCGGCAGGCAGCGACGCACGGAACTCGACCCGCTTGTCCGCCACATGCTCGGCGAACCGGCGCAGCGTCTCGGCCTGGCGAACCACGACGAAATCCCACGGCTGCGAGTTCCCGACGCTGGGCGCGCGATGCGCGGCGTCGAGGATCCGCAACAGGGTGTCGTCGTCGACGGGCTCGCCGGTGTATTCGGCGCGCACATCACGACGCAGACGGATCGCGTCGTAGACGCTCAGTTGGTCGGCACTCACGCCGACCATACAACCGTAGCCGCCTCAGGCCACCGTTCGGCGGGCCAGCTTACGACCGGCGGCCAGCGCGGTGCGCAGGCCCTGCCGGCGCCCGGTCGCCGGGTCGATCGTGGTGGTGGTGTTGCCGGCGAACAGGCGCTCGGACTTGGTCTCCGGCGCGTCGTCGGTGGTGTGGCGCAGGTACTTGTTCGGCAGCGAGAGCTTGAGGATGGTGCGCCACGACTTGAAGTACTGTGCCGGCATCGAACCGGTGGTGTAGGGCAGGTCGTACTTGTCGGCCAGTTCGCGCACCCGCACCGCGATGGCGGCGTACCGGTTGCTCGGCAGGTCGGGGAACAGGTGATGTTCGATCTGATGACTGAGGTTGCCGGTCATGAAGTCCAGGACCTTACCGCTGTTGATATTGGCGCTGCCCAGCATCTGGCGCAGATACCACTCACCCTTGGTTTCGCCCACGATATCGGCCTTGGTGAACTTCTCGGCGCCGTCGGGGAAGTGGCCGCAGAAGATGACCGCGTTGGTCCACACGTTGCGCACGACATTCGCGGCGAGGTTCGCGGTCAGTGTGCTCAGGAAGGCGGGCCCGGTGAGCAGCGGGAAGACCAGGTAATCCTTGGCGGCCTGCTTGCCGACCTTCTTCAGCACCACCTTGCGGTCGGCGTCGAACTTCTGCCATTCGGCGGAGTCCTTTTCCCACTTGCTCATCGCGACTTTGCCGAGCTCGAGATGCTGGATCGCGATGCCGTATTCGAAGAACATCTGCAGCAGCAGGTTGTAGACCGGGTTGCCGAGGTAGAACGGCTTCCAGCGCTGGTCGCGGGTGACGCGAAGCAGGCCGTAGCCGATGTCGTCGTCCATGCCGAGCACGTTGGTGTACTTGTGGTGCAGGAAGTTGTGGGTGATCTTCCAGTGCTCGGAGGGGCCTGCGTTGTCCCATTCCCACGAGGTGGAATGGATTTCCGGATCGTTCATCCAGTCCCACTGCCCGTGCAAGACGTTGTGCCCGATCTCCATGTTCTCGATGATCTTGGCGGTGCCGAGCAGGGCCACCCCGGCCAGCCAGGCCGGAGGCAGGAAGCTGGCGAACAGCACCGTGCGGCCGCTGATCTCGAGGGCGCGCTGTAGCCGGATGACATTGCGGATATAGCGCGCGTCGGCCGCTCCGCGCGAGGATTCGATCTCTCGGCGGATCGCGTCGAACTCCGCACCTAGAGCTTCGACATCCGCTGCGGTGAGGTGCGCGTATTCCTTGACATCCGAGATCGCCATGGCGGCTACAGTACCGTAAGTTACGAGAGCGTAGGTTGGCGATTTTCAGGACGAAATGTGTGATAAGTCCTATTGCGTAATCGAGATGTAAATGTTATCAGGCGTGGCGAGCCATTCGGCGAGCTGCTTTGTCGCGCAGCACACCCCGTTCGCGCACGGCGCGTTCGCCGAGCGCCCGCTTGGCCTCGCGCAAGGCCAGCTTCTCCTGCCGTGCTCGCGCCTTGAGCGCCGTCTTCGCCTCGCGCAGCACTTCCTTCTCGTGCCGCGCCTTGATCTCGAGCGCGACCTTCGCATCGTGCAGCGCCGAACGCAGGCCGAAACGCCTACCGGTCTCCGGATCTACCCGCAGGCTGTCGGGCAGTGAGATGCCGGCGAACTTACGCTCCGAAGACGTCTCGGGAGCATCGTCGGCGGTGCGCTTGAGGAAACGGTCCGGCAGCGCCAGCTTGTGGATGGTGCGGAAGGCCAGCAGGTACTGCTTGCCCAGCGAGCCGGTGGTGTAGGGCAGGTCGTACTTGTCGCACAGCTCGCGCACCCGTACCGCCACCTCCGAATACCGGTTGCTCGGCAGGTCGGGGAACAGGTGGTGCTCGATCTGGTAGCAGAGGTTGCCGCTCATGAAGGCCATCACCGGACCGGCCTTGAAGTTGGCGCTGCCCAGCATCTGGCGCAGGTACCACTCGCCCTGGGTTTCCCCGTCGAGCTGTTCGGAGGTGAACTTCTGCGCGCCGTCGGGGAAATGCCCGCAGAAGATCACGGCGTAGGACCAGAGATTGCGCACCAGATTGGCGGTGGCGTTCGCCTTGAGCGTCGACTTCCAGGCCGGGCCGGTCAGTGCTGGGTAGAGCACGAAATCCTTGGCGACCTGACGGGCCGACTTACGGTAGAACTCGATATCGGGCGGCGAGGTCTTCGCGCCGGGCGCGATCCCGGCCAGCTCCTTCTCGATGCCGAGATCGTGCAGTGCGATACCCCACTCGAAGGTCGCGGCCAGCAGCAGATTGGCGGCGGGCTGGGCCAGATGGACGGGGCGCCACGCCTCGTCGCGGGTCATCCGCAGAATGCCGAAACCCAGATCCTCGTCCTTGCCGAGGACGTTGGTGTAGGTGTGGTGCGAATAGTTGTGCGCGCGCCGCCACTGCGCCGACGGGCCCGTCATGTCCCACTCCCAGCTGGTGGAGTGGATCTCGGGATCGTTCATCCAATCCCACTGGCCGTGGCTCACATTGTGGCCGAGCTCCATGTTCTCGATGATCTTGGCGACCGAGAGCATCGCGGTACCGCCGAGCCAGGCCCAGCGGTTACGGCTGCCGAACAGCACCGCGCGCCCGGCCACCTCGAGTGCGCGCTGAGCCGCGATGGTGCGCCGGATGTACTTGGCGTCGTGTTCGCCGCGGGAGGTCTCCACCGATCGGCGGATCGAATCGAGTTCTTTCCCCAGTGTGTCGATGTCGGCCGCCGTCAGATGGGCGAAGGCCTGGATATCGGTGATGGCCACCGGGGGTCCTCCTGTGAGTGGTCCTAGGTCGCGCCCGTCGGAATCGATCGACGTCAGGGGCCGCAGAGATGACCGTTGGTCACGGGTTATGACCGACGCATAGCTCCGAGGGTACCCGTTGGTCGCTCCGGCAGGCGGCGCTAGATGTCCAGGGTGCAGTCGCCCGCGGCGGCGGAGATGCAGGTTTGCACCTTGTCGCCGGGTTGACGTTCGTCGCCGTTGCGCAGATCGCGGGCGTGTCCGGCGGAGATGGTCACCACGCAGGTCTGGCAGATGCCCATCCGGCAGCCGAAGGGCAACTGCACGCCGACGGATTCACCGGCTTCGAGCAGGCTGGTCGCACCGTCGACGGTGAGGGTGCGCCCGGTGGTACCGAACGTCACGGTGCCGCCCTCGCCGATCGCGGAGCGCTCCACCTCGAAGCGTTCGATGTTCAGCTTGTCGGCCACACCCGCGTTCTTCCAGTGGTTCTCGATCGCGTCGAGCATCGGGGCCGGTCCGCAGGCCCAGGTCTCGCGCTCGCGCCAGTCGGGGTAGAGCTCGTCGAGGCGGGCCAGGGAGAACAGGCCCTGCTCGTCGGTGAGTTGCAGGTGGGAGACGAAGCTGGGGTGCTTGTCGTGCAGGGCGCGCAGTTCGGCGCCGAACATCACATCGGCGTCGGTGGGCGCGGAATGGACGTGCACCACGTCGTTGACGCCGTCGCGGCGGTCCATCGTGCGCAGCATCGACATCACCGGGGTGATACCGCTGCCCGCGGTGAGGAACAGCACCTTCGTCGGCGGCGGCTCGGGCAGCACGAACCCGCCCGCCGGTGCGGCCAGCCGCACGATGGTGCCCGCGGCCACCCCGTTGACAAGGTGGCTTGACAGCTTGCCCTCCGGCATCGCCTTCACCGCGATGGAGATGAGCCGCTTGCCGCCCTCGCCGGTCCAGTCCGGGGGGCAGGTCAGTGAGTAGGAACGCCAGTTCCAGCGGCCGTCGATCAGGATGCCGATGCCGATGTACTGCCCTGGGCGGTACTTGAAATCGAAGCCCCAGCCCGGCTTGATCACCAGGGTCGCCGAGTCGGCGGTCTCTTTCTGCACCTCGACGATGCGCCCGCGCAGCTCGCGCGCCGACCACAGCGGATTGGCCAGGTGTAGGTAGTCATCGGGCAGCAGGGGAGTGGTCACCCGGGCTACCGCGCCACGCAACACGTTCAGCTTGCCGCCGCGATCGGCGACCTGCGCCGCCGGTGCTTCGAGCCATTCCCGGAACTTATTGAGGACCATGCGCTGCGATTTCTCCCTGTCGTGCATTCGAGCCACCGTGGGGTGACTCGCTCGCAGCCAGGTTACGGCATCGTAGGTTGAGCGCTAGTTGTGAACATCGGGCAACCGGGGCCGCCGACCGCCGCAGCTACAACAGCTCGAGCAGGAACGGCAGCTCCTGGGGCGCGTACCAGGCCAGCTGATGGTCCTCGGCGTCGCCGAGGACGAATTCCGCATCGGTATCACCGAGGTCGGCGGCATCGATGACGTCCACGGCCTTGGCGACCTGCGGCTCCGCCTCGGCCAGGTCGACATGCACCGCGGCGACCTGCTTGAAGCTGATCGGCCCCGACAGCTTCACCACGGCATCGTCGAGATCGGGCCGCAGCTTCGCCCCCGGCACATCCGCCGCGATCACCGCGCGCCGATACACCGGGCTACCCGGGTTGGCCGCTTCGCCCTCGGCGGCGTCGTCCGGATCGTCGAGTCCGTCGCGCTCGGCGGCGATCAGCCGCATGGAGGCCCGCGCGGCTTCCTGCATCGCCACTTCGGCGAGTTCCTCGTCGTCGCCCGCGGCGTAGGCCTCGCGCAGGGCGGGCGTCACGGCGAACGCGGTCGCGCCGAGCGGGAGCAACTGCTGCTCGTCGACGAGTTGGCGCAGCAGCGGGATCGTCGCCGGGATGTAGACCCGCATCGTGTCGTTCTCAGAGACAGGCACCGAGCAACTCCTCCATCGATTCGTGCACCGAGGCCGCGAGAACATCGATGTCGGCCATGGCGTCGCGGTCGGCGTTGAGTCCGTAGAAGACCTGACCGTCGTACGAGGTGAGTCCGAAACTCAATGTCTGATTGCGCAGCAGCGGCGATACCGGATACATCTCCAGCATGCGCGCCCCGCCGATGTACATCGCGGTCTGTGGTCCCGGCGCGTTGGTGATCACCAGATTGAAACTGTTGTCGGCGAACGTACTCGCCGCCCGCACACTCATCGCGTGCAGGCTCGCGGGCGCGAATCCGGCCAGGTGTACGAGCGTGCGGGCCCGCACGCCGCGACGTTGCCTGCCCGCGGCCTCGGTGGCATGGGAGATGTGCGAGAGCCGCATCGTCGGATTCGGTTCGCCCACGGGCAGATCGATGAGGAACGAGGACACCTCGCTGGCCGGGGTGAGCTGGTTGTCGCCGTCGACGTAGACCGACATCGGCACCACCGCGCGCAGATTGGTCGACTCGACCAGCGCCTCGTTGCGTGAGAGCAGCCAGTTTCGCAGCGCCCCGGTGACCACCGCGAGCACCGCGTCGTTGATCGAGCAGTCGAAATGCCTGCGGATCGTGCGGTAGTCGTCCAGATCGGTGCGCACCACGTCGAAGCGGCGGCTGCGCGAGGTGCGGGCGTTGAGCGGGCTGTCCGGCGCCGCGCTCGAGGTCGCCGCGCGCACCACATTGGCCGCGGCCTTCACTGCCATCCGGGTGCCGCGCACCACCCCGAACGCGTTCGATCCCGCGTCGCGCATCACGCCGTAGGCCTCGCGTGGCTGCGCGGCGAGCTGCGACAGCGCCCCGGCCAGCAATTCCACATCGGTTGGTTCGCGCGGCGCACGCCACGAGTCGTCGGCCAGTTCGCGCGGCAGCGGGGAGTTGTCGAGGATCACGTGCCCGATTTCGAGGGCGGTATCACCGTCGACGAGCGCCGAGTGCGACTTGGTGAACACCGCCGCGCGCCCGTCGGCGAGCCCTTCGATCAGATACATCTCCCACAGCGGCCGACCCTGATCCAGGGGTCGCGACGCGAGCCGGGCGACGAGATCGTAGAGCTGGCAGTCGCTGCCCGGACCGGGCAGCGCGGAGCGGCGGATGTGATAGCTGATGTCGAAACGGCTGTCCTCGACCCATACCGGCCTGCCCATGGCGAGTGGGATCTCGCGCACCTTGCGGCGGTAGCGCGGCACCAGCGGCAGCCGGGATTCGACCAGGTCGACGAGGCGTTCGTAGTCCAGTACCTGGCCCTCGGCGTCGGGAGAGGAGTTGTTCAGGATCGCGAGAGAGCCGATGTGGATCGGGTTGCTGCTCGACTCGAGCCGATAGAACGACGCGTCCTGCGGCGTCAATCTCGTGATCACGCGCTCCGAAGCTCCTTCCGGTGCCGTAGCACGCTTCGCGCGCCCATGGCGCTGATCGGGCACGCGCTACATCCTACGTCACGGCAGGTGAATCGCGGTGCCGGGCAAGGAGGCTCGCCGAGCGTCGTGACCTGGGGTAATGACTGCACCGGTACGTCGGGCACGGGTCCGCGCCGCCGGGTACGGTGGTCTGCGGACTACCATCGCCGTTGAACACAACTCCGACCAGAGGACTGACGAGACCCGTGCCTGCGCTGACACTGACGAGGTTGCTACGGATTGGTGAAGGTCGCATGGTCAAGCGGCTCTCGAACCTCGCCGATGAGGTCATCGCGTACGGCGACGAGATCGAAGCGTTGACCGACGCCGAGCTGCGCGCCAAGACCGACGAGTTCCGCCAGCGCTACGCCGACGGGGAAACCCTCGACGACCTGCTGCTCGAGGCCTTCGCCGTGGCGCGTGAGGCGTCCTGGCGCGTGCTGAACCAGAAGCACTACAAGGTCCAGATCATGGGCGGCGCCTCGCTGCACCTCGGCAATATCTCGGAGATGAAGACCGGTGAGGGCAAGACCCTGACCTGTGTGCTCCCCGCGTACCTCAACGCGATTTCCGGTGACGGCGTGCACGTCGTCACGGTCAACGATTACCTCGCCAAGCGCGACGCCGAGTGGATGGGCCGCGTGCACCGCTTCCTCGGTTTCGAGGTCGGCGTGATCTTGGGCGGGATGACCCCGGCCGAGCGCCGCGTGGCCTACGCCGCCGAGATCACCTACGGCACGAACAACGAGTTCGGCTTCGATTACCTGCGCGACAACATGACTCACTCCCTGGACGATCTCGTCCAGCGTGGTCACAACTTCGCCGTGGTCGACGAGGTCGACTCCATCCTCATCGACGAGGCCCGCACCCCGCTGATCATCTCGGGCCCGGCCGACGCCTCGTCGAAGTGGTACGCCGAGTTCGCGCGCATCGCACCGCTGCTGAAGAAGGACGTCCACTACGAAGTGGACATCAAGAAGCGCACCATCGGCGTGCACGAGCAGGGCGTGGAGTTCGTCGAGGATCAGCTCGGCATCGACAACCTCTACGAGTCCGCGAACTCGTCGCTGGTGAGCTACCTGAACAACTCCATCAAGGCCAAGGAGCTCTACCAGCGCGACAAGGACTACATCGTCCGCGACGGCGAAGTGATCATCGTCGACGAGTTCACCGGCCGCATCCTGGTCGGTCGCCGCTACAACGAGGGCATGCACCAGGCGATCGAGGCCAAGGAGAAGGTCGAGATCCAGCCGGAGAACCAGACCCTGGCCACGATCACCCTGCAGAACTACTTCCGCCTCTACAACCGCCTGTCCGGCATGACCGGTACCGCCGAGACCGAGGCCGCCGAGCTGCACTCGATCTACAACCTCGGCGTGGTCCCGATCCCGACGAACAAGCCGATGGTCCGCAAGGACCAGGCCGACCTGATCTACAAGTCGGAAGAGGCCAAGTTCGCCGCCGTCGTCGACGACGTGACCGAGCGGCACGAGAAGGGCCAGCCGGTCCTGATCGGTACCACCAGCGTGGAGCGCTCGGAGTACCTGTCCAAGCAGTTCACCAAACGCGGTGTGGCGCACTCGGTTCTGAACGCGAAGTTCCACGAGCAGGAAGCGCAGATCATCGCCGAGGCCGGTCGCCCCGGCGCGGTCACCGTAGCCACCAATATGGCCGGTCGTGGTACCGATATCGTGCTCGGCGGCAACGCCGACATCATCGCTGACATCCTGCTGCGCAAGCAGGGCCTCGACCCGGTGAACACCCCCGACGAGTACGAGGCCGCCTGGCACTCCGCGCTCGAGCAGGTCAAGAAGCAGACCGAGGAAGATGCCGAAACGGTCTGCGAGGCCGGCGGTCTGTATGTGCTCGGCACCGAGCGTCACGAGTCGCGCCGTATCGACAACCAGCTGCGTGGTCGTTCCGGCCGTCAGGGCGACCCGGGCGAGTCCCGCTTCTACCTGTCGCTGGGCGACGAGCTGATGCGCCGCTTCAACGGTGCCGCGCTCGAGTCGATCATGACGCGCCTGAACCTGCCCGACGATGTCCCGATCGAGGCGAAGATGGTCTCCAAGGCCATCAAGAGCGCGCAGACCCAGGTCGAGCAGCAGAACTTCGAGATCCGCAAGAACGTTCTGAAGTACGACGAGGTCATGAACCAGCAGCGCACCGTGATCTACGGCGAGCGCAACCAGATCCTGCGTGGCGAGGACATGGAGGGTCAGGTTCAGAACATGATCACCGACGTGACCACCGCCTACGTCGACGGCGCCACCGTCGAGGGCTACGTCGAGGACTGGGATCTGGACAAGCTCTGGACCGCCCTCAAAACCCTCTACCCGGTGAGCCTGGACCACAAGGAACTCACCGGCGAGACCGCCACCGGCGACGCGGGCGAACTCTCCCGCGACGAACTCCGCGAGACCCTCCTCGAAGACGCCCACAACGCCTACGAGAAGCGCGAACAGGAAATCGACGGCCTCGCGGGCGAAGGCGCCATGCGCAACCTGGAACGCCAGGTCCTGCTCTCGGTCCTGGACCGCAAGTGGCGCGAACACCTCTACGAGATGGACTACCTCAAGGAGGGCATCGGCCTGCGCGCCATGGCCCAGCGCGACCCGTTGGTCGAATACCAGCGCGAAGGCTTCGACATGTTCGCCGCCATGCTGGAAGGCCTGAAGGAGGAGTCCGTCGGCTTCCTCTTCAACCTCCAGGTGGAAGTCCAGCAGCCCCAGCCCGAAGGCGTCTCCATCGACAAGGGCCTGCGCTCCCCGGTCGGCGCGCCGGTCCAGGACGCCCCCGTCCAGGCCCCACCGGCCTTGCGGGCCAAGGGCATCACCGACCAGCCCGCCCGCGCGATGAACTACTCGGGCCCCGCCGAAGACGGCCACGCCGAATCCCATTCCGACGCCCAGGAATACGGCGGCGGCCAGCAGTCCGGCACCCGCCGCGAGCGTCGCGAAGCGGCCCGCACCGATTCGAAGGGCAAGCGCCGCCGCTGAGGCAGAGCTAGCTGATCAGCATGACCGAGGCCTCCGCTTTGCGGGGGCCTCGGTCGTCTTCCCGCTCTCCTGAATCCAGCCCCCTCGGTGACAGCTGTCGCGCCGCCTTGGAAGCCGACAATCGCTGGATCGCCCCCAGCACTGGACCGTCGAAGTCCTTTCGGTGATTCGCCGCTTCACCGGTGCGGGCACCATCAGCACCGACCAAGCGGCCCGAGCGGTAGCCGGCCTGAATGGCGGGTTCGCTCTTCAACTCGCCCGGTGGATCGGGTGGACTCGGGAGAGGGCGCGTTTGGCTTCGGCGAGGGAGATCATTTGGTCTTCGTCGTCGATTTCGGCGACGGCCGCTTCGGCCCATTCTCGGAGCAAGGTCGATACGCCTACGCGGCGTTCGTCGGCGAGGGATTTCAGGCGGCTGTGTAGGCCGAGAGGGAGGCGGATCGACGTGGTCACCATGATGTC
Source organism: Nocardia sp. NPDC058480 (assembly GCF_042720495.1). Classification (NCBI taxonomy): domain Bacteria; kingdom Bacillati; phylum Actinomycetota; class Actinomycetes; order Mycobacteriales; family Nocardiaceae; genus Nocardia; species Nocardia sp. NPDC058480. Next base: position 125,894 of record NZ_JBHXMN010000001.1, on the reverse strand, counting down.
TTCGTTGACCGGAAGGCGTGGTGGGGCGTCGGTGGGCTCGTCGGAGAAACTCAGCCGATCCATGAAGTCGGCGAGTTCTTCTCTGCTGGACGGAAGTCCTGGCTCGCTCATGATTGGCTCCCACTTTCCCACTGCTCGAATTGCGCCAGTTCCTCGGCGCGCATCGTGCGTGCGCCGATGATCACCCACGTCCAGTCCTCCCGCTGTCGCATCACCACGATCAGCGGGCGGCCGGCTGTGGTGCGCCCCCACACCGTCAGAACGGTCACCTGGCCGTCGAAGGCCGGGCGTGGCCACCGTCGTGACGCTGCGAGGACCTGCCGAACCTCGCTGGGTTCGATGCCGATCAGGTGAGCGATCGCCCAATCAGGCCACTCGAAACCCATAAGTCCATAATACGCATGTAGTAACGCCATGTGAAAGTGCTGAGGATCGAGCGGGCGTCGGTTCGTTACGCTCGGCGGTGACACAATTGCCGATACACAGGAGGCCGCGATGGGTGAGGTGATGCGGCCGCTGTCGGCGTCGGAGCGGTGGTTCTGGCTCGTCGATCAGTTGTCGCCGGCTAATTGCGTCGTCCGCTTGCGGGTGCGCGGCTCGATCGGTGCCTACCGCCTCGAAGCGGCCACCGACGCGCTGGTCGCGGAGTTTCCGCTGCTGCGAACAACGGTGGTCGACGGCCCGCGTTTCGCCCCGTCCGCCGACCCGCACCTACCGGTCCTGCACCGCATCGCCGAAGACCCCGACGAGTGGCGCACGGTCTTCGACGAACAATTGGCCGAGTCCGTCGATCTGGCAACGGAACCCGGGCGCCTCATCGATTTGGTTTGGCGCCCAGGCACTTCCGAGGAACACCACGACCTGATCCTCGTGTTGTCCCACGTCCTAGTCGACGGACGCTCGATGACGTCGTTGGGTTGGCGAATCCTCGCCTACGCCTTCGGATCTCCCGTCCCCGCCGCCTCGCGCCCGCCGATCCCAGCCCCCGACGACCTCATCCCGCCCGCACACACCCGACTCCTACGCTGTCTACGCACCAACATCACCGGCCAACTCACCGCCATGGCCCGCCGCCCGGCCAGCCTGCCCGGCACCCCGCCGCCGCTCCCGATCCGCCGCACCCGCACCGTGATTCGCACCATCGAGGGGGCAACCCTCACCGACCTTCGCACCCGGTGCCATCAGCACGACGTCACCATGAACGCCGCGCTGTCCGCTGCCCTGGCCAACGCCCTCGGCGAACTCGCCCCCCAACCTTCCGGCGTAGCGGGCATCGGCATCCCCGTCGACGTCCGCTCCCGCCTGAACCCACCCCCGGACGACGACGAGCCCGGCATGTTCACCGCGGTAGTCCCCACTTTCGTCCCCTACGGCCTGTCTCACTCCCTCTGGGACGCGGCCCGCGCGGCGAAAACCCAACTGACTCAACGACTGGCGAAGAACAACGACCTCACCGCCCTGGCCGCCATCCGCTACGGCTGTCCCCGATCACTCGAATCCGGCAGGCGCACCATCGAACTCATCGACCGCCGCGCACCGTGGAACGTCACACTCAGCAACCTCGGAAAACTGACCCCACCCGAAACCCCTGAGCCCCTAGACATCACCGCCCTCACAGTCGCCGGAACGAACTCCTGCGCCAGTGCCCTCACGGTCGCGGTAGCTACCCTCGGCACCACGATGTCGGTCACCTTCTGCTACGTCGACGCCATACTCCCGCATGCAGCCATCGAATCTCTGGCAGACCGAACCATCCGCTCCGTCACCTGTTGATTCGGCGGCTACACAGCGACGATGTTGAGCAGCGGACCGAGCCCCTTGAAGTCGTCGGGATTTCGGGTGTAGAGCGGCAGCGCATGCTGGACCGCGGTGGCCGCGATCTGCAGGTCGGCAACCCGGCGCCGGGGTTTGCGGCCGATCTGCTCGACCAGTAAAGCCAGCGACCCGTACACGTGAGCTGTGTCGATCTCGAACGGGAGTGGATCGAAGGACCTGACAACCCATTGGAAGCGGAGTTGGCGCTGTGCCTGGCGCACCGGGTCCATGGCGGCGTGGATGCCGGCGGCGAGTTCGGCCACGCTGACGGCGCTGATCGCAGCGTCTGCGTCTGTAGGCAGGCTCGATTGAACATCGCTGTAGTCGATGAGCACCGACGTGTCGAGGAGGATGTGGAGGGGCTCGGCTGGCTCACTCACCGTCGGGCATTTCCGGGTCGATCATCGCGTCCAGGTCGGCACGCCACTGCTGGTAGTCGACGCGCGGGAGTCGGGCGCTCGTGCGCGCCAGCTCGGCGACGGGCACAAAGGTCCGTCGAACGAGGGGCTCGAGCTTGGCCACGGGGTTGCCATTGCGAGTGATGATGAAGCTCTCGCCTGCTTCGACCGCGGCGAGCACTTTTCCGCTGTCGTTGCGAAGGTCGCGTTGCTGGATCTGCTTCATAGAGGCAAGTGTACTCACGACTGCTACGTTGTGTACATAATGCTACAGCGGGTTCGCGCGACTGTCCGACTAGGCGAGCAGCCCGCGCACCATCTCCCGTAGTGCCGCCCGGTCCGGCTTGTTCGTTCGTCCGCTGACCGGAATTCGATCCACCACCACGATGTCGTCGGGGACGGCGGTGGTGTCGATGACCCGCGGCAGTCGTTCGTGAAGCAGCGCCGCGATGTCCCCGGATCCCGGTTCCGCGACAACGGCGAGCACGATCCGTTCGTCACCGATCTCGTCCGGCAGACCGACCATGATCGCCTCGCGCACACCGTCGATCGCGGTGATCACGGGCTCATACAACCCTGGGTAGATGTTCGTCTTCCCCCGGATCATCATGTCCTTCTTGCGTCCGGTGAGGACCAGTTCCTTGCCGTCCCAGCGGGCGAGGTCGCCGGTCGCGATCTCGGTCAGCGGCTGGGCGCCGAGATAGCCGCGACATAGGTTCGGGCCGGACAGCACGAGTTCGCCGTCGTCGGCGATCCGCGCCTGCACACCCCGCACCGGGGAACCGAGCAGATCCCCGTCGTGCGCGAGCTTGGCGGCGCCGGTCGCTACCGCCACCGGCAGAATCTCCGTCATCCCGTAGATCGCCAGAAACTCGGTGTCGGGCAATGACTTCCGTGCCCGGCGAAGGAGTGTCGACGTGACCGGCGCGCCGCCGAGGGCCACCTGACGGAGATTCGGTGGCGCCGTGAGATCGCCGGCTTCGATCGCGTCGAGCGCGACAGCGAGATCGGCCGGGGTGTAGAACGCGTGCGTCGCGCTTCGCAGATTCTGCGTGAATCGGACCGGGTCGATATGGGTACCGAACCGTGGATATCGCGGCATCGCCCACCGTGCTCCCGCCATCAAGGCGGGCAGTCCCATCATGAGCTGCTCGGTGTGCAGGAAGGCGCCGGGCGCGAGATCGGTCTTTCCGCCCATCGCGGCGAGCCCCGCACTCAGCGAAGCACGGGTGTGCACAACGGCTTTCGGTTCGTCGGTGGTTCCGGAGGTGAACACGATCAACGCCGCCGCATCAGGCTTCGGGGCCGGCAGGACGGTCTGGCGCGCATCGCCGGTGAACCGCCGCAACGGAATCGACCCGAACGGTGTGCCGGGCACCCACACCCCACTGTGGATGTGCCGAACATCGAGCGCGCCGAACCGGGGCAGTTCCAGCCCCTTCTTGCGGCCGAACCCGGCAAGCGGCCCACTCACGGCATACAGCAGTGATTCCGTTGCTGCCCAAGTAGGTTCGACCACGCCGACCCGTTTGGCGAAAAGCTCCGGCCCCACACCGGGGTCGACGAACACGATCGTTCCGCCCGCGGCGATCACCCCGAAGATCAACATCACCGACGACACGCTCGGCCGGATCGAGAACAGCATCCGATCACCTGCCGAGAACCCGGCTTCGCCGAGGTTGTTCGCCACCCGGCCGACGGTGTCCACCAGTTCCCGGTAGGTGAGCGCACGCTTGCCGACCGTCCCGAGTGCCGAGGCATCCGGAATCCGTTCAGCTTGCGCCCCAAGCCGTTCGAGAAAGTCGGTCATCGGTGGTCCCCCTCGGTAGTCGAGCACGGCGTGCGGGCATGACGGGCGCGACCCTCACCGAATGTCGACCACTTCGGGCCGATACCGATGGTCGGCATACCAGGCGAGCGTCTTGCGGATTCCCCAGGCGCGTACCCGCCGATTCGAGCCGAACACCCGCACGTCCCGACGCAACCCGTAGTCGGTGGTGATGGTCCGCACCGCGTTGACCAGTGCCCGGTCCTCGTGCAGATCCTCGATCGCGGTTCGCGGGAATCCTCCTGCGGCAATATATAATTCGGCGGTTATCGCCATATTGCAGCCCGGTGTCATCACGTAGGGCCCGAGATACTTCGGGTCCCGGTTACCCGAGCGCACCTTGCCGAAGGTCGACGCCACTTCCAAAGCCACCCGAATGATCGTGCGGTCGATCCAGGAAACGCCTTCGTCGGTGCGCGGAATCAGCTGACCGCTGACCAGTCGCAGCCCGGAGCCGAACCCGGCTCTGATCCGCGCTGTCCAGTCGGGCGCGGGCAGACAGTCGGCGTCGGTCCGTGCCAGGTAGGTCGCGCCCTGTGAAATCGCATGGCGCATACCGGTATCGGCGGCAGCTCCGGTGCCTTTCTGCTGCTCGTGGATCACCATGATGCGCGGCACCGGATGTGCTGAAGCGAACGCGCGGACCACCTCGACGGTCCGATCGGTCGAATTGTTGTCGACCACGACCACCGTGAAGTCCGTGTCCTGTTGCGCGGCAATGGCAGCCAGGGTCCGGCCGATTCCTCGTTCTTCGTCGAAGGCGGGAATCACCACCCACAGCGATTCCGGTTCACGATTACTCACAGGTCCTCCAACAGCCGATCGAGCCCGCCGACCTGGGCGACCCAGCGATGGAAGTTGTCCAGGCCCGTCGAGAACGGGACGTCCGGCCGATAGCCCAGTTCACGCTCGGCTCGCGAGATGTCGTAGGTCGCCGACCGGGTGACGAGCGCGACCGCGTATCGCGACAGTGGGGGAGTCCACCGCTGCGCGACCGCCGGTATCCGCCACAGCGTTTCGATCGCCGCCAGCGCCCCGCCGAGGACGGGCGCGGGCACCGTGACACTCGGCCGGGCCAACGCGAACCGTTCGGCCACGGCGTCCAACGTCGGCCACACCGACACCGGTTCCGCATCGGCGACGAAATATGCGCGTCCGCCGACATTCTCGGCTTCCAGCACGAGACCGACGGCATCGACGAGATGGTCGATGTAGCACAGCGAGGCCCGAACATCGCGTCCGCCGGAAAGATCCGGCAACCGGCCCGCACGCAACTTCGCCAGAATCTGCACGATCGGCCCGCGCCGATCCCCCGGCCCCCAGACCGCCCGCGGCCGCAATGAACACGTCGTGAACCCGGGCGCGTTCGCCGCGAGCACCAATTGCTCGGCGACAGCCTTGGTTTCGCAATAGCTGTTCAGGAACCGCTCGGGATAGGGCACCGTCTCATCGATCCCCACCTGATCCCCGCCATCGGGCGCCATCAACGCACTCGGACTCCCGATGAACACGAACCGCTCGACCCCGGCCGCCGCGGCTTCCTGCACCAGCCGATCGGTCCCCGCCACATTCACCGCGAAGAACTCGGCGGGTCGACCGAATTCGCCCAGCAGGGCAGCCGCGTGTACAACAGCCCGTACCCCGGTCACCGCACGCGCCAGCGCGGTGGTATCCCCGAGATCGGCAACCACGACCTCGGCACCCTCCGGTGCCGCCGCTGAATCCCGGACCATCGCCCGAACCGGCACCCCCCGTTTCAGCAGCCCACGCACGATCGCCCCGCCGACGAACCCTGTTGAGCCTGTCACCAGCACAGTCATGGCGCCAAGCTATACCGTCGATGCGAGCTCCAGCCGGACAGAGTCGAGGTGCTGTACCCCCACGGGCCGAACCCCGTGGTCGCACTATCGCCGCCCGGCGCATCGATCACTGCTCGCCCTCGCCCAACGTCTTCCACCAGGTAGCCCCGAACAGCATGGTCATCACGGCGGCCCGGCCGGGCGAGATCCCCCGCTCGGCGGCCACTTTCCGGGCAGCCGGAATCTGCGCGGCGTGCACCCCGACGCTCAACACCACATCGATCCAGAAGGCCACCCGCAACCATCGGGCCCGGAACGGCCGCACCACACCGACGATCAGAAATATCCAGCCGATCACCGGAATCGACCGCAGGGCCAGCACCGTGCCCCGGCTGGGTACTCCTGCCGAAGGATCGTCTGACGCGCGATGGCGACCGTGCCGCGGCGCATTCACCGGATCCGGAACAACATGCAGAGACCGTGTCACCGCACACCAACCCCTCGATAGGTCACAGCCGCGGCGGTGGGTCCACCGTCAGCGGCGACGAACAGCAACGGCCGATCGGCCAGTCCGGCATCACGCGCGGCCACGAACGCGGCGGTCAGCGCGGACGTGTGTGCGTCGGCGGCGAAGTCGTCGGTCACCACCGCGCCCACGCCGAGCTGGGCAGCCAGTTCCCCGGCGAAGTCCGCCGTCGGTTTGCCGCACAGCAGCACCACCTGCGCAGCGTCGATACCGTCGGCGGCCAAGGCTTCTCGCGCCGCGATGGCGGCGTGTTCGACGAGCTCCGCTGTCCCGGCGAGCAATTCCACCGTCAACGACGAGCGCCCTTCGGCTCCCATCGCGGACAACTTCACATACCCCTGTGGATCGGGCAGCACGTCACCGGCGCTCACATGGACGCTGCCGAAACCCGCGGCTTCAGCGGAATTCTCGAGTACGAAGGCCGCCCCGACAGGCTCGAACGCGAACTCCGCATCGGCCAGCCCCGACGGATGCGCATCCCCGGAGACCACCACCACATGCCCGGAAGGCAGGTCGGCGAGCAGCGAGGCGGCCACTCCCACCGCGTTCACCACCCCGCAGGCGCCGTTCATCAGATCGAACGACAGACACGGCACATCACCGCGCCGGTAGTCCAATCCGATCCCCGCCGCCTGCTGGATCAGCGCCGCGACCGCCGGTTCCACGAGGTTCGCATCGCGGTAAACGCCCACATTGATCAGCGCGTCGACCTGATCGGGCTGACAACCAGCCCCCGCCAACGCCGTGCGCGCGGCGTCGGCCGCCTGTCCCACCGAGCTGACGCCGCCGCTGCGCGTCACTGCCGAAGAAATGATGATTCCCATACTGTCCTATACCCGCAGATCGCCGATTGTCACCGACAAGAATCCGGCGACCACCCCGGAGGCCGCCGGTACCAGCAGAACCTTCGACCCCGGCGCGATCAGTCCCTGCCGCAGCGCGTCGTGCAACACCACGAAATGTGAGGTCGACGCGGTGTTGCCGTATCTGTCCAGCACCGCGAGCCCCGGCGGCATCGCCGCGTCGAATTCGCGCTCGGCGATCTTGTTGATCAATTCCACGGCAGGGCCGCTGAATTGGTGATGGATCAGGTAGTCGTAACCCTCCTCGGCGAAGCTGGAACCGCGGGCGGCGAGGAACTCCAGCTGCCGCGAGGTCCACAGCAGGTACCTGGACTCGTTGTGCATCGCGCGGTTGTCGGTGTAGAGCGCGACCCCCGGCCCCTGATCGCTCGGCATCCCGAGGCACAGCTTCGCGAAAGCGGCGCTGGTGTTGAGCTCCACGTAGTCGAGCCCTGGCCCGTCGGTACCGTCGAGCACCACGGCCGCGCCGGCATCACCGACGGTGAGCGAGGCGAATTGCGGGTCGTACTTCTGCGAGATCTCCCGCACCGCGGTATCGGCGATCGGCGTGATGCATTCCCCCGACACCACCATGCCGCGACGTACCGCACCGGATCGAATCATCCTGTCCAGCAGGAGAACTCCGGTCATCATCCCGGCGCACGCATTGGACACGTCGAAGTGGATCGCCCTGCCTGCCCCGAGCGCGGTGCGCAGCATCAGGGCGAACGAGGGTTCCAGGCAGAAGTCCTCGCCGCGGGTCCTGGTGATCGAGCAGGAGATGATCACGTCCAGATCGGCGGGGTCGTAGCGCGAATTGTCCAGCGCGCTACGGGCAGCGGCGAGGGCGATGGTGAACGAGTCCTCGGATTCGCCGCGAACCCTGCGCGCCCTGACTCCGCTGACCTTCTCCAGATCCAGCGGTGCGTCGACTGCCAGCTGTGCCAGCAACTCCGCCGTGGTCACTTCCCTGGCCGGCAGATACGCGCCGACGGCTTCGATTGTCGATCTCACCATGCTTGTTCACTTCCAGATATCGCGTGATGCACAGATCACCACCAGCGCATCTCGCCGATCCTAGCCACAGACCTTCACTAATCGGGCCGGGTCGATTAGATTGTGCCGGGGTGTGGAGCTCTGCCCGACGCCATGAACTAACCCTACTCGCCGCAGGTCAGCCCTGGTTGCCTGGCTTATTGCTGCTTGGCCGGGTCGCGCGGCCGATCCGCAAGGTTCGCAAACTCGGCTGGTTCGTCGCCGATCCGCTGGTGGCCCGCCAGATCTATAACGACAGCACGCATTTCAGCATCGTGTCCGAGGGTGCGGCCGGGCACTGGTGGGCGCAGGTCATCGGCGACTGGGTCGAGGATCTGTTCGAAGGGCCGGGCCATACCGACCTGCGGTCCAAGGTGCGCGACCTGTTCACCCTCACCCACACCGATGCGCTGGTGGAGCGAGTGATCGGCCCCGACCTGCGCGACCTGCGCGAACGGCTCGCCGCAGGGGAGACCGTCGACATCGCCGCCCGTGCGCAGATCCTGGTCGGCCGCAGCGTCTCCGACCTGGTCGGCATGCGCCCCGAAGACATCGCCGCGGCCATCGGCGGCGACTACACCGACGACCACGACGCGCTGTTCCTGCGGCTGTTCCATCATGTCGAAGAGCTGGTCAACCTGGGTTTCGGCACCATGGCCTCGACGACACTCGACCCCGTCGCGCTGGCCCGCGCCCGTGCGCTGGCCACCCAGCTCGCCGTGAATGTTCCCGATGCGTACGCCCGCGCCGACCCCGACACCACTCTCGGCCGCTGCCGTGAACTGGGATTGGACGTGGAGCACGCGGGCGGCCTGGCGATCCTGATGGCCGTGGCGGGCACCGACACCCTCGCCAGCGCCATGACCAGAATGGTCGCGATCATGCACGACACCGGCGAGCATCGCGCCCTGCTCGCCGCTCCCGACCGGCTCCCCGACGCGGTCCGAGAGACCCTGCGCGTCACCAGCCCCGCCTACCTCGTCGGCCGCTCGGTCACGGCGGACGTCCGCATCGCCGACCGCGACCTACGCGCGGGCGAACACGTCAAAATCCTCACCTGGACCATCAACAACGCCGCGGGCGAGTTCCGCGTCGACCGCGACTACAACCCCGAAACCCGCCAGCTCTGGTTCGGCGGCGGCCGTCACCTGTGCCTCGGCGCGCAACTCGTCCACTCCGAACTCACCGCGCTTCTCGAAGCGCTGACCGCCGCCGGTCGCCCCTGGGAGATCGTCGAACGTCGGTACCGCCGAAAGGTTTTCATCCCCACCTATGAGAAGCTGCGCATCCGTCTCGCGCAGTGAACTCCACGAAGGCCCCATCCGGGTGGACGGGGCCTTCGCGACGATTACCTACTGGTTTTCCGGCGCGTTGATCCGGTTGTGGAAGCCGATGCCGATGGCGATCGCGGCGGGGACGCCGGTCAGCACCAGGCCCGCGGCCGCGCCGAGCGGGATGCCGACCGCGGCACCGGCGAGGCAGCCCGCGACGCCGGTGGCGCCACCGAGGGCGAGCACCGGGACGCCGAGGACCAGGCCGCCGACGCCGCCGATGGCGCAGCCGGCGAGGCCGCCGGTGAGGGTGCCGACGAGAGTGCCGATGGCGGTGATGATGCCGAACTGGGTGGCCGCGGCGCCGACCGCGTCATCGAAGGCGTCCTGGCGAACGACGTCCTTCAGCAGGGTGGACGGGCGGGCCGAGGCCACGTCGGTGCGCGGGGTCAGGGTGGCGCGGGTGCCGTCGATGGCGGCGTCGATCGGGTACTCGAGGTCGTCGAGTGTGTAGGCCAGCGGCAGGGCGACGACGATATTGCCCTGGTTGTCGCGCACCTGGAACTGGTTGTTCTCGGTGGTGAGCGAGCCCGCGTCGGTCTGCACGACGACCGCGTCGCCCTCGATGCCGGTCTTCCAGTTGATGCCGGGCAGCACCTGGTTCACACCCTGGTTCACGCCGTCGAGGAAGGCCGCGACGGGCGCGGGAGCAGGTGCCGGGGCAGCGTGCGACGTGCCGGTGGCAACGCCGAGTGCGGCAATGACAAGTGCGGAGGTTGCGGCGACCTTGCTGATGTTCATGAATGCAGTCTTTCCCTCAATGGCGATACTCCCTGGGGAGCGCAGGCCCTCGATCGAGCACCCATGATCAAGTGTCCAACTGTTTGTTGCTGAAATGTAACTTAGAAAGTCCTGAGAGTTCAAAACGGACAGTGACGTGCGTCATTCTCGATGAATTCGATTAGCTGTTAGGAACTTTCGCTCGAAATACACCCCTCGTGATCTGAAGCACATCAATATCGGAGTCCGGCGACCAGCCGCAATCGCCGTGAGAGGTCGGAGGCGAACACCCGCTCCGGGTCGATTCGATCCCTGACTCGGCGCCATTCGTCGAGCCGCGGGTACATCGTCGCGATCATCTCGGGCGTGGTCCGTGACTCCTTCGCGAGATACAAGCGCCCGCCCGCCGCCCGCACCCGTTCGTCGAGGTCGACGCAGAACCGGTCGAGCCCGCTGGTCAGTGCGAAGTCCAAGCTCAGCATGTATCCGGGATGCGGCCACGACAGCGGCGCCGGGTTGCTCGTCCCCATTCGCTTGAACACATTGAGGAACGAGTGGTGCCCCGACTCGGCGATGGCGCGCACCGTGTCGGCCAGCTGCTGCTCGGCCCCGAACGGCATCGAGAACTGATACTGCAGGAACCCCCGCTTGCCATATGCCCGATTCCATTCGCCGAGCAGATCGAGTGGGTGATAGAACTGCGTCAGATTCTGGATACGTCCGCGCGCCCGGCGAGGAAAAAGGCGATGGGCGGCCTCGGCGGCAACCCGGGTGGTGACCGAATTGACCATCCCGTTCGGAAAGATATCGGGCACCGTGAACAATTGCGGCGCATCGAAATTCAAGGGTTTGCTGCGCAGCCGCACCGGCAACTGATCGACGGTGGCCAGCGACCCGCGGCTGAACCCGGCCCGCCCGAGTTTCGCCCCGGTGGAAATGGTGTCCGGTACCGCCATCGAGTAGTCGTACCCGTCATCGGAACCACCGGTCAGCAATTCCATCGTTTCGTCGAGATCGCGGGTGCGGTCGTTGTCGACGATGAAATACGCGGTCTCGGTGTGCGTCAACCGGACTCGCGCGCTGACGATGATGCCGGTGAGCCCCATGCCGCCTACCGTCGCCCAGAACAGTTCCGCGTCGGCCCCTTCCGGTGTCAAGGCGCGCACCGATCCGTCGGCGGTGAGCAGGTCCATCGACACCACGTGATTGCCGAAGCTGCCCTGCGAATGATGGTTCTTCCCATGGATATCCGCGCCGATCGCCCCACCGACCGTCACCTGCCGGGTTCCCGGCAGCACCGGAATCCACAGCCCGAACGGCAGCGCGGCGCGCATGAGCGTGTCCAGGCTGACGCCCGCGTCGACCTCGACGATCCCGCTGTCGGGATCGATGCTGTGGATACGGTCCAGCGCGGTCATATCGACGACCAATCCGCCCGCGTTCTGCGCCGGATCGCCATAGCTACGCCCGAGCCCGCGCGCGATCACCCCGCGCGGCCCCGCGGTCCGCACCCGTTCGGCGATCACCGCGACGTCCGGCGTGCGCAGCACTTCGGCGACGCTCGGTGCGGTGCGGGCCCAACCGCTCAGGCTGCGGCAATTGCTGACTGGATTCCCGTGCGTGAATGTCACAGGGGCCCACGCTAAAACGGGTTCCTGTGCGCAGCCTGAGGTATTCGTGCGGTTATTGCGGAGATGCTCGCCGCGTGGTCAGTGTGCCCTCGTGCATCGTCGCGACGCGGGTGCAGGCGGCGTCGAGCAGGGGCTCGTCGTGGCTGATCAGCAGGACGCCGAGGCTGTGGGTGGCTCGGTCGATGACCAGGCGGATGATGGTGGCGGTGGTGGCGGCGTCGAGCATGGCGGTGGCTTCGTCGAGGATGAGATAGCGGGGGTTCTGGGCCAGGGCTCGGGCCAGGCAGGCGCGTTGGAGTTGGCCGTCGCTGAGGGCGTGCGGGCGGCGGTCGAGTAGGTCGGGGGTGAGGCCGACGGTGGTGGCCAGCGCCGCGAGATCGGGGACCGGCGTACGGCGGATGCGGGCGGGTTCGGCGATGATCTGCGCGACGGTGAAGTGGGGATTCGTTGCGGCACGGGGGGATTGGAAGACCATGGCGATGGTGCCGCGGGCTTGCCGGGGTGTCTGTCCGTCGACGGTGACCGTGCCGGAGGTGGGCCTCAGCAGCCCCGCCATCGTCCGGGCGAGTGTGGTTTTCCCGGAGCCCGAGTCGCCGGTGATCCCGACGATCTCTCCCGGGGCAACCCGCAGGTCGACCCCGCCGATGACGGGTTTGGAGCCGTAGCCCGCGGTGATGGAATCGGCGATCAGCATCAGGACCTCGGCCGGCGAATCATGCGCTGCCGCTGTGGAATCAACTGCGTCGGGCCGCCCGCGTAGGGGCAGATCTCGGACAGGTTCGTCAGCGTTCGCGGGGGATGGGGGAGCGGGTGCAGGCCCCGTTCGGGCAGGGCGGCGAGCAGGTCGCGTGTGTAGTCGTGCCACGGATCGTCGAGCACGTGCGCGCCGGGGCCGACTTCCATCAGGCGTGACGCGTACATGACGGCGACCGTGTCGGCGATGCCGGCGCGGATCAGATGCCCGAGATCGTGCGTGATCAGCAGGACCGCGGCACCACCATCGGCACACTCGCGCAGCAGTTTTCCGATCTGGTCGGTGCGTGCGCGATCGAGCCCGGAAGTGGGTTCGTCGGCGATGATCACCTCGGGGTCGCCTGCCAATGCCGCCGCCACGGCTGCCCGTTGGGCCATGCCGCCCGAGAGTTCGTGCGGATACAGCTCGAGCGCGGCGACGGACAGGCCGGCGCGCTCGACGAGGTCGGCGGGGGTGTGTGCGGTGCCGAGCGCGGTGATCGCTTCCCTGAGCTGGGATCCGACGGTCCGCACCGGGGTGAAGTAGGTACTCGGCGACTGCGGGACCAGGGCGATGTGGCGGCCGCGATACGGCGGGTGGTCGGCGAGGATCTCGATGGGTTCGGCCGTTGTGTGAGCCAGGCCCGCAGCACCGAGTTGTAGACGAACGGACCCGGTGGTGACGGCTTCGCTAGGCAGCACGCCCATTACCGCACTCGCGACAATCGACTTCCCGCAACCGGATTCGCCGACGAGCGCGGTGACCGCGCCTGCCGTGATGTCGAGGGACAAGTCGGTCACCGCATGCACCACATCGCCACGGCGCACCGGAATTCGCACGGTCAGCGCGTCGATGGACAGGCGGGTGCCCTGATGCCTCGCGCTGGTCACACGGCCTCCTCGGCCGTCGCGGCACGACACCGGAGGCCGGAGCCGAATCCCGGCAATAGTGAGTTTCGTGCTGCCTGACGCGGGAGCGCGGACCGGAAAGCGCGCCTCGTTCGGGGTGTTCGACGCTGTCGTTTCATCGCGGCATCCTCGAAGGTTTCGGCGGTGCCAGGAGCCCGCGCAGTGATGATCCCGCGACAGCGACCGCCACTGTCGTCAGCACCAGCAATCCCGCTGGGAACACCAGCGTCCACCACCCACCCAGCAGTAGCGAAGTGCGCGCCTCCTCCAGCAGGGTGCCCAGGCTCGGTTCGTGTGGCGGCAACCCGAACCCGAGGAACGACAACGTCGACTCGTGCCAAATCGCGTGGGGCAGAAGCAGAACCACCGCGATCAGCGCCTGCGGAGCGACCGCGGGCAGCAGATGCCGGATCAGCAGGTGAGTACGGCTCGCGCCCGCGAGCACCGCCGCCGACACGTACTCGCGCTCGCGCAGACTCAAACTCTCCGCGCGCACGATCCGCGCCACCTGTACCCAGTGTGTGAGCCCGATCGACAACACCACCGCCACCGCGTTCCCCCGGAACAGTGCCACGATCACGATCCCGAGCAGCAGGTGCGGCAGCGCGTTCGCGGTATCGGCGAAGCGCATGACCACCCGATCCACCCACCCGCCGGCCAGCGCGGACACGGCACCGACCAGCACCCCGATCACCGTCGACACTGCCGCCGCGCACGCGGCGACGATCAGCGAGGTCCGCAGTGCCGCCGCGATCCGCACGAACAGCGACCGCCCCGCCGAGTCGGTCCCGAACCACCACTGCCCCGACGGCGCCTGCCGCGCACTCGCGAAATCGGTCAGCCGATCGTCGACCCCGCCGACCCACGGCACGATCACCGCGTACAGCACCACCGCGACCAGCACCGATAGCGCGAGATACAGCCGTCGCTCGGCGGCCCCGCGTTTGCCGACGGACGAGACACCACCGCCAGGTAGATCCCGCCGCTGCTCAGGTGCTCCACGCTGCGTGAGAATCCGCCACCGCTCACCCATCGGCGCGCACCCGCGGATCGAGCAGCACCACCGCGACATCGGCGAGCAGCGACCCGAGCATCACCGCGCAGGTCGTGCCGACAGTGAGAACGGCCAGCAGCGCCATGTCCAGATCTTTCGCCGACCCGACGAACGCGCCCGCGATCCCCGGCCACGAGAAGATCTCCTCCACCAGCACCGCCCCGACCACGACCTCCGGTAGTCGCGCGCCGAGGATCGTCACGAACGGGGCCAGCGACGACGGCAGGATATGTCTGCGCGTGATGGTCGCGGTATCGATGCCGCGCGTGGCCGCCCCGACCACGAAATCCTCACCGCGATTGCCCGACACCGATTCCCGCACGGCCAGCAGTAACCACGGCACCTGCGAGACCGCCAACGCGGCGGCGGGCAGCACGAGATGTCGCACCACCTGCCCGAATCCGACCTCGGCCCCGGCATCGGTGAGCCCCGCGGGCGGTAACCAGCCGAGTCCGACCGCGAACAGGGCGATCGCGGCGAGCGAGACCACGAACGGCGGTAGCCCCTGCATCGCCACGCACGACGCGGTGACCAGCCGGTCGATCAACCCACCACGATGCATACCCGCCCAGACGCCCGCACCGAGCGCGACGACGATCGCCACGCTCATCGCGACGACGACCAGCAGCACCGTCCACGGAATCCGTTGGGCGAGCAGGGTGCTCACCGGCTGCGCGAACCCGCGCGAAATACCGAGATCGCCGCTGAACAGATCACCGATCCAGCGTCCGTACAGCTGGTACCACGATGCGTCGAGCCCGAGTTGATTCGTGAGCAGGAGCCGATCCGATGCGCTCGTCGTCTCATAGCGCGCGCCGAGATACCCGACCAGCGGATCGAACGGCGACACCGCCGCCGCGGCGAAAAGAGCGGCCGACACGGCGGCGAGCACCGGGATCAACGTCAGCAGGCGCCACCCGACCATCGCCCGCAGGCCGCGCCCGCGAAAGCGGCTGCGCGCCATCAACGGGTCCACGTCTGCAGCGACCACCACGGTCCCCAGGTGACACCGTGCGCGTGTGGCTCGAGTATCGGCCCCGACATCTTCCAGGAGGAATCCTTCACCACGTAGGTGTGATCGAGATGCACCAGGAACACGTGGCTCGGATCCTGGGCATACCGGCTCTGCACCTCCCGATACGCGGCGGCGCGCACGGTGGGATCGATACTGCGCCTGGCGGTTTCGAGCTGAGCGTCGATCGCGGGATCGGCGTGCCTGCTCGCATTGTCGTACGGGCTGCTCGCGCTCGGGTCGAGCAGTGGCGAGTGCAGGGTGTTGTAGGCCTGGGTGTCGGGATCGTAGGGCTCGCTACCGCCGCCGAGCAGAATTCCGGCGTGCGCGATGCGCGGCTCGATCCGATCCCAGGAGAGCGCTTCGAGATCGACCTCGATACCGACCCGTCGAGCATCGGAGGCGAAAGCCAGTGCGAGATCGCGGCGTACCGTGTCGGTCGAGTTGTACATCACGGTGAATCGCGCGCGCACACCATCTTTCGCGCGCACACCCTCGGCGCCGACCCGCCATCCCGCGGCATCGAGGATCTGCTCGGCGCGGGCTCGATCGAAGGCGAAAGAGACTGCTGGATTGTGGGATTCACCGTAGACGTCGGCGAAAGGTGTGTAGGCCGGGCGGCCGTAGCCACCGAGAATATTGTCGATCATCGCCCGGCGGTCCACCGCGTGGTTCAGTGCCAGCCGGATAGCGGAGTCCCCGGCGACGGGATCACTCTCGGGCATAGACACACCGCGCCAGTCGGCGGATAGGTTGGCCTGCACCGGCATTCGCTGCTCGAAGGTGGCGGCCAGCAAGGGCGGCAGCGACGTGCCGTCGAGTTCGCCCGCGGCCATCCGCTGCGCGCGGGTGTTGTCGTCGGGCACGTAGAGCACCGTCAGCTTCTTCACTGAAGGTGCACCACCCCAATAGCTTTCGTTCGCCTCGAAGATCGCCCGAGTCGGCTCGAGTGCGGTGAGCCGATAGGGGCCGGTGCCGATCGGCGCGGTATTGAGCGGCGATTCGGTCGCGGGTCCTGGCGTCGCGACGGCTTCCGACGGAACGATCCCGATCAGCAGTTTGGTCGGGAACGCGGCATAGGGATGACGCAAGGTGAAACGCACCGTCAGCGGATCGACAGCATCGACTCGCTCGATCATCGAAAACGACGACCGCACCTCCGAGGCCGATGCCGGATCCAGAATCGCCCGATAGGTCGCCACCACATCGGCGGCATCGAACGCCGACCCGTCACTGAACCGCACCCCGGTGCGCAGCGGTGCCGTCCACACGGTCGCGTCGGCGTCGGGCCTCGGCAGTTCCGTTGCCAGGGCCGGGGCGAAGCCGGGTACGCCGGTGCCGCCGGTCAGCCGCAGCAATCCGTCATAGACCTTGGCCTCGCCTGCCGCGCCATAACCGGCGACGGGGTTGTATCCGCCCAGTTCATAGGCATCGGCGAGCACGAGCGAGTCGGTGGACCCGCTGTCGGGAGCGCCGCACGATGTCAGCACGACCGCCAGCGTGGCCCCCAGAGCGAACAGCGGCCGAGTGCGCATCCATCATCCCAACTCGTGTTTATCTGTACAGATGAACAGATAATAGTCGCGGACGGTGCCGTGCTGTCCACTCGGCGATTAAGCTGGGCACCGCCATGGGAGAGCCACGCACACTGCACGGGTCGCCGGTCGAACTCGGCCGTCGCGCGATCGGCGATGTCGAGATCCGGGAATGGGCGCAACGCTTCGACCTGCTGTCAGATCCAGGGCGCCTGGAAATCCTGCTGTGCCTGCACCGCTCACCCGGCATCAGCGTCGGCGAACTGGCCGCCGCGGTCGGCCGCAACGAGAACGCGATCTCCCAGGCTCTGCGCGTGCTGCGCCACGAGGGCTGCGTCACCTCGAGCCGCGAAGGCCGATCGGTCACCAACCGGCTCACCGACCCGATCATCCACGAAATTCTCCACACCATCGGCGCCAAGCACTGACGTCGAAATTCCACCAAGCCGACCGCAATCTGCACACCGGTCAGAACCCCGCCTCGGCCGGCCCACTGGTCGCGGCGGTGCTCGACCTTCTGTAAGTGCTCACGTGGCGGATCCGGGACGGACGATCATGAGCACGACCACGGCCGTCCACAGCAGGTTGTAGATTCCCGCGAGCATCGACAGCACGCGCAGGCGCTTGCCGTCGTCGGGCTCGTCGAGGGCCTCGCGCTGCAGCGGCACGATCTGTACGGCGAGCAGCCCACCCGCCACGGCGGTGGTCACCATCGCCGTGGTGATCCAGATTTCGTTCATCCGGCCCTGGATCGTGGCCAGCACGATGCCGATCACCGGCACGATGATCGCGAGTTTCGCGTAGTTCCCGGTGATCCGGTGCATGGCGACCGCGACCGGCCTGCTGCGCACCGACTCTGGATCGGGCCCACCGGCGACCGGCGCGTACCGGGGAAAAAGACTGGTGGCGACCGCTGAGCCGCCGACGAAGACGATGCCCGCGAGCACATGCACGGACAACAAGACGTGTTCCAACTACCGACTCCCTCCGACCTTCAATGTGATTGAAGCCTAGCTCGAGCTTCAGTCATATTGAAGGTTGGATTCGTCACGCTTGTGGACGAGGTGGGAATTCTCCGGCGAACGCGTCGACGATCGCCGTGCCGACCCGTCGCAGAATCGGATCCGCCTCCGCCCCGAACAGCTGAGTGTCCACTCGCGCCACTGCCTTTCGCGCCTCCGCGAGCAACTCCGCCCCCGCCTCGGTCAATTCGATCGCCGACGCCGACCCCGCCCGCGCCGTCCGATCCTGCACCAACCCCGCCCCGACAAGGCCTTTCACCGCGGCATGCACACTCTGCACACTCGTCCCCGACATCCGCGCCAACTCACTGAACGAGGCCCCCGGCACCCCATTGATATGCCCGAGCAACCCCAGCCGAGCCACCGTCAAATCCAGCTCCCCCAACTCCACCCCCAACGCCGCCTCCACCCGCCGTGACATCGTGATCACCACAATGCTCGGGCTCATCGCCGGCGGTCCAGGACGCTCGTTCTCGGTGGTCACCGCCCCATTTTCCCGCACGAGACCGCAACGGCCGCACTCCGGGAGGAGGGTATTCGCAACAGGGAAGCGATGTATTCACTGTGGACATCGAAACCACGCACGCTGACGTGGGTTTATGTCAACGATGATGTGTAAGGTTCGACCTTGACCATAGGAGACCTCTTGTCAGACTCGACGCCCACCGTCGCCGCCGCCGAGATCTCCCGGCTGGCCGGCGTCACCCGCGCGACCGTGAGCAATTGGCGCCGCCGGCACGCCGACTTCCCCGCGCCGGTGCCGGGGGGCTCCGAATCGCGCCCGCTGTTCGACCTCGCCGAGGTGCAGCAGTGGTTGCGCGGACATGGGGTCACCGCGGCGGATTCGCCGGTGCAGCGCCTGCGTACCGTGCTGCGCTCCGAGGTCGCACCCGGGGATATCGCGGGGCTGATGGCGTTCGTGGCAGACCCCACGAGTGGTGCGAAGGATGCCGCGCACGAGGCGGTGCGTGCCGCGATCGGCGAAGTCGGCGTGCAGCAGACACTCGCCGTGCTGGCCGAACGTGGCCTCGACGGTCCGAGTACCGGCATCTACCCGACAGATCAACCTGTCGCCGCCTTGATGGCCGATGTACTCGCCGCGTCCGCGTCGCCCGGTCCGCACTCGGTGCTCGACCCGGCCTGTGGAGGCGGCACCCTGTTGCTCGAGGCCGCCCGGATCGGCGCCGACCGGCTGGCGGGTCAGGACATACTGCCTGTGCAGGCGAGCCGCACCGCCGCGCTGCTCAGCACCCTGGCTCCCCGGGCCGAAGCGGATATCCGCACGGGTGATGCCTTGCTCGCCGATGCGTTCACCGATGTCGAATTCGACGCGGTGCTATCGAATCCGCCCTATTCACAACGTGATTGGAGCGCCGACGAACTTGCGCTGGATCCGCGCTGGGTGTACTCGGTCCCCCCGCGCAGCGAATCCGAACTCGCCTGGGTGCAGCACGCCATCGCCCATCTACACCCCGGCGGCACCGCTGTTCTGCTGCTCCCGCCTGCTGTCGCGGCGAGGTCTTCGGGTCGCCGGATCAGAATGGAACTGTTGCGGGCGGGCGCATTACGTGCCGTGATCGCCCTGCCGCCCGGCGCGTCGACTCCGCGACAGGTAGGGCTGCAACTATGGGTACTCCGGCGTCCCGGCAAGGGGAATCCGACAGACACATTGTTGTTCGCCGACACGACCCGCTTACCCGATCATGGTGGAGACCAACCGGATTGGCAGGTCCTCGCCGAAACAGTCGTCAACGCGTGGCATGCCTTCGACAAGGGTGACGACGCGACCGTCCCCGATGTGACCGCCGTGGTCCGGGTCATGGACGTCCTCGACGACGACGTCGATCTCACGCCTGCCCGGCAGGTGCGCGCCGCCGTCGACCCCGACAGCGCCTCGGCTTCGGCCCGCGCCGCCATCGGTCAGCTCGGTGAGGACCTCACGCGACTGCATTCCACCGCTGATGCTGTCCGCGAATGGGATTCAGCACCGGGCACTGTGTGGCGGTATGTGGCGGTCGGCAACCTGATCGCGGGCAAAGCCGTGCGTATCGTCAGCGCCACGTCCGACGCCGTCGCCGACGGCGCCACTCAACGCCCGGTCCTCACCGGCCACGACCTTCTCGACAGCCGAGCCCCCTCCGGGCTCACCGCCCCCGGTGCGCCCGTCGGTGACCCGATCGAGGAGGGCGATGTCCTGGTCGCCCGCCTGCGCGACGACCACGGCGCCGCCCAGGGCACCCGCGTCGCCGAAGGCGCCGACATCGGTGCCGTCCCCGCCCCCGGTGTCCTCGTCTTTCGCACCGACCCCACCCGCATAGACCCCTGGTTCTTCGCCGGATTCATCGGCAGCCCCGACAACGCCGCCGCCATGTACGGCACGACCACCATCCGGCTGGACCCCGCCCGCCTCCGCATTCCCCTGCTCGCGCTCCCCGAGCAAAAGATCTACGGCGAAGCCTTCCGCCGCCTCCACCACCTGCGAGTAGCCGCCCACACCACTGCCACCGCCGCCCGCCGAGCCGCCGACCTCATCGCTACCGGCCTCACCGCAGGCGCCCTGGAACTCCACCCCGATCGAGTCGGGTGAACGGATTACCGTCCAACAGGGCGGCGGCATAACGACATTCGTGTGGCGACCAGCGTGACCTAAGCGGGAAGCGCGGGGAGGGTTCTCGCGTGGGTGATTTCCGGGGAGACCGTGATGATGTCGCACGCGGCGACGATGCGGTGGGGCAGGTCGGTGCCGAGGTGGGTGAGGCTGGGGGTGACGATCGCGGCGGTTTCGGTGGTGGTGACCACGTCGAGCAGGCGGCCGATCGGGTCGTCGGTGCGGTCACTGAAGACGACGGTCTTGGTGAAGCGGTAACCGAGGCGCTCGGCTAGGGAACGGATCTGCGTTTCGTCCCAGGACTGAGCGACACCTGAGATGTCGCGGCGCAGGTAACCGATCGCCGGTGGCTTCATGGGCATGACGGTACCGGCGGACCGTGTCGGGGTTGTGAACGCGAGCCGACGCGAGTCGAATTCGAAATCTGAACGAGATCTATTTCGGATTTGGATCCGCCGGGAACGAGGGCGTGATCTACTGCTCGCCACTCGGGCGAATCAGCGCCTCGACGACGTCGAGGGCGTCCGGCGTACTTGGAGATAGATGATGGTGGACAGAAGAGTGCAGCGTGTGGCCACGTTCGCGGCCGCGGCGGGGCTGGCGATGGCGGCGTTTCCCGGATCGGCCGTGGCCGCTCCGGGGGCAATCACCTGGGATGACGGCAGCAGTCGTTTCACCAGGACGGTGTCGAACACCAACCCGGTCGTCGGCGACACGGTGACCGTGACGACGAAGTTCGAGCGCACCGGCATTCCGGTGGAATACATCTACTCGATCAAGGACCTGCACCCGGCGTGCCTGACCCCGGTCGCGGGCTCGGCGAAGATGTCGGGTGATGTCGTGTCGATCGACACGTCGTCCTCGGACTGGATCCGTGCTGAGTTCGGCGCCACCAAATACCCGGTGTACCCGAATATTTCGCCGAAATCGCAGACCTTCGAGATTCAGTACAAGGTCGGTGTGAACTGCGCCCGCGATACCCCGCTGCCGACGTCGATGCACTATGGCGGCTCACTCGGCGACGGCACTTATCAGGGCAAGGGACCGGCCATCACGGTCTCGGGTGACGCCGTGTCCAGCACCACCATCACCGATGTGTCGGGCGCGCAGGTCGGCAAGGCCGTCACACTGGAGGCCAGCGTGACCCCGGCGGCCGCGGGCGGCACGGTCCAGTTCAAGGCGGGCGACAACGTACTGGGCGACATCCCGGTCGGCGCGAACGGCAAGGCGAGCATCGTCTGGACACCGGGCGCCCCAGGGTCCTACAGCATCGGCGCGGCCTTCTCCGGGCGCAGCGGTGTGGCGAGTTCGTCGAGCACCAAAACCGTCACCGTGGCCGAAGTGCCGACCGACGGTGGCGGTGGTGGCGGGGGCGTCGATACCGGGTCGTTCAGCTTCTAACGAGTAGACCCGGCACGGAAACGGTTGCTACCAAGCATCATTGGAGATGAGCGCGGTCAGCAGCGTGCGAATCGCGGCGACCCGCCGTTCCGTGCCGGGCAGCTGATCGAGCGCGCATTCCGGATCGGCGGGTGGGCCGAGGTGGGTGCAGCCGCGCGGACAGTCCTCGATGGCACCCGCGAGGTCGGTGAACGAGGCGATCACATCGTCGGGGGTGATGTGGGCAAGGCCGAACGAGCGCACGCCGGGAGTGTCGATCACCCAGCCGCCGTCGGGCAGCGGCAAGGCCACCGACTGGGTGGAGGTGTGCTTGCCCTTGCCGACCCCGGACACCTCGCCGACCGCCCGATAGGCATCGGGCACAAGACGATTCACCATTGTCGACTTGCCGACACCGGAGTGTCCGATCAGCGCGGTGAGCCGGTCGTTCAGAACCTCGAGCACCGGCTCCATCGGGTCGTCGATGCCGGCGTAGAGGATCTCGAGGTCGAGACCGTCGAAGGCGGAGGCGAATTCGGATTCCGCGACCAGATCGCGCTTGGTCAGCACCAGAATCGGTTCCAGCCCACCGGCATACGCGGCCACCATCGCCCGCTCGACGAAACCGGTGCGCGGCGGCGGATCGGCCAGCGCGACAACGATGAACAGCTGCTGGGCATTGGCGACGACGATGCGCTCGAACGGATCGGTGTCGTCGGCGGTGCGGCGCAATACGGTGCTGCGGTTGCTCACCCGCACGATGCGGGCCAGGCTGTCGGGCCTGCCGGTGAGGTCGCCGACCACGTCGACCTGATCACCGACGACGATCGGGGTGCGGCCCAGCTCGCGGGCGCGCATGGCGACGATGCGCCGGTCGGCATCGCCGTCGAGCACACACCCCCAGCGGCCGCGGTCGACGGCCACCACCATGGCAGCCTCGGCGTCGGAGTGCTGCGGCCGGGTCTTGGTGCGGGGACGCGACGACGCCTTACCCGGGCGCACCCGGACATCGGATTCGTCGTAGCTGGCTGAGGATCGCCCCTGGCGGCTCAGCGCGCCACTCCCTCGCCGGATAACGCGGGTGCCAGCATCTGTTCCCACAGCGCGACGAAGGTCGGCAGGGTCTTGGCGGTGGTGCCGATGTCCTCGATCTCCACGCCGGGCACGCGCAGCCCGAGAATCGCACCGGCGGTGGCCATTCGGTGATCGGCGTAGGAGTGCCACTGACCGCCGTGCAGCGGGGCAGGCACGATCTCGAGGCCGTCCTCGGTCTCGGTGACATTGCCGCCGAGACGGTTGATCTCGGTGGAAAGTGCTGCGAGACGGTCTGTTTCGTGTCCACGCAGGTGGGCGATGCCACGCAGTCGCGAGGGTGAATCGGCCAGTGCGGCCAGCGCGGCGACGGTGGGGGTGAGTTCGCCGACGTCGTGTAGGTCGATGTCGATGCCCGCCAGGCGTTCTGGGCCTGCCACGGTGAGGATGCCGTCGAAGATGCGGGCTTCGGCGCCCATCCGAACGAGGATCTCGCGGATCACGTCACCGGGCTGGGTGGTGCCGCGCGGCCACATCGGGATGCTCACCTCGCCGCCGGTTACCGCGGCCGCGGCGAGGAACGGGGTGGCGTTGGACAGATCGGGTTCGATGTCCCAATCGACCGCGCGGATCGGTCCGGGTGCCACGGTCCAGGTCTGGGCGTTGCCGGAATCGGCGGGGGTCTGCACGGCCACATCGGCGCGACGCAGCATTTCGACGGTCATCTCGATGTGCGGCATGGACGGCAGCGCCTTGCCGTCGTGGTGGACGGTGATGCCCTCGTCGAAGCGGGCGGCCGAGAGCAGCAGGCCCGAAACGAACTGCGAGGAACCCGAGGCGTCGATGGTGACGGTGCCGCCGCGCAGGGCGCCGGTGCCGTGCACGACGAACGGCAGCGCGTCACCGTCGACATCGAGACCGAGCTTGCGCAAGGCGTCGAGGATGGTGGTGAGCGGGCGCAGCTTCGCCTGCTCGTCGCCGAAGAACGCGACATCGCCGGTGGCCAGTGCGGCGGCGGGCGGCAGGAATCGCATGATGGTGCCCGCGAGGCCGCAGTCGACCGCGGCGCTGCGTAGGGGAGCCGGGGTGATGTCGAGGGTCTCGGCGTCGCCGGTGATCTCGGTGCCGAGGGCGCGCAGGGCTCCGATCATCAGGTCGGTGTCGCGGCTGCGCAGCGCACCGGTGAGCGTGGACGGCCCATCGGCCAGTGCGGCCAGGATGAGCGCGCGGTTGGTGATGGACTTCGATCCGGGCAGGGTCACGGTCGCGTGGACGGGGACCTCGATATGGGGCGCAGGCCAGAAACTCACGCCCCCATCTTCGCTTATGTGCGGTTCGGACGCACCGGTGGTGCGCGTTTCGGCGTGGGGTGGTGTCGTCGGCAGGGTCTTCTGTCGGTCCCCGCGCGTATCTTGACCTTTATGTGTGGACGATATGCGACGACCACGAATCCGGGCCGGTTGGCGGCTGAACTGGACGCTGTCGACGAGACGGGGCTCGACGAGCCGGACGCCGCCGTCAGCTACAACGTCGCGCCGACCACCCAGGTGCTCACCGTGGTGGAGCGGCACGCGCACGGTGAACCCGACGACGATCCGCGTCTGCGGATCCGGCGCATGCGCTGGGGCCTGATCCCGCACTGGACCAAGGCGGCCGAGCCCGGCGTGCCCGCCAAGGGGAAGCCGCTGTTCAACGCGCGTGCCGACAAGGCGAGCACCGCGCCGTCGTTCCGCGATGCCGTCAAACACAAGCGCTGTCTGGTGCCGATGGACGGCTGGTACGAGTGGCTGGTCGAGCCCGCGCCGACCGGCAAGGGCAAGGCGGTGAAGCGGCCCTTCTATATGTCGCACAGCGACGGTTCCCTGCTCTATATGGCCGGACTGTGGTCGGTCTGGCGTGATCGCGGCCAACCCGATTCCGAGCCGCTCATGTCGTGCACGATCCTGACCACCGACGCGAGCGGCGAGCTGGCCGACATCCACGACCGGATGCCGTTGCCGATGCCGCGGGAACACTGGGACGCGTGGTTGGACCCGGACCACCCGGCGCCGGCCGACCTGTTGCAACCGCCCGCACCGGCGGAGCTGGCCACGATCGTGGTGCGTCCGGTCTCCACCCTGGTCAACAACGTGCGCAACAACGGGCCGGAACTCTTGCTGCCCGACGGGACCAGCGACCTCGCGCGCTGAGCGTGGCACCCGGTGGCGGAGCCGTGCTGTCGGAGATGGTCGCGAATGGCACCGCGGCCGGGCGGGGTGTCGTGTGGACGCCTTCACCCGGCCGCGTGCGAGTCGTCAGAGCGAGCAGGGCACCGAATCGGTGGCGATGTTCAACCCACACTTGATGATTCCGGTGACCAGATCGATGACCTCGGTGGCGACCCCGCCGCCGAGCTTCTCCGCCTTATCGGAGCTCTGATCGGTTCCCGGCGTGGTTCCCGGCGAACTCCTCGGAGTGGCCCCTTGGCCGTTGAGCGGATAGTCGCCGGGTTCGGCCTGCGATGGCGGGACCACCTGTGGAGCCGCGGTGGCAGGGGCTAAGGCGGCAGCGCCGAAGGTGATCAACAAGGCACCGGACAGGGCGGCGATCGTCGAACGAGCGGACATTTTCGCATCACATCCTCTGGTCGAATCGAATCGGTCGTACCGGGCGCAGAATGCACCGAAGTGAATTCGGAGCCAGAAGCCGATCGGATTGCCTCAGCTGGTGATCGGAGCCGTGACGGCCGCGCAGGCGCGCACCAGGTCCGCGGGCGCCAACTCGATCTCGAGACCGCGTTTACCCGCGCTGCACAGCACCCGATCCCAGTCGAGCGCGGAGGCGTCGACAACAGTGGGCAACTTCTTGCGCTGACCCAGCGGCGAAACCCCGCCGAGCACATAGCCGGTGGTGCGCTCGGCCTTGGTCTTGTCGGCCATACTCGCCTTCGACGCGCCGAGAGCGGCGGCCGCCGCCTTCAACGACAACCGCGCGGGCACCGGCACCACGGCGACCGCCAGCGCACCGGATGAGAGTTCGATCACCAGCGTCTTGAAGATCTGCGCGGCGTGCACGCCCAGCTCGTCGCCGAGTGCGTCGACGGCCTCGTCGCCATAGGACTCCGCCCGCGGATCGTGGGAATAGGAGTGCACCCGGTGCGCGATACCGCGCAGCGCCTTGATCGCGGGAGTCGACATAGCGGTCACCCTAATCGCCGACCACACCCACTCGGCAACCACATTTCTCCCGGTATGGGAACACGAATGCGGGGGTGCATGTTGCACACAAGTGACAAGCCCACGCGGTCCGGGAAGACGTGAAGGAGAGATAGTGACACTGCTGCTCGAGGAGCGTCCTCTCCTGCCACAGGGTGCGCGATTGCCGATCGATTCCGTTGTGCCGGTAGATTCGGCTACTACGGCGATCGAAGGGATTGGTGTGACGAGCGACGACGACGTGGTGCCAGGCGGGTCCGGCGCGGAAGTCGACGAAGCCGAGCTGGCGGCCCGGTTCGAGCGCGATGCGCTCCCGATGATCGATCAGCTCTACGGCGCCGCCCTGCGGATGACCAGGAACCCGGCCGATGCCGAGGACCTGGTGCAGGAGACGTTCGTGAAGGCGTTCCAGGGGTTCAAGTCGTTCCGGGAGGGCACCAACCTGCGTGCCTGGCTGTACCGGATCCTGACCAACACCTATATCAACTCCTACCGCAAGAAGCAGCGTCAGCCCGCGCAGTACCCGACCGACGAGATCACCGACTGGCAGCTGGCGGCCACCGCCGAGCACTCCTCGGTGGGCCTGCGCTCGGCCGAGGTGGAGGCGCTGGACGCGCTGCCCGACGACCAGATCAAGTCCGCGCTGCAGCAGCTACCGGAGGAATTCCGGATGGCGGTGTACTACGCCGATGTCGAGGGCTTCCCGTACAAGGAAATCGCCGACATCATGGGCACCCCCATCGGTACCGTGATGTCTCGGCTGCACCGCGGACGCAAGCAGCTCAAGGGCCTGCTCGCCGACGTGGCGCGCGAACGTGGATTCGACCGTGGGGAACGCCAGGAGGTAGTCAAGTGAGTGACGATCCCGATCTCGACATGGACTGCACCGCGGTCCTCGCGGATGTGTGGCTCATGCTCGACAACGAGTGCGACAACGCCACTCGGGAGCGCCTGCAGGAGCACATGGACCACTGCAGCCCGTGCATCGAGGCCTACGGCATCGAGGAGAAGATCAAGGGTCTGCTCAGTCGCAAATGCGGTGGTGAGCACGCTCCCGACGGTCTGCGCGAGCGCCTGAAGCTGGAGATCCACCGGACGATCACGGTTGCCAGGATCGAGAACACCGAGGGCTGATCAGCCCCGAGACGACAACAGCACGCTCTCCTCGAGAGCGTGCTGTTGTCGTCTGTGCGCAGCGGCACGACTCAAGCGTTAGGACGCTTGCCGTGGTTTGCGGCGTTGCCCTTGCGGCTGCGCTTCTTACGTCCACGCTTACCCATGGGAGCTCCCTTCTCTGTCTGGTCGAGAGCCATTGTTTCACGTGTGGTTGGCTGTACCTTCGGCGGATACCGGCCACCGTCGCATCGCGGTGGCCGCATGACTATGAACGGGGTGCCATGCCTGAAGAAGTGCGCGCGGAGATGGTTTCGACCGTGCTCGCTGTCGAGGTCACCGTGGGCGAGCACGTCCAGGTCGACCAGACACTGGTGCTGCTCGAATCGATGAAGATGGAGATCCCGGTGCTCACCGAGGTCGAGGGCGAGGTCACCTCGGTCGACGTCGCGCCGGGCCAGGTTTTACAGGCGGGCGACCTCATCGCCACCATCGCGTAAGTCACACGACAACGAAGCGGTAGATCCAGCGTGGCAACACTGAGCGAGCTCCTGGCCGAACACACCGACCTTCCCGGCATCGCCGTGGACCATCTGCAACGGGTGGTGGGCGATTGGCAGTTGCTCGCCGACCTCTCGTTCTCCGATCTGCTGCTGTGGGTGGGCGCCGGCCCGGTCGTCGACGGATCCGATGTGGTGTGTGTCGCCCAGATCCGGCCGACGACCGCGCCGACCGTGCATCTCGAGGACAAGGTCGACACCACCGCATCGCGCGCCGATTTCCCGCAGGTCTTCGATGCCCTGCTGAGCGGAAACACCGTGCGCACCGACACCGAGGTCGAGGTGAGCGGGGTCTATCACCCGAGCCCGGTACACGCGGTGCGCGAGGCGATTCCGGTGCGTTGCGGCGACGACGTGATCGCCGTGCTGAGCCGGGATTCGGACTTGGCACGCGCGCGCGTGCGCAGCATGCTCGAAACGGCCTATGTGGCCTGCGCCGACGATCTGTGCCAGATGATCGCCGACGGCAGTTTCCCGACGCCCGAAGATCGGGCGGCGACGCACTCCAGCCCGCGCGCGGGCGACGGTTTCATCCGCCTCGACACCGAGGGCATCGTCGTCTACGCGAGCCCGAACGCGCTCTCGGCTTATCACCGGATGGGGATGCAGGCCGATCTTGTCGGTCAGGATCTCGCGGTGACCACCCGTTCCCTGATCACCGATCCGTTCGACGCGCAGGAAGTGGTTGCCGATATCCAGGCCGCACTCGCCGGGCGCACCGGGCGCCGGATGGAGGTCGAGGCACGCGGGGCGACCGTGCTGTTGCGCACGCTGGTGCTGCGTCCAGGAGGGGAACTCGCTGGGCCCGCCGTGCTGGTGCGCGACGTCACCGAGGTGAAGCGGCGTGATCGCGCGTTGCTGAGCAAGGACGCCACGATCCGCGAGATCCACCACCGGGTGAAGAACAATCTGCAGACCGTGGCGGCCCTGCTGCGGCTACAGGCCCGCCGCACCGAAAACCCGGAAGCCCAAGTGGCACTGACGGAATCGGTGCGCCGGGTCACCTCCATCGCCTCGGTGCACGAGATGCTGTCGATGTCGGTGGACGAGGAAGTCGACCTCGACGAGGTGATCGACCGGCTGCTGCCGATCATGGCGGATGTGGCGACGGTGCACACCGCGCGGATCAAGGTGCGCCGGGCGGGCTCGCTCGGGGTTTTCTCCGCGGAACGGGCGACACCGCTGGTGATGGTCTTGACGGAACTGGTGCAGAACGCGATCGAGCACGCCTTCGACGCGGGGGAGAACGGTACCGTGACGATTCGCTCGGAACGATCGGCGCGCTGGCTCGACGTGATCATCTCCGACGACGGCCGTGGGCTGCCGTCAGGGTTCAGTCTGGAAGGTTCCGACCGGTTGGGATTGCAGATCGTGCGCACCCTGGTGACTTCGGAACTCGGCGGCTCGATCGGTTTGCATCCCGGTGCCGATGTGGGCACCGACGCGGTGTTGCGGGTTCCGCTCGGTCGTCGTTCCGGGCGCTGAGAAACAATAAACCCGGCACCGTAAGGTGCCGGGTTCTCACACATGCGTTACCGGGCCGGGGCTGGTAGGCCCGGCAACGCCAGGTCCGTCGACTTAGACGGAGGTACGCGTACGGGTGCGCGCGTTGCGCCGCTTGAGCGCGCGACGCTCGTCTTCGCTCATTCCACCCCACACGCCGGCATCCTGTCCGGACTTCAGGGCCCATGACAGGCAATCGGCCGTGACGGGGCAGCGGGCGCAGACCAGCTTGGCATCGGCAATCTGCGCGAGCGCAGGACCACTGTTACCCACCGGGAAGAACAGTTCGGGGTCCTCATCGCGACAGATGGCCTTGTGGCGCCAGTCCATTCCTCTGCTCCTTTGCGAGGGCGCCACAAAGGGCGCCTGTAGTTAGTGGATCGTTCACTTGTGCGACTCGAATGTTTCCGCACGGTTGCTTGTGAATGCTTTCACGATCACCGTAGATGTCAATAGGTCTCCGGCGCACCGTGGGGGAGATCACGCTCTAGGTCCCCACAAGGGGAACCTGCCCGGTCCTTTGTACTCGCGTCTCCAGGTTTTCGCAGCGCAACCTGGAGATTTTTCTTGATGTCCGGGTGTCAGGATGGCTTGGGGGCCACCACATCGAGCACGCTGGGGACGGATGTGAAATGCACCATCTTGCGTTTTCCGATGAAGTCGCCATCGATTTGCAGGCCGATCTCCTGGCCCGTCTCGATTCGCACAGACGGCACATCGTCGGCCCGGAAAAGCATGGGCGACTTGGGGTTTCCATTCGCGGCCAGCAACTGCCGCGCAAGCAACAGGGTGCGCGTCACACTCATCGACTTCACCGCGAACACACCGAGGCCCGATTCGAAGGTGGTGGTGGGATTCGTGCGAATCGGACGGTCCTCGAGATAGGTCCACGGGCTCGAATTCGTGACGAAGGCGTAATAGACCTCCTCGAGCGGATCCCGTCCCGGCACCTCGACCATGACGCTCGGATCCTGGCGCCGGGCCCGGAAGAACTGACGCACCGTGGTT
Organism: Nocardia sp. NPDC058480; assembly: GCF_042720495.1. Taxonomy (NCBI): domain Bacteria; kingdom Bacillati; phylum Actinomycetota; class Actinomycetes; order Mycobacteriales; family Nocardiaceae; genus Nocardia; species Nocardia sp. NPDC058480. The sequence goes on along the minus strand of NZ_JBHXMN010000001.1, from coordinate 95,307 downwards.
CGCAGATAGCGCGCGGGCGTCGCCTTGCGGCCTTTGGCGCGGGCGGCGTCGATCGCCTCGCACACATCGGCGTCGAGGCCGACGCCGGCGCTGAAGGTGAACCACCGGTCGTCGGCGAGGCCGAGCCCGATCCGGCGGTCGGCGTCGCGAGCCAGCAGATCGATGAGCTGATTGGTTGCTGTCACCGGATCGGGGGAGATGCCGAGCGCGCGGGCGAAGACATTCGCCGAGCCGCCCGGGATGATCCCCAGGCGCGGGCGCCACACCTGGTCGTCGCCGACCTGGGGCACCGGCAGGAACCCGTTGATGGTCTCGTTGACCGTCCCATCGCCACCGTGCACGACGATCAGGTCCATCTCCTGCGTGGATGCCCACTGGGCCAGTTCGGCCGCGTGACCGCGATGCTGGGTGTGCGCAACAGTCAGCTGCGTTCGGCTCTCCAAGGCGTGAGCGAGCAGATCCCGGGTGGCCGGGGTCGTCGAGGTGGCATTGGGATTGACAATGAGCAGCGTCCGCACAGTGCCGAGGGTAGTGCGCGCGGGCGAACAGCCGACGCGCGCCGGGCGCCACGACGCGGCGTCGTAGGCTGGGGCACGTGGCAGAGCAGGACGTGACAGACGGTGACCAGCGCGAGGGCGGCGAACAGGTGTCGACCGGCATCCCGATGACGGTGCGGCTGGCCGGTGGGCTGGTTTCGCTGGAGGGACTGGCCGGGTTGGTGACCGCGATCGTGCTGATCGTGCGGGCGCTGACCGGGCACGATCAGTCCGAGGCCAGCGGGGTCGGCACCGCGATCTGGTTCGGGGTGCTGTTCGGCGGGGTGCTCGCGGCGGGCATCGGGCTGCTGCGTGGCAAACGCTGGGGGCGGGCCATCGCGGTCATCGCGAACGTGTTGTTGCTGCCGGTGGCTTGGTCGTTGCTGACGGACTCGCATCAGCCGTTGTGGGGGAGTTTGCTGGGGCTGGTCGCGATAGGCGGGCTCGCGACATTGTTCGCCCCGGCCACCAGTCGCTTCATGGCTTATGACTACGGCGAAATTCCCGAGGACGATTCGTAGTCTGACGGTTGTCGGGCAGGACTACGGCGAAATTCCCGAGGACGATTCGTAGTCTGACGGTTTTCGGTGTCAGGCCGTTGCCGCGCGCAGCGCCTCGCGGCACAGGTGATCGGCTCGACGGGTGGTCTCGGGCTGCCGGAAACCCTGGGTGAGGGCGAGTACCTGCGCGCAGGCGGTGTCGAGGTCGATGAGGTGACCGACCGAGACGAACAGTGGCTTCACGTCGTCGCGCGTGCGCAGTGCGCGGCCGACGACCTCGCCGTCGATCGTCACCTCGCTGGCATCACCGCGCCGCGGGCCGGGCGCGCGGTATTCGCCCCACACCGATTTGGCGACACCGATGGTGGGAATTCCGGTGAGCAACCCGACATGGCACGCCAATCCGAAACGTCGGGGATGCGCCAAACCTTGTGCATCGCACACGAGCAGATCCGGTGTGGCAGTGAGCTTTTCCAACGCCGCGACAGTTGCGGGCAGTTCCCGGAACGCGAGTAGTCCCGGCACATAAGGGAATTCCGAAATCCCATGTGCCACTGCCGATTCCACGGTTTCCATGGTGGTGATGTCGACAATTACCGCAGCGGTCGCGACGGTACCGTCTTCGGCATAGGCCGAATCAATTCCGGCGGCCGTCGAAAATTCAGGCGGCGCAACGTTTTCCGTTGACACCAGTGGGCGGAGTTCGTCCTGGAGTGCGATCGCCTCGTCGGGTGTCCGCGGCCAATCGTGGGGTAACGCGATACGCATCGGCTCAGCTCGCGGTCGCGGCCAGTGCCGCCAGTTCGGCACCGGCCAAGCGATAGCCGATCCATTCGTCTTGCGGTGCGGCACCGAGGGATCGGTAGAACTCGATCGAGGGTGTGTTCCAGGTGAGCACCGACCACGACACCCTGCTGTAGCCGTGTTCGACCGCCTCGGCGGCCAGTGCCGCGACCAGTGCGCGGCCGAGGCCGGTGCCGCGGGTCTCGGGGCGCACGTAGAGGTCCTCGAGGTAGATGCCGTGCACGCCGTCCCAGGTGGAGTAGTTCAGGAACCAGATCGCACAACCGGCCACCTGTCCGTCGTTCTCGGCAACGTGGGCGAAGAGCGCGGGCGTCGGCCCGAACAGCGCGGACCGCAACTGCTCCGGGGTGAGCGTGCACTCGGCGGGCGCCTTCTCGTACTCGGCCAGATCGTGGACGAGCCCGACCATCGCGGTCACATCGGCGGGGGTGGCGCGCCGGACGAGTGCGCTCATCGTGAGACTCCTTCGATCGGTTCGGTACGGGTCGTCAGGTTGTGGCCCCAGATGGAGTGGGCGTCGTGGTCGAAGCCGAGCACGCTCACCGCACCGGTTGACATCGCGAAGCGGCGGCCCTCGCCCACCGCGAACTCCGCCCAGCGCGCGATCAACACCCGCGAGAAATGCCCGTGACCGACCAGGATCACGTCGCGCTGTGGCAGCTCCGGCTCGACCCGGCCGAGTATCCGGTCGGCCCTGGCGCCCACCTGCTCGGCCGTCTCGCCGCCGGGGACGGGCGCGGTCCACACGGTCCAGCCGGGCACGGTTTCGCGGATCTGCGCGGTGGTGATGCCCTCGTACTCGCCGTAGTTCCACTCGACCAGATCGTCGTCGACCTGGATCGGCGACAGTCCGGCCAGTTCGGCGGTGTGCCTGGCGCGCAGGCGCGGACTGGTGAAGCAGAGCGGATCGCGCAGGTCGAGAGATTTCAGCACCAGCCCGGCCGCTACGGCCTGGGCCTCGCCCAGCTCGGTCAGCGGCAGGTCGGTGAAGCTGGTGTGCTTGCGCTGACTCGACCACTCGGTTTCGCCGTGGCGCAGCAGGACCAGGCGGGCATCGGGTGTGGACATGGGTCCATCATGGCAGTGCGGGTCAGCGGAGCGCGTACAGCTGTCCGCCGCGGTGTTCGAACACGGTGTTGCCGAGGACGGCGGTGGCGATGGTGTCGCCGCGGTAGTCGGTGCGCTCGATCGGGATCTCGGCGACCGTCGTGCCGTTGCCGCTGTCCACCGCGAGCTGCCCGTCGGGGACCGGGACCAGCAGCCTGCCTGCCATCAGCGCGGGGGTGCCGATCGCCTCACGAACCGTCCAGACCGGCTGTAATGTGCTGGAGCTCAAGGCAATGAGACTGTTGCCGGTGAAAACGTAGATGGCCGAGCCGAGGCGGGTCACCGTGGCGCGCTCGTCCCACGGCGCGGCGAGCTGATGGGTCGCGATCTCGTTGCCGGTGCCGTCGTGCACGACGATCCTGGCGGGCAGGCCGAGGCCGCTGGCGGTGGGTGCCGTCGGGGGGTAGTAGACGGCGATCTTGTTGTCCGACACCGCGATTACCCGCACTTCAGCCGCGTCGGCGCCCGGTGCGGTGAGAACTCGCGAGCCGTACTCCTCGGGGGCGGTCGATTCCTTCGGTGCCGGGTTGAGCACTGTCAGCCGGTCGGTCGTGTCGCCGGGACAGCGTTCGAGCACCGCGAGGCGCGAGGAACTCGACGCGGCCGAGCGCAGCGCACACCCGCTGCGCGGCTGGGTATTCGGATTCACCGGTGCGTCGACGTAGCCGTACTCGAGGGTGCGCACCAGATCCGAACGCCACATCTCCAACCGGTCGGCGCCGAGCGCCAGCAGATAGGTGCCGTCACCGGTGACCCGAATCGCGTCGTCCATGTAGCTGCTGCGCGCGACCCGGCGCTCACCGGTATCAGCCTCGAGCATCACGGACTGACTGCACCCACGCTGATCGCGATAGGTGGCGATCACGGTGCCGAACTGCGACTCGACCCCGCACAGCGGCATATCCCGGCGATACCACCACAGCTGGGTTCCGGTGATCGGATCGCGCCCGCTCACGGTGCCGTGATCGCCGGTCACCACCACATTGCCCGAAGTGAGCGCCCGCCTGCTCGACTCGTCGGCGGCATGCCACTGCTCACGCAGGGTGGTTGGCAGTTGGGTAGCCGCGGTGACGGTGGGAGCGGGGGACGTCGCGGTGACCGAATCGGTTCCGGTGGCATCAGCGCGCGCCCAGACGACGAACGCCGCCACTACGAGAGTGACGGCGATCGCGATTGCTACGAAGATGTCGGCGCGCGTCCGCCGTTCGGGTGCGAGCACGTACGCGAGTGTATTTGCCATGCGGGGGCTGGTGTGCGCGGGGCCGCTGGTTTGTGCGGGGCGGAACTTGGGATGAGCGGCGTGGCTGGGGAGGGCTGAGATCGGCCTCCCCAGCCACTGCTCAGGCGTCTACGGTGGCCGGCGCGTCGGATGCGGTGGCTTCCGCGGGCTTGCGGCGGCGCCTGCGGCGGGCGGGCTTGGCTGCGTCGTCGCCCTCGGCAGAAGCCGATTCGGGCGGGTCGGTGGCTTCGCTGGTGCTCGACTCGACGGTCCCCGCTTCGCCTGCCTCGGCGGGCTTGCGGCGACGGCGCCTGCGGCGGGCGGGCTTGTCGCCGTCGGCCGCTTCGTCGGCGTTGTCCGCCGACTCGGTGGTCGTGGTCGACTCCGTGCCCTCGGCCTCGGCCTTGCCACCGCGGGTGCGGCGACGGCTGCGCGAGGACTTGGGACGCTCGGTGCGCTCCTCGACTACGGCGTCATCGTCACGGGCGGGGGCCGCGGGCTTGCGGATCACGCCGGTGATGCCCTCGGGGATGCCGAGGTCGCTGTAGAGGTGCGGCGAACGGGAGTACGTTTCGGCGGGGTCGGCCATGTTCAGGCCGAGTGCCTTGTTGATCGACTCCCAGCGGTGCAGCTCGTCCCAGTCGATGAGGGTGATCGCGACACCGGTGCGGCCGGCGCGGCCGGTGCGGCCGATCCGGTGCACGTAGGTCTTCTCGTCCTCGGGGCACTGGTAGTTGATGACGTGGGTGACGTCGTCGATGTCGATACCGCGCGCGGCGACATCGGTGGCGACGAGCACGTCGATGGTGCCCTTGCGGAACTTGTTCAGCGCCTTCTCGCGGGCGATCTGACCGAGGTCGCCGTGCACAGCGCCGACATTGAACCCGCGCTCGGCGAGATCGTCGGCCACCTTCTGCGCGGTGCGCTTGGTGCGGGTGAAGATCATCGTCGCGCCGCGGGATTCCGCCTGCAGCACGCGCGCGACCAGCTCGGCCTTGTCCATCGCGTGGGCCCGGTAGACGAACTGCGCGGTGCGGTCGTGCACCGCGGAATCGTTGGCCAGCTCGGCGCGGATGTGCGTCGGCCTGGTCAGGAAGGTGCGGGCAAGGGTGATGATCGGGCCCGGCATGGTGGCCGAGAACAGCATCGTCTGACGCTTGTCGGGCACCATCGACAGGATGCGCTCGATATCGGGCAGGAAGCCCAGGTCGAGCATCTCGTCGGCCTCGTCGAGGACGAGTACGCCGATCTTGCCGAGGATCAGATGGTTCTGGTTCGCCAGATCGAGCAGACGACCGGGGGTGCCGACGACCACGTCGACGCCGTCGCGCAGTGCGGCGATCTGGGTGTCGTAGGGGCGGCCACCGTAAATGGCGGCGACCTTCAGCGCACCCTGATGGTTGGTCAGGTACTTGCTGGCGTTCTCCAGGTCCTTGGTGACCTGGATGCACAGCTCGCGCGTCGGCACGATGATCAGCGCGCGCGGGGTGCCGTCGAGCGGGGTGGTGCCGGAGTCGGCGGTGGCGATGCGGTGCAGCAGCGGCACGCCGAAACCGAAGGTCTTGCCCATGCCGGTGCGGGCCTGGCCGATGAGGTCCTCGCCGGCCAGTGCCAGCGGCAGGGTGAGTTCCTGAATCGCGAAGGTGCGTTCGATCCCGATCTCACCGAGTGCGCGCACGATTTCTTCGCGCACGCCCAATTCGGCGAAACTCGGCGGGATGTGGGTGTTGTCCAGTTCGGCCGTCAGGAGTGTGTCGGTCAAACCGGGTTCCTGTTCGACAGTGATCTTGCTCAGTGTTCGTGCCTTCCTCGTCATTGCATCTCGCACGCACGAGGTGGGGCGGGCCGGTCGGCCCGCGACGACCACATACCCGCCTGTGATATTCACCGGGCCGGCGCCGGATAACCATCGCCGACCAGGCGTTATGCGTGGTCGTCGAGACGGTGTCATCGGCGCGGCGCTGCGGTGATGCGGATTCGTTGCGCGCACATTTTCTTCGACATTGCTGTCTGGGCAACGCTGCTGTCCGCCCGCGCTGTGCGCCGGTGGATTGCCACGCCGCGGAGTATGTCCGGGCGTCGAAACTAGCGTTGTCCACGGAGATTGTAGCGTGATATTCTGCGGAATCCGAAATTCGACGTGGATGAATGCCGCCCGAATACCGGCTCGCCAGCGGATTACCTCCGCATGGGTGGTGTGTCGCAGCGCAATTCATGAGCGCCGGATTTCGCGCATGTCCACAGGTGTAATCGAGCTCACTGGTACCGGCGGTACTGTGTGTGAGACATTTCTAGTCGTGAGTATCACCGACACCGTCACCACTGCCGCGCGCAACGCGTGGGCGCTGAGCTTCGGCGCAGGCATCGAGCCCGTCGACCCGGCGCCCTCGACCGTGCTGTGGGACGAGCCGCACCGCCTGCTGCGTCGCTACGATGCCGAATTCCAGTCTGCGGCAAGCGATTCCGCGGTGTTGCTGGTGCCGCCACTGGCCGCGCCCGCCACCTGCTTCGACCTGCGCCGCGATCAGAGCCTGGCGCGCTATCTGGTGGAGACCGGCCGCGCGCCCTACCTGGTCGACTACGGCGACATCTCCTTCGCCGATCGTCGGATGGGCTTCGAGGACTGGGTCACCGACATCCTGCCCGAGGCGATCCTGCGCGTGAGCGCCGATCGCGGCGGTGCGCCGGTGGACCTGATCGGCTGGTCCATCGGCGGCATGTTCTCGCTGCTCACCGCCGCCGCGAACCCGGAATTACCGATCCGCTCGGTCACCGGGGTCGGCCCGCCGCTCGACTACGACAAGATGCTCGGTATTCCGCAGCTGCGCGCCGCCGTGAGCCTCACCGGCGGCTGGGGCGCCACCTCGCTCGTCCGGGCCGCAGGTGGCATCCCGGCGCCGCTCACCAAGCTCGCCTACCGCCTCGCCGCGTACGACCGTGAACTGGCGCGTCCGAGATTCATCGCCAGCAATATCGCGAACACCGACACCCTGGCCAAGATGGAATCCATCGACCGTTTCCAGGCCGCCATGCCCGGCTACCCCGGCCGCTTCTACAACCAGCTGTGGGGCCGGATGATGCTGGCCAACGACATCGGCAACGGCAAGCTCGAACTGCGCGACCGGACCATCGAACTCGCCGACGTGCGCGTGCCCGTGCTGCTGATCGGCGGCAAGTCCGACGTGATCACCCCCAAGGCCGCCGTCGAGGCCGGTTTGCGCACGCTGTCGGGTTCGCCGTCGGTCACCTACGAGGTCGTGCCGGGCAGCCACCTCGGCATTCTCACCGGGCCGGAAGCCCGCGAAACCACCTGGGCGCACCTGGACAAATTCCTGGCCGAACGCGACTGACCATCGATCGGGACTAGTGTTGACGGTCATGGGAGCCCAGACCTCTGCCGCGCCGGAATTCTTCTCGACCTCACCGCTCGCCGCGGACCACGCGGGGGTGACGGAGCTGTTCGCGGTCCTCGCCTACGGCGAGCTGTCCGCGTTCTATCAGCTCGCCGAGGAGGCGAAGCAGGCGCCGTCGCTGCGCGGCCGGATCGGTGTTGCCAAGATGGCCGCCGCCGAGCTCGCGCACTTCGAGACCTTGGAAGCGGCGCTCACCGAGCGCGGTGCCGACGCCGAGGCCGCGATGGCGCAGTACCAGGGCGCCCTGGACTCCTACCACGCCTCCACCGACCCGTCGACCTGGCTCGAGTCGATGGTGAAGTTCTACGTCGCCGACGGTCTGGCCTCCGACTTCTACACCGAGATCGCCGGCGCGCTGCCCGCCGAGGTCTCCGACGTGGTGCGCGACGTCCTCGCCGAGACCGGACACTCGCAGTTCGTGGTCGACGAGGTCCGCAGCGCGGTAGCCGCCAGCCGCTCCGAGCGCGACCGCCTCACCCTGTGGGGACGCAGGCTGCTCGGCGAGGCGATCACCCAGGCACAGTTCGTGATGGCCCAGCGCGACGAGCTGGCCGAACTGGTCCTCGCCGCGACCGGCGACCTCAACGGCATCGCGACCTTGTTCGACCGCATGCAGGAACGGCACGCGGCCCGCATGGCCGAACTCGGCTTGTAGCTGGTTATCCGCCGACCGCGCGACCCGGCACCAAGCGCAATTCCGGTGCGCGGGCGGCGGTTTCGCGGGGAAGCCAGATGACGACCTGCTGATCCTTGTCGGCGGACAGCGTCTGCACCGTGTAGGTGAGCGTGCCCCGGGTCGGGTGCTCGAAGCCGAGGAGGGTGGGGATGTCCTCGGCCAGGCGGTGGGGTTGCCAGCGGCGGGCGAATTCGGGTTCTTCGCACAGGGTGGTGATGACGCTCGCTACGCGTTCGTCGTCGGGGCGGCGCAGGCGTGTTCTGGCGAGCTGATCGGCGAGGAGATCGGCGAACTGGGGCCAATCGGTGACCGTGGTGCGGGCCAGCGGGTGACGGAAGGTCCAGACGGCGAGGTTGACCATGTCCGGGTTGTCGAGCAGACCGAGCGGGGTGGCGAGGTCGGCCCACGCGCTGTTCCAGGCGAGCACATTGGCACGGGGGCCGAGGGCGAATGCCGGGGTGGGGGCGAGCGCGTCGAGCACGCTGCGAAGCGCGGCGGGCACCTGATCGAGGGCAGGGTCGAAAGCGGTACTGGGGCACCGGGATTCGCTGCCGGTGGTCAGCGCGAGCCAGCCGAAATGGGCCCGCTCGGTGTCGTTGAACCGCAGCGCGGTGGCGAGTGCGTCGACCACGGCCATCGACGGGTTGGTATCGCGGCCCTGTTCGAGCCGGGCCAGATAATCCGCGCTCACACCGGCCAGCACGGCGACCTCTTCGCGGCGCAGGCCCGGGGTGCGGCGCCTGCCGCCGCCGGAAAGGCCGACGTCTTCCGGGCGCAATTCGGCTCGACGGGCGATCAGAAGTTCCGCGAACGCCGACCGGGCGCCCGGATGATCCGTGGTACCTGCGCCAACCATGTCTCGATCCTCCCTGGTCATGGCATTCTCAGCCACGCCCTGCGGGGACCAGGATAACCGCGGTCTGGTTAACGGACCGCAGTCCGGTCACTGTGGAGGCATGACCTCCTCGACACAGACCCAGCAGTTGAAGACCGGATCCTGGGCCCTCGACGCCGCCCACTCCTCGGTCGCGTTCACCATTCGCCACCTCGGGATCGCCAAGGTGCGCGGCGGCTTCACCCGCTTCGAGACCGAGTTCGCCGTCGACGAAACCGGCGCGGCCACCCTCGGCGCCACCATCGAACTCGACTCCTTCGACACCGGCAACGCCGACCGCGACGCCCACATCCGCCAGGCCGACTTCCTCGACGTCGCCAACCGCCCGACCCTGAGCTTCCGTGCCACCCAGCCGGTTCAGGTCGCCGAAACCTTCACCGTCACCGGCGAGGCCACCCTCGGCGCGATCACCAAGCCGCTCACTCTCGACGTCGAATGGGGCGGCATCGCCGACTTCCCCGACGGCACCCGCCACGCGGGCTTCTCCGCCACCGGCGCCATCAAGCGCACCGACTTCGGCGTCGGCGTCGCCATGCCGGGCATGCTCTCCGACACCGTGAAGATCGAACTCGAGATCGAACTGATCGAGCCTGCGTAGCGGGCGCCGACGCGAAGCGTTCCTCAGCCGCGCATGGCCGGAGCGCAGGCGGAGGTACGCCTGACTCGTTCGCTCAGAGCGCAGGCGGCTGTGACACCACTGTCGGCCGCCTGCATTAGCCTGGGAGTCGACAACACAGGACTCTTACGTTCGGAGGTTGGCCGTGGAGGTCAAGATCGGTATTTCGGATAGCCCGCGAGAGCTCGTCATCAACAGTGCGCAGAGCCCTGACGAGATCGAGGCGCTGGTGTCCGATGCGCTGAGCGGCTCCGCCGGCGTCGTGTCGCTCACCGACGAGAAGGGCCGCAAGTTCCTGATCCAGGCCGCGAAGGTCGCCTACGTGGAAATCGGTTCCCCCGCCGCGGGCCGAGTCGGCTTCGCAACGGTCTGATCCGCGAGCACAAAAATGCCCCGTCATCTTCGAGATGGCGGGGCATTCTTTGTTGAATCGGGCTTACAAATCCTGCGAGTACGCGCGCTGGGCGGCGGTCAGCGGGACGTGCTTGAGGCCACCCCACGCCAGTGACACCGTGGTGTCGACGGCTTCGTCCTTGGGCACCGGGCGATCGGCTTCGAGCCAGTAGCGCGCCGAGAACTGGCTCGCACCGACGAGGCCGACGGCCAGTATCCGGGCGCGGTAGGGGTCCAGACCCGAGTCGTGGGCGACCAGATCGAACACCGCGTCGACACACGCCTCGGTGGCCTGCTCGACCCGGCGCTGCACCTGCGGTTCGCTGGTGAGGTCGGATTCGAAGACCAGGCGGAAGCCCTGCATCTCGTTGTCGACGAAATCGAAGTACGCGGCGACCGCGGCCCGCACGCGCTGTTTGTTGTCGGTGGTGGAGCGCAGCGCCTGGCGCACGCTCGACACCAGAATGTCGACGTAGTTCTGCAGCACCGCCAGGTATAGCTCGAGCTTGCTGGCGAAGTGCTGGTACAGCACCGGCTTGCTGACCCCGGCCACCTGGGAGATCTCGTCCATGCCCGCCGCGTGGTAGCCGCGCTGGACGAAGACCTCGCTGGCGGCGAGCAGCAACTGCTGGCGGCGCTCGTCACGAGGCAGGCGGGTGCCGCGCTTGGCCGGGACCGTCTCCGGCACCGATCGGCGCGAGGGCATGCGGTCCACGAGGTCAGTCATCTCGGCTCTCTATAGTCGATTCCCCTGACCATCGGGTGTGCGGTCCGGGTATCCCACGAACGATACTCGCACGGTGTTCGCCCTGCGTCTCGCCCTGGAAATGTAGTACCAGTCCACAGCGTTCGCCGGGCCGTAACCGTGCGAACTCCTCCGGCCGCCCGCACGGCGGATTTGCGCACTGTGAGAATCTGATGGGGTGACCGACCGGATGGATGACCATGCCGACGGCGGGCGCGATGTCGCTCGCTCCACGCAACCCTCCGAGTCCGGTGCTGTCACGTCGGCGTCGGAGGGGCGGGAACTGCAGGTCTACGACCCGCTCGGGCTCTATCAGCCCGCCGATCGATCCCGGCAGCCGCTGCGGGCCCGCTGGGATCCCACCGACCACGACAACGGCCGCCCGCGCAGCCCGCTGCGTGAAGCGAAGAAGCAGAGCGCGCTCGGCCGATTCGTCTCCGCCTACGGATGGCGTGCCTACGCGTTGCCGGTGCTGCTCGCCATCACCGTGCTCGTCGCCGTCGACGCGGTGCGCACCGGCCCTCTACCGCCACCGAACGATCCAGGCTTCGGCGCGTTGAGTCCCAAGGTGGCGCAGTCCGGCATCATCGGCGCACCCCCCGCAGGCGACGGCAAGTTTCCCGCCGATCTGCCCCTCGGTGCGCTGCCAGAGGGTGGCGCGTACGCCGACCGCGCGGCGGGCACCTGGCATGTCGTTCCGGGCACCAGCGCGCAGGTCGGCGTTGGCACCGAGCGCGTGTTCCGCTACACCGTCGAAGTCGAGGACGGCATCGATACCTCACCGTTCGGTGGCGACGATGCCGTGGCGAAAATGGTGGAGACCACCCTGGCCAACCCGAAGAGCTGGACCAACGACCCCAAGTTCGGCTTCCAGCGCATCGACGCAGGCCCGGCCGACTTCCGCCTCTCGCTCACCTCGCGCGAGAGCACCCGCGCCGCGTGCGGATTCGAGATCCCGATCGACTCGTCGTGCTACAACGCCGACCTCGATCGCGTCGTGCTGTCGGAGGTCCGCTGGGTGCGCGGCGCCCTCGCCTTCGACGGCGACATCGGCTCCTACCGGCAGTACCAGATCAACCACGAGGTCGGCCACGCCATCGGCTACCACGGCCACCAGCCGTGCGAGACCGACGGCGGCCTCGCGCCGATCATGATGCAGCAGACCTTCGGCACCAGGAACAACGACATCGCCCGACTCGACCCCCACGGCGTAGTCCCCGCCGACGGCAAAACCTGCCGCTTCAACCCCTGGCCGTACCCGCGCGGATAGTGGCCCCGCCCATGCGGGAACATGAACGGGGAAGAACAGCGCGGCAGGTCTTGTTGTAGTCAGCAGAGCGGCCACCGGTAATCGGGCCGCGCCCGCCGCCATAGATACAGGAGTTCTCACGTGTCTCTCAATGGGACGTTGCCGCCGCTCGTCGAGCCGGCCGCGGAACTGACCAAGGACGAAATCGCTCGCTACAGCAGGCACCTGATCATCCCCGATCTCGGTGTCGACGGGCAGAAGCGGTTGAAGAACGCCAAGGTCCTCGTGATCGGTGCGGGCGGCCTCGGTTCGCCCGCCCTGCTCTACCTGGCCGCCGCCGGTGTCGGCACCCTCGGCATCGTCGAGTTCGACGAGGTCGACGCCTCCAACCTGCAGCGCCAGATCATCCACGGCGAATCCGATATCGGCCGGCCCAAGGCCGACAGCGCCCGCGATTCCGTCCTGGAGATCAACTCCGGGATCGACGTGCGGCTGCACAAGATCCGCCTGGAACCCGAGAACGCGGTCGAACTGTTCGCCGAATACGACCTGATCGTCGACGGCACCGACAACTTCGCCACCCGCTACCTCGTCAACGACGCCGCCGTCCTCGCGGGCAAGCCCTATGTGTGGGGCTCGATCTACCGCTTCGAGGGCCAGGTCTCGGTGTTCTGGGAAGACGCCCCCGACGGCCGCGGTATCAACTACCGCGACCTGTACCCGGAGGCCCCGCCGCCGGGCATGGTCCCGTCCTGCGCCGAGGGTGGCGTGCTCGGCGTGCTGTGCGCGTCGATCGGCTCGGTGATGGTGACCGAGGCGATCAAGCTGATCACCGGTATCGGTGAGACGCTGCTCGGCCGTCTGATGGTCTACGACGCACTGGACATGAACTACCGCACCATCAAGCTGCGCCGCGATCCGCAGCGTGAGCCGATCACCGAACTGATCGACTACGACGCGTTCTGCGGTGTGGTGTCGGAGGAAGGCACCGCCGCCGCGGCCGGGTCCACCATCACCGCCGCCGAGCTCAAGGATCTGCTCGACGCCGACAAGATCGAGCTGATCGACGTGCGCGAGCCGGTGGAGTGGGACATCGTCCACATCGCGGGCGCGACCCTGATCCCCAAGGACCGCATCCTGTCCGGCGAGGCACTGGCCGAACTGCCGCAGAACAAGCCGATCGTGCTGCACTGCAAGACCGGCATCCGGTCCGCGGAGGCGCTGGCGGCGTTGAAGCGCGCCGGTTTCGCCGACGCCACCCATCTGCAGGGCGGCGTGGTGGCCTGGGCCAAGCAGGTCGATCCGTCGCTGCCGGTCTACTGACCCGATAGCTGCCGGTTTGCGGCCTCGCCGCTTATTGCGGTGAGGTCGCAAAGTGGAGTATCACAGCGTGCCTTGGGACACCTCCGGTGATCGCGGGGTTACGGTACGGCCGTGACCTCAGTCGAACCTCCCGAGCATGTGCGAGCCACATTCGGGCTTCGCGAAGTGACGCCGGTTTCCCTAGGGGACTGGGACGGTGGCTGGCGCATGGGTGACGTGGTCCTCAGCCCCGTCGCCGATCACGCGCGGGCCGCGTGGTCGGCGAAAGTACGCGAACATCTCGCGGTCGACGGACTGCGCGTGGCCCGCCCCGTCCGCGCCACCGACGGTCGCTATGTGGTCTCCGGTTGGCGCGCCGACACCTTCGTCGACGGTGCCCCCGAGCCCCGCCACGACGAGGTCGTCTCGGTCTCGTTGCGCTTGCACAAGGCGACAGCGGAATTGGAACGCCCCCGCTTCCTGGTCCAGCCTCCCGTCGCACCCTGGGTGGACGTGGACGTGTTCGTCGCCGCCGACCGCGCCGCCTGGGAATCGGTCCCGCTGCGCACCCTGCGCGCGGGCGGTGTCCCCGTCGCGGCCACCCCCGACGGTCAGCGTTCCCTCGAACTGATCGGCCAGCTCTCGACGCTGCGCAAACCCGTCCGTAGCCCCAACCAACTAGTCCACGGCGACCTCTTCGGCACCGTCCTGTTCACCGGCGCCCACACCCCTGGCCTCACCGACATCACCCCATACTGGCGCCCCGCCACCTGGGCCGCCGGGGTCGTGGTCGTCGACGCACTGGCCTGGGGTGGTGGCGACGACGGCTTACTCGACCGCTGGGCCACGCTGCCCGAATGGCCCCAAATGCTGTTACGCGCCTTGATGTTCCGCCTGGCTGTGCACGCCCTGCACCCCCGCTCCACCCCCGAAGCCTTCCCCGGGCTCGCCCGCACCGCGGACATGGTCCGTTTGGCGCTGTAAGGGCGAATTGCGCGCATCGTGACCGATGGGTCGGATGTGGTCTCAAATCCGTTGAGACCCAACGTTTCCTGCTGCCACGCGTGCTATCTTCATCGAGCATCGCCGCCATGTGTCCTGCCTTGGACCCGGGGGATCCACTGCGGCCCGTCACGAGCGGTGAGGATTGCTGCGGGTGAGAATCCAGCCCAGACAACAGATTCTGGACATTTGGAGCGCCATGCTCTCGGCCTGTTATCGGGACGAGAAGTGGCATTGGGACGGCGTCCTCGGCGCCAATTCGATCAGCGATTCCGAACAGCTGCTGTGCCTGCTGTACCCGGCGACGGAGATCGAGAGTTTCGCGCTGGATCGGCCGGACGCCATGTCCGACGACGTCAAAGTGGCGTTGGAGGCATTCGGCGGACAAGCCAGAATCGGCATCACGGTGCTCGGTCTCACCGAGGAGTATCTGGCGCGCAACACGAGTGCCGACGGGCTACCCCGCTTCGACGCGGGGAGTTACCTGTCCGCGCCCGCGGACCGTGAACCGACACCGACGCAGCACGCGCTCGAAGTCGTCGACGGGTACTCCATGTCGGTCACCGTGTGTATCGCGGCGCTCGGCTTCGCGCGGGTCTTCGATCGGTGGGCCCGGACTGAGCGACGCAAGGACATCAGTGCTCGGATCGTCGATCTGAGCGCCGGTCTGAGTACTCGGCTGACGGCCGCGATGACCGGCCTCGTTCGGAGCTTCGTAGTCAACACGGCATCACCGCGGTCACCGTCGGGCAAGGCGATGCTCGAGATGCTCAATCAGTCCGGGCAGCCGGAGAAATCGGTGATCGACGCCGTCGCTCGCAGCCTCGAGCGCGTGCGCGCCCGCTTGCGCAGTGACGTCACGCTCGGCCGGGCGCCGGAATCCGAACTCGACGACGAAGACCTGCTCTTCGAGTGCGGTTGGAGCTGGGGCGTGGTCCAGGGTGCGGATCCGGTCGACTTCGTACCGAGTGCGATCGGCTCCGGCACCGGCTATGCCGACCCTCGGCCCTACCTCTACTTCACCATCACCGCGCTCGACGGCATCAACGACGTTCTCTCGCAACGAACCAGAGAGCTCGACCTGCTCGACGACACCCAGTATCGCCTGGCCGAAGCGCTGCGAGTGCGCTGGGATATCACTCAGCGTTACTGGTCCACCGTCGCCCGTTTCGGCACCGGAACATGGCCGCTGGAGGACATTCCGTGGCGCACCTCCGATGGCGAGGAATCGGACTACTTCAGTCTCATCGTGTCGGCGGTGCTGATCCAGGAACTGGTGGCCCGCACCGCCTCCGACGACGATCTGACCAGAGCGATCGGGATCTTCGACGAGCTGGCCAGCCGCGGTCGAATCGTCCGCCGACCGACGAAGGCCGACCCGTCGATCGCCCTGCACTATCCGGGCGTGCGGATGAAACTGCGCGGGAGCGAACTCGTCGAAGGCGGTGGGCCTCGATTGGAATGGGTCGCCTCGGATTTCGCGCCGGTGCTGCTCAAGCGTTCGCTGCAGGCAGCTCGTCTCTCGGGCAACATCACCGCGCGTGACCGGCTGATGGAGCTGGCGAAAAAGGTAATGGACCATATCGATCTGCGCATGATCACCGACGGTGACGCGGTCGGGCTGTGGGACGATCCCGGCGCCGCGTTCGGGTCGGCGACAGCCGCCGGTCAGACATTGCCGTCCTGGTACATGACCGAGCGGGTGATCGAATGTCTGGTCACCGCCGACCGTACCTACCGAGAAGCGCCCCTGCGGTCCCCGGCCATGGTGGTTCGTGCTGTCGAGCTGCTCAACGAGGCCGAACATCTGCTCAATCAAGAGATGCTCAACGTCAGCGTCGAGGACACCTCGGCCAATCGCATTTCGCTCGACGGCGTCGAGCAGCAACTGGCCAGAGCCAGAAATGTGGTGAATACCCAACCGGGAACGGCCTTCACGCTCGCCTCGGCCGCCCTGATCGAACTCGATCGGCTCGCCTATGCCCGCCTCGACGCGATGAGGAGCTCCTGATCCGATGATCGTCTTCGCCACTTCCGACAAGGGTGGAACGGGCCGCTCGGTGACCAGCTGCAACCTTGCCTACCGGCTGGGATTGCGCGGGATCAACACCGTCTACGTCGACTTCGACTTCGGTTCACCGACCGCGGGCGCGCTGTTCGAGATCAGCTCGGTCGAACGTGGCACGACACCCGGCAACGGGGTGCACAGCTATCTGCGTGGCCACAACAGTGTTCCGCAGCGCCTCGATGTGCGGGCGAGCACCAACCGGGATGCGCTGCGCGGACAGCGACGTGGCGGCAAGTTGTTCCTGCTACCGGGTGACGAGGGCGGCGGCGAGAGCATGTCGGCCAACGATTCGCAGGTGGTGCGCCGCTGCCGTGAACTGTTGCTCGATCTGGACAGCACCTACAAGGTGGTGATCGTCGACCTCAGCGCCGGACGATCAGTGGCCATGCAGATCGCGCTGGAAGCCACTCGGCCGCAGGACATGCCGGGCAAAGAGGTGTTCTGGCTCGTCTACCACCGCTGGACGCGTCAGCATCTGATGGCGGCGCAGGGTTTGGTGCACGGAACCAACGGGTTGCTGAAGACGGGTGTTGACCTCGGCTATTCCGCCGAGGATCTGCTGGCCCGAATCCGTTTCGTCCGCACCGCGGTGCCGCGCGTCACCGATGAGCACGCGGCCAGCGGCGGACCACAGGCGGCGTGGTTGCTCAAGCAGAACGACGCGCTGAAGTCGCTCGCGGCGGAGTATCGACTCGGCGCGGGCGCGCTGTTGGGGGAGACGCCGGTGGAGCCGGTCCTGCAATGGCGGGAGCAGATCGTCCTCGACGCCGATGTCAACGCGGGTATCGCCAATCGGGCGACAGTCGAGGCCTTCGAAGAGTTGGCGCGCAGGCTGTGGGATAGAGCGACCTGGGTGCGGGTGTAGCGACCATCGCAATAGGGACAAAACTTGCGAAAGGGACTGGGAGAGGGGATGATTGGGCCGTCGTGTGTGTTGTTGTCGCCCGATAGGGCCCTTCCGTGACTAGAATCGCACGCGGTTCTGTCCGGGATCGGTTGACAAAGGGGCTGTGAATTTGTGGTTGGCGCCGTCTACGCCGAGTCGACGGCGTCTGTGCGTGTCGAAGCTGTTCCGTTGGCACATGTTTCCATCGAGGTAGGGCATTTCTATATGTCCGACCTGATCAACGGTGAAGCGGCGATCGCCGCGCAATTTCGCCGGGTAGCCCCGTTGGTCGAGATGTTCACCGAGGTCGCGAGGCAGGAATTTGCCGCCGCTGCCGGCGGCCCATCGCGCGTTCGAGTGAGTACCTGCTTCCTCCTCGATGATTACTTTCAGACCGACGCCGACCCGCGCGTGATCGTGCCCAACCTCCTCCGCGTCGCCGCCGAGTCAGGGGTGCGGATCGACTATCTCGGTAGCGAGGCGGGCTGCCACGAACATCGGCGCAGGCAGCATGACGAAACACTGATTCCGTTGGCGCAGATGGTCGCTGACTCGATCATCGCGGAACCGGCTCCTGGCAGCGCCGGACGTCGCCCGCCCACCGCGGAATCCGGCTGGCTCTGCAACGGCCAGCGATCGAGTGATCGTGAGGGGGAGCAGGCGATGGAGGTGAACTACCGGCCCTCGGCGGAGTTCGCCGCGCGCAATCATTCGCTGTTCCTCGATGTCGAAATGTGGCGCAACCGTGCCGCGACGCAGGATGTGCTGTGGTCGTGCCCCTTCTTGGCGTCGGTGTGGCAGCTCCTCCGTCTTGGAATGCTTCGCTTCGAAGGACGAGCCATCGTCGATGCCGAACAATGGGGACCGGACAGGGAATGGCCTGCGCGCTGGGACGAATTCCCGAGCGTGATCAAGCTGCAGGAGCACGCGGCCCCGTTCGCAGCGTTCCGGTCGCTGTCGATCCTGCCGCAGCGCTACGTGGGTATCGAGCACGCGGTGCGCATGATCCTCGGCCATGTCGAACAGGACCCCGGCGTCGTCGAGTTGCTCAACCGACAGGCACGCGAGCAGCACATCGAGCTGACCGGCGATGTCGCCGACCGGCTCTCGCACTTCTTCCTGAGCGCCGTCTGAAGCCGGTGGTCGGCAGGCCGAGCACGCCCGAGTCGGCGCCCAGGCTCCGATGCCGCATTATCGATCGATACCGGATACGCTGCGACAATGCATCTCAGCGGCGGATCGCTGGCACTTCTCGGTGAGGTCCGTACCGGTCTACTTCCCGAGTCGCGGGCGCTGAGCCGGGTATCGGCGGCAGACCTGCTGACCCTGGTTCGTGGTCGCCGCGCGCAATCGCGGGAGCGGCCGGTCACCTGGGCGCAATCCCCGGTCGTCCACGAAGGTGTCGACTGCCGATTGGCGACGCCGAACCGCAGTAAGGTGCGCGCGGTCGGCACTGTCGCCACCCACGCGACGATCCGCGGTGGTCGTATCCTGCAGAGTTCGGCGATGGCCACGGTGGTCGCCGGTGGAGGTACGCACCGGCGGAGCTGGGGGCACTACCTCGGCCGGATCGGCACCGTCGAAACCCTCACTCGGCTCTCGCCGGGCATCGGCGGTCAACTGGTCGACGGGTTTCTCGGCCCGCCGGATCCGACAACGGTGACGCTCGACCCAGGCGCCATCGCGGCCCGGCTGTTCACCCGGGTGCGCACTGATCTGACGCTGAACCAGACACCGCCGATCCAGACCAGCGCGGCCCGGCTGCGGTGGGCCGCGCAGGTCCGGCCAGGCGTTGCGCCGAGCCTGTCGTTCGTGCTGCTCGACGACGAGACACGACTCGTCTCGGTGGTCGTCGGCGATGAGACCGAACTGGCCGCGGCACAACGATTTTGCGAAGACCTGGCGGTGCACGACTGGCTGTTGACGGTGCTCACCGAGGTGATCGACGAGGCCGAGATGGCCGAGTTGTCGGGCAGTTCGCCCGCTCAGGTGCTCGCCCCGTTGCTGGAGCATCTCGTCCACCTGTGGCTTCCCGGTGCACTCACGCCCCCACCGCTGCGCGGGTTGTGGAACGCTGTCGAGACCGACCCCGGGTTCACCGTGCAATGGAACTCACGGATCGGTCAGTTGCGCGATCGTGTCGCGGTGGCGACGCTGGGAGCGCTGAGCAGATCGCAGTCCCGGTGGTGATCACAGCCGGAACAACTGCCGCACGAGCAGCGCGAAGAACACCGAGGTTGACACGATGCCCGCGTACGACTCGACGATCAATGTCGCCTTAGCGGGCAAGCTGCGCACACCGACGCTCTCGGGGTCGACCGGATTCAGGAAGTTGACCAATCCGATCCGTACCGCGGCGAGGAACTCGATGTCAGGGGCGGTCACGTAGAAGGCCGTGACGAAAACCGCGATCTCCGCGGCGATCCACGCCAGCAGAAGAAATGGTCGATAACCGTAGCCACACAACAGGTCCGAGACCGCGCCGGGTAATCGCCGCAAGCGTCGACCGCGCGCCTTCGTGCGGGCACGCGCCATGTTCAGGCCACAACGATCCTGGCCGCGCGGATTCTCGGTGGTGGTGTGCAGCCGATAAGCCTGTCGGTAGGCAAGTGCGGCGTGCGCAGGCAAGCGGTGTGCCGATAGTTGTCCACCGAGCTCTTCGTAGATATCGGCGAGGAGCGTGGATTGCGTGCGACTCAGGCGCAACGGCCCACGGAACTCGATCTCGGCGGCGAACAACGCCGTCAATATCGTTTCGCAGGAATGCTCGCGGCCGGTGGATTCGAGCACACCGGGGTCGGCCTCGCGATAGAGGTGCGCGAAAACGAGGCTGTCGCCGACCCGGCGAGTCGAGGGTGGGACGTAGTCGGCGAGAAACTGTTCGACCCGATGGTTGAGGTCATCGAGTAGCTCGTATTCGTCCGGCCGGTGCGTGGATCGCAGGAAGTCGGCCACGACGTCGGTGAAAGCGCTGGCATGCCGGCGGATGAGCGTGGTCTTGGACGCGACGAAATCG
Organism: Nocardia sp. NPDC058480; assembly: GCF_042720495.1. Classification (NCBI taxonomy): domain Bacteria; kingdom Bacillati; phylum Actinomycetota; class Actinomycetes; order Mycobacteriales; family Nocardiaceae; genus Nocardia; species Nocardia sp. NPDC058480. The sequence goes on along the minus strand of NZ_JBHXMN010000001.1, from coordinate 74,880 downwards.
CCTGGACGATCGAATCCGATGTGCTCGGTCATCGATCGTCCACCGGTCCGCGGTCTTTGAACCAGCGTCGGTCGGTGGGGTCGGTGGCGGTCCAGTCGTAGCCGAGCCGATGGACCAACAGGTCTCGCGGTTCGTCGATCCCGAAATACTGGTCCTCGTAGTTCGCCCAGGTGAAGCCGGAATCCTTGTACAGATTCGACGCGGGCACATTCGACGGACGGACGGTGATGAAGACCGCGTCGACCTCCGATGACCGGCAGTGTGCCATCGCCCGCTCGAGCAATAGCCGGCCGAGTCCGCGCCCCCGGTGCCCGGACGACACCGCCAGACCCAGCAGCCAGGCGTTGTGCCGACCGATGGCCACCATCGCGTAGCCACACAGCGAACCAGCCAGATCCGCTACCACCCAATGGGATCCGTGAATGTCGAACAGTTGGCGCAGGGCGAAATAGGGGTAGGCGAGTGGCATGAACTCGGTGGATTCGAGCTCGGCTATCGCGACCAGATCTTCGACGGAGGCGGCTCGAAACCGTAGCTCTGCCACCTCATTCGAGATGTCCAACAGCACTCACCTCTGCCCGCCCCGGTGCCAGTCTGAACTCCAGAGTAAGGGCAGTTCGGGCGCGGCGGCCACAACACGGTTCGAAATGTGTTGTCACACAGCCGAAAGCCACGTTCGGGAGGGGAACCGAACGTGGCTTTCCGCTGGGCGGGGTGGATGGATCAAACGCTGGCGTAGGCCAGGGATGGGGCTTTGTCGGTGGCGAAGGAGCTGCGCAGGTAGCACCACCAGGTGACGGCGGCCATGACGAGGAAGATGGCGGCGTAGGCCCAGAAGGCGGGGGCCATGGTCTTCAGGTGGACGTTGGACAGACGCAGGGCCTGCTGGACGACGAAGCCACCCGCGGCGCCGACCGCGCCGATGACACCGATCGCGGCACCGGCTTGACGCTTGGCGGAGGTGGCCGCCTCGGTCAGGTCCATGCCGTGCTCGGAGGCGTACTTCTTGGCGGTGGCGTTGAAGATCGACGGGATCATCCGGTAGGTGGAGCCGTTACCGATACCGGCCAGGATGAACAGGGCAAGGAAGGCGGTCAGGTAAATCGGGAAGCTCTTCAGGTCGACAGCGAGCACGATGACCGCCACCGCGATCGACATACCACCGAAGACGAACACGGTGATCTTGGCGCCGCCGCCGATCTTGTCGGAGACCCAACCACCGAACGGGCGGCTGAACGAACCGACCAGGGCGCCGAGGAAGGCCAGGTTGCCCAGGGTGGTGATCCAGCCGATCTTGGCCAAATCGGGGAAGGTGGCCTTGATCAGGGTCGGGAAGGCGAACGAGAAGCCGATGAACGAGCCGAATGTGCCGATGTAGAGGAACGACATGATCCAGGTGTGCCGGTTGGTCAGCGCCAGCTTGTAGGACTTGCCGTCGGACTTCGCCTCGGCCAGGGAGTCCATGAAGTACAGCGCGCCGAGGGTCGCGACCACGATGAACGGCAGCCAGAACAGCACGGCGAGGGTGATACCGAAGCGGTAGCCGCCCGCGTCCTTGGCCATGATGTGCGTGCCGAAGGTGATCAGCAGCGGCACGATGAGCTGGGTCTGCGCGACGCCGAGGTTGCCGCCCGCGGCGTTGAGGCCGAGCGCGGCGCCCTTCTTGCCCTCGGGGAAGAAGAACGAGATGTTCGACATCGACGAGGAGAAGTTGCCGCCACCGACACCGGCGAGGGAGGCCAGCACCAGGAACACCCACATGGGCGTGCTCGGCTGGTTGACGAAGTAGAGGATGCCGAGCGCGGGCAGGAACAGCATCGCGGCGCTGAACGCGGTGAACGCGCGCCCACCGAACCGCGGCACGGCGAAGGTGTACGGAATGCGCAGGGCCGCGCCGACCAAGGTGGGGATCGAGGTGAGCAGCAGCGCGTTGCTCACGGCCACCGCGTTGCCCTTGCCGAGACCCTCCAGGAAGCTGAAGCCGGCCGGGCCCATCGCGGTGACGATGGAGCCCCAGATGACCCACAAGCTGAAGCCGAGATTTTCGGCGAATACGGAGAAGTACAGATTTTTCTTAGCGGTCTTCGCGCCGCCGGATTCCCAGAACCCTTTGTTGTCGGGGTCCCAATGGGAAATCCAGCGGCCCTTCCTCTGGTATTCGAACGACGGGGCTTCCGTCTCATGGCCGGTGGCGGCTATCGCGGTCATCGGCTTCCTCTCGATCGGGCTCGATTGGAGCAGCTCGCCTGGTGCTCGGCGATGCTCCTTGCGGTGTCGAGATAAAGGTAGGAGCCGGTTGTTGCGTGATAATGGCCTCAGGTGACATTCCAGGCAACTCGGGCTCACCGCGCGAATTCGCTGGTGGTGACAGCCCGGTTACCTGGATTCAGTAAGCGGCGCTACGCGCTGTTCAGCGGTCCGGATATTCGGCGATGAGTGACCCGAGGAAGCAGTTCGCGGCCTGCACGGCTCGCTCGGAGTCGCCGTCGATGATGGCCTGCACGAGCTCGGCGTGCTCGGTGTCGTAGGCGTCGTCGGATTTCGCGGTGCGCGCGTGGATCACCTGCTCGATGATCGGCAGCAGCGAATCGTAGAACTCCAGATACACCGCGTTGTGGCTGGCGACGACGATCGCGCGGTGCAGTTCGACATCGGCGGCAATGGTTACCGGGTCGGCTTCGGCCCAATTCCGGTTGCTGCGTTCGGCGAGCAAGCGCTGCAGGTTCGCGATATCGGCGTCGTCGCGGCGGCGCGCGGCCAGTCCCGCCGCGGTGGTGTCGAGGGCTTGGCGCAGCTCGAGGATGTCGCGTTCGTGCGCGTCGGCGAAATACTTGCCAAGGGTGCCGCCGACCTCGGAGGTGGCGATCACATAGGTGCCCGAGCCCTGGCGGCGTTCGAGCATGCCCGCGTGCACGAGCGCCTGGACGGCCTCGCGGACAGTATTACGGCCGGTCCCGGTGAGCTCGGTGAGCTCCGGTTCGGTGGGGATCCGCTGACCTACCGGCCAACGGCCGGAACGGATCTCGGCCCGAAGCTGTTCGGTTACCTGGGCGATGAGGCTGGTCCGCCGGACGGGTTGCACGTAGGTAAGGGTACTGGGCTGTTCCGCCTCCCCGGGACTTCAGGCCGGACTTGTGCGCGGGGTTGACCTGGGCAGGCGGCCGGCGGGATGTCGGCGGTGCGTCAGCCCGTTCCCGGTGAGTTACCCATGTCCTCGCGTTCGGGAGATCGCTCACAGTCGCTTGTAGAAGTCATCGGGTCATCCTATGATTCTCGAGTGCCGCCGCTCCGTGATTTCCAGCCAGCTTCTGGCGCCGGGTCGACCCCTGTGGACGACCGGCGTGGTCGCGTCGACCCGTCTCCCGAGATCACCGAGCGGTCGCTGATCGAAGGTCGGCTGCTCGTTCTGGCGGCCATCATCATGTCGGCGCTCACCTTGCGCGCCGCTGTCACGGCATTCAGTCCGCTTGCCGAGCGGATCGGTGCCGAGGTCGGGTACGGGGCGGGGATCATCGGGGTGTTCGGCATGTTGCCGACCGCGATGTTCGGGCTCGCCGGGCTCATCGCGCCGCTGGTCGTGCGCCGATTCGGGCTCGAACGGACCGTGCTGGTGGCGATGCTGCTGGCCGGTGCGGGGTCGCTGGTGCGGGTGTTCTCCACCGGGACCGTCGAATTGCTGGGGTTCTCCGGGGTCGCGCTGCTCGGCATGGGCATCGGCAATGTGGTGATTCCGCCGCTGGTGAAGCGGTATTTCGGTGATCACCTGGCGGTGATCAGCTCGCTCTACATCGTGATGGTGCAGCTCAGTACTGTCATTCCGGCGTTCATCGCGGTGCCGGTGGCCGAGGCGCACGGCTGGCGGATCTCGATGGGTGTGTGGGCGCTGATCGGCTTCGCGGCCGCGATCCCGTGGTTGGTGGTGCTGCGCGATCGGCGTGGTCGCGACACGGTCGACACCACCGCGCTGCCCGCCGAAGCGCCCGAGACCGGCAAGGTCTGGCGTTCGCCGGTGGCTTGGGGGATGGCGGGCATGTTCGGCATGACCTCGCTGACCACCTACGCGATGTTCGCCTGGCTGCCCAAGATCCTGTCCGACGCGGGCGCGAGCGCCGGTTTCGGCGGCAGCATGGTGGGCTTGTTCGCGCTGATGGGGCTGATCCCGGCACTGGGCGCGCCCACCGTGGTCTCGCGGATGCGCAACCCGTTCCCCGTTGTTGTCGGCTGCATGGTGCTGTTCGCGACCGCTTTCGTCGGCCTGCTGGTGGCACCGATGCACGCCCCCTTGCTGTGGGTCGTGCTGCTGGGTCTCGGCCCATCCACCTTCCCGATGGCGCTGACGCTGATCAACCTGCGCACCCGCACACCCCATGGCTCCGCGGCGCTGTCGGGCTTCACCCAGGGCGTCGGCTACGCGATCGCCTGCCTGGGCCCGCTGCTGTTCGGCATGCTGCACACCTGGACCGGCGGCTGGCTCGTCCCCTTCGCCATGCTGTTCCTCGCCCTCGGTGTCCTCCTCGCGGGCGCCTGGCAGGCCTGCAAACCGCGCATGCTCGAAGACACCTGGTAAATGCCGACTGATCGTCGGTAACTCGCTGACGCACAATTTCTCACTGCCGCCTGCCTGCCGAAGTGCGATCTGTGTGACCCAGTCGTAGAATCGGCGGAGGGGCGGCGCAGATCACACCCTCACGGGCGTTTCTGCCGCTTTCTTGCTGCTTCCTTACGTGCGGAAATCGTTGCGTCACATGCACGAAACAAAAGGGCTGATCTCACCCCCCTGATCGGGTGATGGTGAGAAACCGTTGATTCGCGCGACATTTCCCGCAGCATTTCGGCAATACCCATTTCCTACCGTTGGGCCATCGCACTTTTGGGAGGCCCAATCTTGAGCACGCTGAAGCGGAACCACGACATCGACAACTGGGATGCCGAGGACGTCGCGGCCTGGGAAGCCGGTGGCAAGGATGTCGCCAAGCGCAACCTGATCTGGTCGGTGATCGCCGAGCACGTCGGATTCTCGGTGTGGTCGATCTGGTCGGTGATGGTGCTGTTCATGCCCACCGATAAGTACGGCATCGACGCGGCGGGCAAGTTCTTCCTGGTCGCCATGCCCACGCTGGTCGGCGCGTTCCTGCGCATTCCCTACACCGTCGCCACCGCCCGCTTCGGCGGCCGCAACTGGACGATCTTCTCCGCGTTCATGCTGCTCATCCCGCTGGCGCTGACCGCGTACTTCGTCAACCAGCCCGGCACGTCCTACACCACGTTCCTGATCGTGGCCGCGTTCGCCGGCTTCGGTGGCGGCAACTTCGCGTCGTCGATGACCAACATCAACGCGTTCTACCCGCAGCGCCTCAAGGGCTGGGCGCTCGGCATGAACGCCGGTGGCGGCAACATCGGTGTCCCGGTGATCCAGCTGCTGGGCCTGCTGGTGCTGGTCACCCTCGGCGGCGACTACGCCACGGTGATCTGTGCCATCTACCTCGTCCTGGTCGGTGTCACCGCAGTGGGCGCCGCGTTCTTCATGGACAACCTGACCAACCAGAAGGCCGACCTGTCCTACATGGTCAAGGCCCTTCGGGTGCCGCAGTCCTGGGCGATCGCCTTCCTCTACATCGGCACCTTCGGTTCGTTCATCGGCTACAGCTTCGCCTTCGCCCAGATCCTGCAGATCAGCTTCAAGGCCGGTGGCGACACCGCCGCCCAGGCCGCCGTGCACGCCGCGTCGATCGCCTTCATCGGCCCGCTGCTCGGTTCGCTGGCCCGCCCCTACGGCGGCAAGATGGCCGACCGGATCGGTGGCAGCAAGGTCACCATCGTCACCTTCGGCGCCATGATGGCCGCCGCGCTGCTCGTGATCACCGCCTCGACGCTGGCCGACCGCAACAACGGCATCGCCACCGGCGCCACCATGACCCTGCTGGTCGCGGGCTTCATCGCCCTGTTCGTTCTGTCCGGTTTCGGCAACGGCGCCGTCACCAAGATCATCCCGTCGGTGTTCGAGGCCAAGTCCAAGAGCCTGCCCGTCTCGCGGGTCGAGCAGGCGGCCTGGTCGCAGAACACCTCCGGCGCCCTGATCGGCTTCGTCGGCGCCATCGGTGCCCTCGGCGGGGTCGGCATCAACATGGTGCTGCGCAGCTCCTACGCCAGCACCGCTTCGGCCACCACCGCGTTCTGGGTGTTCCTCGCCTTCTACGTGGTCTGCGCCGCCGTTACCTGGACGGTCTTCCTGCGCCGTCCGCGCCTTACCTCCGACACCGCTGTCGTGGTCGAGGCCGAGTCCCTGGTCCTCGAGGCCGAAACCAACGCTTCGTCGGCCAATTCGTCGGCTCGCTGACAACCGACCATTACAAGGAGGTCACTCTCATGAACAGCACTCGCAAAACAGTGGTCGTGGTCGGCCACGGCATGGTCGGACACCGCTTCGTCGAAGCCCTTCGCTCGCGCGACGAGGCAGGCCAGTGGCAGGTCATCATCCTGTCGGAGGAGAGCCTGCCCGCCTACGACCGCGTCGGCCTGTCCTACTACGTCGGCAACTGGAACGCCGATGACCTGGCCCTGCCCGGCAACATGTACAACGGCGACGCACTGGTCGACCTGCGACTCGGCCAGCGCGGCGAGTCCATCGACCTCGAGGCCAAGACCGTCACCAGCACCAGCGGCGACGTCATCGCCTACGACGCCCTGGTCATGGCGACCGGCTCCTACCCGTTCGTGCCGCCGGTCCCCGGCCACGATCTGCCCGAGTGCTTCGTCTACCGCACCATCGACGACCTCGACGGCATCCGCGCCGCCGCCGAAGCGGCCGGTCCCGGCGCGCACGGTGTGGTCGTCGGCGGCGGTCTGCTCGGTCTGGAAGCGGCCAACGCGCTGCGTCTGCTCGGGATGACCCCGCACGTCATCGAGTACAACGGCCGCCTGATGCCCGCCCAGGTCGACGCCGGCGGTGGCGCGATCCTGGAGAAGCTCGTCTCCGATATCGGCCTCAATGTGCACACCGGAGTCGGCACCGCCAAGATCGTCTCGATCGAGGAGGAAGGCGCCGACAACGTCACCGTGCACCTGTCCGACGACGCCGAGATCAAGGCGTCGCTGGTGGTGTTCTCCGCCGGTGTCCGTCCGCAGGATGCCCTCGCCAAGGCCTCGGGCCTCGAGATCGGCGCCCGCGGTGGCATCCAGACCGACCTCACCCTGCAGACCTCCGACCCGAGCGTCTACGCGATCGGTGAATGCGCCGCGATCGAGGGTGTTTGCTACGGCCTGGTGGCCCCCGGTTACACCACCGCCGAGATCGTCGCCGACCGCCTGCTCGGCGGCGCGGGCGAGTTCCCCGGTGCCGATATGTCCACCAAGCTGAAGCTGATGGGCGTCGACGTGGCGTCCTTCGGTGACGCGCACGGCACCACCGAAGGCGCCCTGGAGGTCGTGCTGCACGACGCGGCCAAGGGCACCTACGCCAAGCTGGTCGTCTCCGACGACGCCCAGACCCTGCTCGGCGGCATCCTGGTCGGCGACGCCAGCCAGTACGCGGCGCTGCGCCCCCTGGTCGGCCGCCCGCTGCCCGCCGACGCCGCCGCGCTGATCTCCCCGGCCGGCGCCGAACTCGGTGCCGACGCGCTGCCCGACGACGCCCAGATCTGCTCGTGCAACAACGTCAGCAAGGGCGCCATCTGCGGCGCGATCGCCGAGGGCGCCTGCGATATCCCGGCCGTCAAGAGCTGCACCAACGCGGGTACCTCCTGTGGTGGCTGTGTGCCGATGATCAAGAAGCTCCTGGAACAGTCCGGCGTCGCGGTGTCGAAGTCGCTGTGTGAGCACTTCTCGCAGTCGCGCGCCGAGCTGTACGACGTGGTCGCCGTCACCGGCATCCGCACCTTCTCCGAGCTGATCGCCAAGCACGGCAAGGGCGCGGGCTGCGATATCTGCAAGCCGACCGTCGCCTCGATCCTCGCCTCGACCTCGAGCGAGCACATCCTCGACGGCGAGATGGCGGCGCTGCAGGACACCAACGACCACTTCCTGGCCAACCTGCAGAAGAACGGCACCTACTCGGTCGTCCCGCGGATGCCCGGTGGTGAAGTGACCGCCGACCAGCTGATCGTGATCGGCGAGGTCGCCAAGGAGTTCGACCTCTACGTCAAGGTCACCGGTGGACAGCGCATCGACCTGTTCGGCGCCACCGTGGATCAGCTGCCGCTGATCTGGAAGCGCCTGGTCGACGTCGGCATGGAGTCCGGCCACGCCTACGGCAAGTCGCTGCGCACGGTGAAGAGCTGCGTCGGTTCCACCTGGTGCCGCTACGGCCAGCAGGACTCGGTCGGCATGGCCGTGCTGCTGGAGAAGCGCTACCGCGGTCTTCGTTCGCCGCACAAGATCAAGCTGGCCGTCTCGGGCTGCGCGCGTGAGTGCGCCGAGGCCCGCGGCAAGGACGTCGGCGTGATCGCCACCGAGAACGGCTGGAACCTCTACGTCGGCGGCAACGGCGGCCTGACCCCCAAGCACGCGGTGCTGCTGGCCGGTGAGCTCGACGACGAGACCCTGATCAGCTACATCGACCGCTACCTGATGTTCTACATCCGCACCGCCGACCGCCTGCAGCGCACCGCGCCGTGGCAGGAGGCCCTCGAGGGTGGCTTCGACTACCTCAAGGCCGTCGTCTGCGACGACAGCCTCGGCATCGCCGGTGACCTCGAGGCCGCCATGGCCAAGCACGTCGAGGGCTACAAGGACGAGTGGGCGGCCGTGCTCGAGGACGAGAACAAGCTCTCGCGCTTCGTCTCCTTCGTCAACGCCCCTGACGAAGCCGACGCGACGATTTCGTTCGACGACAGCGGAGAACGCAAGGTCCCCGTGCTCCTCGGTCTTCCCGGCATGCCCGTCGGTGTTGGTTCGGACACAGCACCGGCCGGGAAATAAGTACTTAACGCTGCGGAAACAGGGCGCCTGTACCAATAGGTAAGGCGTTCGGAGGAGGAACCGATGACCGTGATCGACACACCCACCATCACCACTGAGACCGCGACCTGGACCCAGGCTTGCCGGCTCGATTTCCTGATCCCGGGGCGCGGCGTTGCTGTCCTGCTGAAGGGCGGCCGTCAGGCGGCTCTGTTCCTACTCACAGACGGCACGCTCGCCGCCGTGGGCAATATTGATCCGTTCGGCCGGGCCGCGGTGATGTCGCGCGGCATCATCGGTGACCGTGGCGGTGTTCCCGTCGTCGCGTCGCCGCTGCTCAAGCAGGCTTTCTCGTTGATCGACGGCCGCTGTCTCGACGACGAGTCCCAGTCCCTGCCGGTGTACGCCGTCCAGCTCGACGGCGGCGTCGTCGCGGTCTCGAACGAGCCGGTGCAGACCACATGACCTCACCCACCGACACTGGCCCCTGCCTTGCCGGCTTCACCATCGGCGTCACCGCGGCGCGGCGCGCCGAGGAATTCAGCACCCTGCTCACCCGCAAGGGCGCGACCGTCACGTCCGCCCCTGCTATCCGCATCATCCCGCTGGCCGATGACACCGAGCTCGAACGTGTCACCGAGCTGCTGATCGCCGATCCGCCGCAGATCACCGTCGCCACCACCGGCATCGGTTTCCGCGGCTGGATGGAAGCGGCCGAAGGCTGGGGTCTGGCCGAGGTCCTGCGCGACACCCTCGCCTCGACCCGGATGCTGGCCCGCGGCCCCAAGGCCAAGGGCGCGATCCGCGCGGCCGAACTGCGTGAGGAATGGTCGCCCGCCTCGGAGTCCTCGGCCGAGGTGCTCGATCATCTGCTCGCCGAGGGCGTCGAAGGCGTTCGCATCGCGGTGCAGCTGCACGGCGCGACCACCGAATGGGAGCCGGTTCCCGACTTCTGCGAGGTGCTGCGCTGCGCGGGCGCCGACGTGGTTCCGGTGCCGGTGTACCGGTGGGAACCGCCGGCCGATCGTGGGCCGATGGACTCGATGATCGATTCGATCATCTCCGGCAGCCTGGACTGTGTCACCTTCACCAGCGCGCCCGCGGTGGCGTCGCTGTTGATGCGCGCCAAGGAAACCGGGCTCTTGGAATCGGTGCTGCACGCGTTCCGTGGCCGGGTGCTCGCCGCCTGTGTCGGGCCGATCACCGCGGCTCCGCTGGAAGAACTCGGCGTGCCGACGACGATGCCGGGCCGGGCCCGGTTGGGTGCGCTGGCTCGCCATGTGGCAGAAGAACTTCCGCGCCGCGCCAGCCGGATCTACGCGGCCGGTCATCTGATCAGCGTGCGTGGTGGCTGTGTCGTCGTCGACGGTGAGGTGCGTCAGCTCGCGCCCGCTCCGATGGCGTTGATGCGGTCGCTGGCTCGTCAGCCCGGTCGGGTTGTCTCGCGTGAAGACCTGCTGGCCGCGCTGCCGGGTGGCGGCGACGACACCCATGCGGTGGAGACCGCGATCGCGCGCCTGCGGGCTGGTCTCGGGACTCCCAAGGCGATTCAGACCGTCGTGAAGCGTGGGTACCGGCTGGCGTTGGACGCGGCCGACTGCTCCGACACTCCGCCCGTGCGGGCGGCTGTCCAGTCACCACACGCCGCGGGGATCGGGACGCCCGCTCGCTCGCCCCGGCCCACGCAAGCGATCGGGGCGTGGTGAGCGCCGCGCAGCCGGGTGATCCGGCTCTGGTGCTGGTCGCGCACGGGACTCGCAGTGCGCGCGGGGTGGAAATGATCGCCGCGCTCGCCGATGCGGTGGCCGCCGAACTCGGCGTCGCGGTGTCCTCGGCGCCGAATACCGCGCTGCGGACCGCTTTTGTCGACGTGCTCGGACCTTCACCGTCGGAGGTTCTTCGCGATCTCGACGGGCCCGCCGTGGTGGTTCCGGCGTTTCTCGCTTCGGGTTATCACGTGTATCAAGACGTTCCGCGTGAGGTCGCCGAGAGTGGGCATTCCGCGGTCGCGGTGACGGCGGCGATGGGGCCGGATCCGGCGTTGACCGCGATCATGGCGGTGCGGTTGCGGGCTGTCGGGTGGAAGCCGGGTGACGCGGTGGTTTTTGCGGCGGCCGGGTCTTCGGATTCGCGTGCGCGACAGGATGTTCGGCGGGCTGCGGGGATGCTTGCCGAGCAGCTCGGTGCGCCGGTGAAGATTGCGTATGTGGCGACCGGGACGCCTCGGGTGCCTGAAGTTGTTGCCTCGCTTCGTGAGTCGGGGGCGCGGGTGTTCATCGCGTCTTATCTGTTGGCGCACGGTCTTTTTCATCAGCGGTTGCATGATGCGGGGGCTGATGGGGTGGCTGAGCCGATCGGTGTGCATCCTGGGGTTGTTCGGTTGATTGTTGATCGGTATCGGAGTGCGGCTCGGGAGCTGGTCGGGGCGCGCTGATGTCCGGGGATTGGTAGTCCCAGGCAGGTTTGGGCTGTGTTTGTTGGCGCGCTGGCGCGCGCGTGTCCGCGGCCCCAAGGGGCCGCCGGTTAGCGCTCGAGACTAGAGCCTTCGGCTCAGCGCTTTCGAGCGCTAACCGGCGACCCGGCCGCGGACCGGCCACTTCGTGGCCGTCCCTCCCCAGGGGTCGGGAGTGCGGGGCTGGTAGTGCGGTCATGGCGGATTTGGGGTGCACGGTGTGGTTGGTGGTGCGGTCATGGCGGGCTTGGGGTGCACGGTGTGGTTGGTTTGGGCGGTCATGGCGGGCTTGGGGTGCACGGTGTGGTTGGTTTGGGCGGTTGGGCGGTTGGGCGGGACGCTCGTTGTTCGCGGTGGGGGGATAGGGTGGTGTGTACTGATTGAAGGGGAGTTCGGTGTCTGATTCGTCGGCAGGTCAGGGGTATTCATCGCAGGATGATGGGGTGACTGCGTATCCGGTGAATCCTTCGGGCTACGCGCCTGTTCCGCAGCCGCCTGTTCCGCAGTCGCCGTATTGGCCGGGCGCTCCCTATCCTGTGCCGGGTGGTGCGTATCCGCCGGTGGATGCCGGGCCGCGGATTGTTCCGCAGAGTGTGCAGATCGCGTTCTACGTGATGCTGGCCGGGGCCGTGGTCACGCTGCTCGGGATGGCTTACTCGCTCACCATGCTCGACGAGGCTCGTAGCGATGCGCTCGACGCGTCGGGTGGGGTGTTGCGGGGGGACGACCTGGATCTTCTCGTGTACGCGAGCGTCGGTGGGGCCCTCGCGAGTTCGCTGGTGACGGCGGGGTTGTGGGTGTGGATGGCCTTCGTCTGCCGGGCGGGGAAGAACTGGGGGCGGATCACGGGGACGGTGTTCTTCGGGCTCAACGCGCTGTTCTATGTCTTCGGCACGGTGATGGCGATCGCCACCTCGACGGCCGGTATCGCGCTGGTGTTCAGCACGGTCACGTTGGCTATCGGACTGGCCGCGGTGATCCTGTTGTGGAACGGCATGTCCGGTCCCTACTTCGCACCGCGGACGCCACCGGGCTATCCGGCCTACCCCGGCTATCCGCCTATCGCGCCGTAGTTGAAGTTTGCCCGGTAGACGCTCGGGGAAACGCCGAGCTGGCGAACCATGTGCTGGCGCAACGACTCCGCCGACCCGATGCCGCTGTGCCGCGCAACCTGTTCGACCGGCAGCGATGTCGATTCCAGCAGCTCTCGGGCTCGGTGCAGGCGCTGACCCAGTAACCATTTCTGCGGGCTGAGTCCGGTTTCCTCGTGGAATCGGCGGGTCAGGGTGCGCACGCTGGTTCGGGCGTGCTCGGCCAATTCACGCAGCGACAGGGGAGTGTCGAGGCGCTCCAGTGCCCAGGCTCGGGTGGCCGAGAGCGAGAGGTCGTCGTCGGCGGGCAGTGGGGTGTCGACGAACTGGGCTTGGCCGCCGGGCCGCACGGGTGTCACCACCGCGGCGCGCGCGGCGGCGTTGGCCACGGTGGCGCCGTAGTCGGCTCGAATCAGGTGCAGGCACAGGTCGATTCCGGCCGCCGCGCCAGCCGCGGTGGTCACCGGCCCGTCCTCGATGAACAGCGCGTCGGTGCGCACCTGGACGAGCGGATGGTCGCGGGCCAGTTCCTCGGCCAGGCCCCAGTGCGTGGTCGCGGTGCGGCCGTCGAGCAGTCCGGCCTGGGCGAGCACGAACGCGCCGCTGCAGATCGAGGTGACCAGGACGCCGCGGTCGACGGCCGCGCGCAGTGCCTTCAGCGTCACCGGATCCGCGTCTGTGCGGCTGCCCGTACTGGGCACGACCACCGCGTCGGCGGAGTCGAGGACGTCGAGCCCGTGCCGGATCACGACATCGAATCCGCCTGGCGTCGATGGCAATACTCCTGGCTCGGCCGTGCAGACCACCACCCGATAGCCGGGCTCGCCGTCGATCATGACCGAGCCCATCAGGGTTTCCGGCATCGACAGGTCGAAGGACTTCACCGGCGGGACGGCCACCACAGCAATGGTCTTCATGGCCCGATCCTTGGGATAGCTGGCATTGTGGCCACTAGTCTAGTCGTCCCGCGAACGGCATCGTTGAATGTGCGGGCGTAACCCCATCGCCCCATCGAAAGATGTTGTTGTGAAAGGGAATTCACATGTCCACTCATGTAGTGATCGGCCGAGGTGGTACCGCCACCGCTACCGCGTTGTCGCTAGCCGAAGCCGGGGATCGCGTCCGGATGGTGAGCCGGAGCGGGCTCGGCCCCACCCATCCCGACGTGGAACTGATCGCGCTCGACGCACTCGACACCACCGCCCTGACCGAGATCGCGACCGGTGCGGGCACCGTGTTCAACCTGGCGATGCCGGCGTATCACACCTGGCCGCACACGGTTCCGCCCTTGTTCGGCTCGATTCTGTCGGCGACGGAAACCGTTGGCGCCGACCTGGTCATGCTGGGAAATCTGTACGGCTACGGCCCGGTCGACGGTGTCGTCAGCGAACGCACCCCGCTCGCCGCGACGGGTAGTAAAGGGGCGGTCAGAGCCAGAATGTGGGCCGATGCGCTCGCCGCGCACGAGGCGGGCCGGTTGCGCGTCACCGAACTGCGCGCGGGTCAATTCCTCGGCGCGGGCGCGATCTCGATCTTCTCCCTGCTCGTTCAGTCCGCCGTCCTGGCGAATACCCCAGCCCGGGTGCCGCAGGAACTCGACCTGGCGCACTCGTTCACCGCGATCGGTGATGCCGCGGCCGCACTGGTCACCCTCGCGCGAGACGACCGGTCGTGGGGGAGGGCCTGGCACGCCCCGGTGATCACCACGACCGTGCGCGAGGCCGCGAACCGGCTCGCCGCGCTGGCCGATGCCGCGACACCCGAACTGGCAGTGCTCACCGACGCGGAGATCACCGAACTCGCCGAGGAGGATCCGTTCTGGGCTGAGCTGTTCGAGACGAGACACATGTCCCATCGCGAGTTCATCGTCGACGATTCGGCGATACGTTCCACCTTCGGCCGCACCGCGTCGACGCTGGACGAGGTGCTCGCCGAGGTGGTCACCGCCGACGCGGCCGCACGGGTAACCATCCCCGACGCGGGGTAGCTGCGGCCGAGGCTGTACCGATATTCGCCGCCCTCGAATCTGCGCTTCTTGTCGGTGCCTCGGCGCACACTGAGCCGATGGCATACGACGAGGAACTCGCCGAGCGGATCCGGGAGATCGTCTACCCGCGGCCCGACCTCGCCGAGCAGAAGATGTTCGGCGGTCTGGCCTTTCTGATCGGCGGCAATATGGCCGTGGCCGCCAGCGGCAAGGGCGGGCTGCTGGTGCGGGTCGCTCCGGCCGACGGCGATGGCCTGCTCGATGGATCGGCGATCACGCCGATGGTGATGGGCGGGCGCGAACTACACGGCTGGCTGCGAGTGGCGCCCGCAACGGTCGACGACGACACGGCACTGCGGGAATGGGTCGAACGTGGAGTGCGGTTCGCCGAGACCTTGCCGCGAAAATAAGTTCGGTGGATGTGTCGAAGCGTGGTGTTCGGCTCCGACCAGTGGGTGAAGCAAGCCACTCACCTGAAGGAGCACATCATGTCTGTCAACACTTTCCTCTGGTTCGATGCCGACGCCGAAGCAGCGGCCGAACTGTATGCCGCGACCGTGCCGAACTCGCGCATCGTCGAGATCACCCGCCAGGGTGACGGCTCGGCCTTCATCATCACCCTCGACCTCGACGGTCAGGCCGTCACCTTGATGAACGGCGGCCCCGGCCACCCGCACAGCGATGCCGCGTCTTTGCAGGTGGTCGTGGATACCCAGGAGGAGATCGACAGCCTCTGGGCGGCACTGTCACAGGGCGGCGGAACCCCCGGCCCGTGCGGCTGGCTCACCGACCCGTTCGGTGTGTCCTGGCAGGTCGTCCCGGCCGTGCTGCCCAAGCTCATGGGTGGTGAGGCCGAGCGCGTCATCGCCGTCGGCACGGCGCTGCGCTCGATGTCCAAGCTCGACATCGCCGCCCTGCAACAGGCCTACGACCAGGCCTGAACGCGCGAACGGCCGCCGCGGGGAGAGGTTCGCGGCGGCCGTTGCGTGCGGGCGGGCTAGTCGGCCGAGCCCGACAGCAGCCCACCCAGGCCGGAACCGGTACTCGTCCCACCGCCGGGCGTGGTCGGCTTCGGGGCGACGGTGATGGTGACGGTCTTGGAGCTGATGAGCTCCTGCACCGCCTTGATCTCGTGCGCGCCGGTGGTCTTCGGCGTCCAGGTGATGGTGGCCTTGCCGTCCGACACCGAGACCGGCTCACCGATCTGGGTGCCGTTGTCGGTGAAGGTCACCTTGAACAGGAAGGAAGTGGCCGTGACATCGGCGGTGACGGTGTAGGCGGTATCCACATAGTGGGTGCTACCGCTCACCGCGATCCCCTGCACGAGCGCGGATGCCTGCGGTGCTGCCAGTACGGCGGCCGCGGCCACCGCGGTGAAGGCCGTCAGTCCGAAACCGGCACGCCGCGCCTGGTAGATCTTCATGATGTTCTCCTGTTCGCGCTGATGATGAGCGCGACATTAGCCAGCGGATCCGGCCCGTGTCCCGAAAACTGAAATAACGATGTTTAAAAGTGTGGAGGCTGGTTGCGTCGCAGGTGGCGACCGAATTCACCCGGAGCGGATGAGGCAGCCGCGGCGACCGGCCGCGACACTGGAACCATGTCGACGTCGGGTCCGCTGCGCTATCAGTTCGTCATCGAGGGCGAGCTGTCCGAGCGTGTCCTCGCGGCTTTTCCCGAGCTGCGCCCCAGTTCGCATTCGCCCACCGGGACGACCACCCTCTACGGCCTCGTCGCCGACAGCACGGCCATGCGCGGGGTGATGGCCCGCATCGACACCCTCGGCCTCACGCTGCTGAGCATGTCCCAGTTACCCGACTGAGCGTTCACCGACGAGTCGAACTCGATCTGATAACGAGCGCCCCTACTTCACCTGGCCAGCAACCGAACAGCCGCCGTTTCGCCTACCGTCGATCTCGGCGGAGGTCGGCCGCCGCGCGGTGAATGGCGTGTTCAGGAGGGTGAAGATGGCTTCGTCGTCGGGTTTTCTGGACTTTCACAGTGGCGGCTCGGTGATAGCTGTGGTCGGTCCGTACGCCGGCCTGCCCGAGCTGTCCTTCGCGCCGGTTCGCTGCAACGAGGCGTTCGCCCGCCTGGATCGGGCGCAGGCCGGCGCCGGGCACACGGTGCTGCTGTGCGGACCGGCGGGCAGCGGAAAGACCGTCGTGCTGGTCGACTGGGTGCGCCGCCGGTGCCCGGCGCGCGTCGCGTGGTTGACCGTCGCCGAACAGCACGGTACCGACCTGCTGGCCGAGATCGCCCGAACCCTCGATCCCACACCGGATTTCGTTCCGGCCGGCGGGCTGCACACGCCGATGGACCGCGCCGCGGACCTCGTCGCCGCCCTGGCCGATGTCGAGCCGACAGTGCTGGTGATCGACAACGCCCACCTGCTCACCGACCCATTGCAGCTCGCCGGCCTCGAATACCTGCTCACACACCTGCCCGCCCAGGTCACCGCGTTGATCGCGAGCCGCTTCGACCCGCCGCTACGCTGGCACACCCTCGATCTGGCGGGCAGGCTCACCCGGATCGGCGCGCCCGAACTCGCCCTCTCCCCGGACCGGGCCGCCCAACTGCTCGCCCAGCACGGTTGCCGACTCGACGACGACGAGCTCGCCGTGGTCCAGAACCTGACCTGTGGCTGGGCCGCACTGGTCCGCATCGCCGCGATCTGTCTGTCGGCCACCGGGACCGACCGCGACACCGCCCTCGCCGCACTGGCCCGTCCCTCGCACGCGGTCGCCGACTTCCTGGTCGCCGAACTGCTCGCCTCGCTACCGGCCCCCACCCTCGAATTCTTGGTCGCCACAGCGGTTCCCACGCGATTCTGCCTGCCGATGGCCGAAGATCTGGTCGGTGACGACGCTGCCCGCATCCTCGACGAACTGCTGCGCGCCAACTTCCCCTTGCACACCGTCGCCCAGGCGGGCGAACTCTGGTACACCTACCATCCGCTCCTGCGGGCCTACCTGCTCGCCGAGGCCGCCTATACCAGGCCCGATCGCCTGCCCGACTGTCATCGCCGGGTGGCGGCTTGGTTCACCGCGGCCGCGATGCTGGAGCCCGCACTCGAGCACGTCGTGGCCGAGCCCGGCGCGCCCGGCCTGGTGGCCTTCCTGCGCGACTGGGGACTGCGCATGGTTCTGGAAGGAACGGGCCATACTCTGCTCGCCGCCGTCGAAAACTTCGCCCAGCACGATACTTTCGTCCGCCTGCTGCGCGCGGCCGTCGCGGTGGAGTCGGGCGATATCGCCGCCGCCGAGGTCTATCTCGAGGCCGCCCACGTCGGCCCGGAATCGGCGGCGCCGATGGTGCCCGCCGAGTGGGTGGCCGCCCTCGATCATGCCGTGAGCGCGGGAGTCGCTGTGCTGGTGGGTGATTCGTCTTCGATGCGCTGGCCGCTGCCGCCGGTGACCGGGCAGTCCGACCTCGACTGCTACGCCGCGCTGCACTGCGGAATCGCCGAGATCTACGGCGGCGAAATCGACAGTGGCGCGGCGTCTGTGCGCCACGCGATCGTGCACTCCGAGCAAACCGGTCTCGGTCGCGTCGCAGTGCGCGCCAGAACCGCGACGGCCGTGGCGGCCGGGATGGCGGGCCGGGTCGGCGAGCTACGAGCGCTGGCGGCCCAGGCGATCGACTGCGCCGAACGCTATGAACTGGCCGGTTTCCCCGATGCCGCTGCGGCCAGGGTGCTCGCGGCCTACGGCGCCTACCAGCAGGGTGTGGATTTCGAGCGGCCGTTGCCGAGCTTGCTCTCGGCCGCGGCCGACGAGACCGTGGTGCCCGCACCGGTGCGCCAGGCGGCGATCATGACCGGCGTGCTGCTGTTCGACGACGCCGCTGATCGCTCGGCCGCCGCGGTCGCGCTGAGCAAGCAACTCCACCGCCTGCTCGACGAATCGCCGACGCTGCACGGCACCGGCGAACTGGTCACCGATGTGCTGTGGCTACTGCTGCGCGTCCAGGCCAGGGCGGACGCGCGGCAGTTGATCGACCACGCGGCGCGGGTGCTCGGCGAGACTCCGGACCTGGCTGTCGCCGAAGCGGGACTGGCTCTCTATGCCCATCGCCCCGCCGTCGTGCTGACATTGCTGGAACCGCTGCTCGCGACCGGGCGGCTGTCGCCGCGATCGGTGGTCGCGGCGTGGCTGCTGGTCGCGGTCGCCGCCGACCGCCTCGAACGCCCCCGCAAGGTCGACGACGCCGGTGAACAGGCCCTCGCGCACGCGGCCACCGAACAGCTGACGCGCCCGTTTCTCGACGTGCCGGCGGCTGCCGATCTGCTCGCCCGGATCGGCGCGCGCTTCGGCCAGTACGCGGCTCTCGTCGACCGTATCCGCGCCGACCGAGGCGCCACCGCGGGCGCCCCGCAACTCACCCACACCGAACTGGTTGTGCTTCGCCAACTTCCCTCCGGCATGACGGCCGCCAATATCGCCGCCGACCTGGGCGTCTCGGTGAACACGGTCAAGACGCACCTGCGCGGCATCTACCAAAAACTCGCCGTCAACGCCCGCGCCGAGGCGATCGCCCAGGCGCGCGTGCTCGGCCTGCTCTGAGCTCAGTCCGGCGCCTGCAATGCGGGGAACCAGACATCGGTGAGGACGGTGGCGGCCTTCTCGGCAGTGACCTCGATGGTGCCCTGCATGGCCCATCGGGTGAAGAACCGTTCGAGCTGGGCGACCAACAGTTCGATCCGCAGCCTGGCCTCGTCGCGGCGATGTTCGGGCCAGCGCGAGAGGTAGGCGGGCATGCTGTCGGCCAGCGTCATGATCCCCTCGCGCGCCAACGCGCGGAACTCCGGCTCGAGCGCGGTGGCCTCGTCCCAGGCCGGGAGCATGTCCCTGTTGGTGAGGAACCAGTAGATCGCGCGGGTCATCCACTCCCGCAACGCGGCACGGGAGCCGTCGGTGAGCACCCGGTCCAGGTCGGCGTAGAACTCCCGAACGCTGGTCAGCGTGCCTTCCTGGGCGATGGCGCGCAGCACCTCGCCCTTGCTCGTGAAATGCAGGTAGAAGGTCGCCCGGCTACAGCCGACGGCGGCGACGATGTCGTCGACACGGACATCGGAGTAGCCCTGCGTCTCGAACAGGGTGCGCGCGGTCTTGACGATCCTCGCCTTCGTCAGGCGCTTCTGTTCCTCGCGTAACGATCCACGACGGGCGGGTTCGGTCGTCATCGGGTCAGCTTAGACGATCCGCCCATTCACTGGACATGATGTCCAGCGAGACGCTATCCTGTGGTCCACGTCACTCGGCATGGTCAAAGGTGACCGAGGCCGCTCAGGAGTTGTGCATGGATTCACGTCATTTACCCAAGGTCTGCGTCATCGGCGCCGGACCTTCGGGTATCACCGCCGCGAAAAGGCTGGCCGAGAACGGGATTCCGTTCGACTGCTACGAGGCATCTGACGAGGTCGGTGGCAACTGGTACTTCAAGAACCCCAATGGCATGTCGGCGTGCTATCAGAGCCTGCACATCGACACCTCGAAGTACCGCCTGCAATTCGAGGACTTTCCGGCACCGGCGGATTGGCCGCACTTCCCGCACCATTCCCAATTGCTGCAGTACTTCAAGGACTACGTCGACCACTTCGGGCTGCGGGAGCGGATCCGGTTCAACAGCCTGGTCACCGCCGCCGAGCGCGACGACGCGGGTCTGTGGCGGGTGACGACGGCGACCGGCGAGACCGAGGTCTACGACGCGCTGATCGTCTGCAACGGCCATCACTGGAATCCCCGATTCCCGGACTATCCAGGCGAATTCGACGGCGTGCTCATGCACAGCCACGCCTACAACGACCCGTTCGACCCGATCGATATGCGCGGCAAGCGGATCGTGGTGGTCGGCATGGGCAACTCGGGCCTCGACATCGCCTCGGAACTGTCCCAGCGCTTCCTCGCCTCGAAGCTGTTCGTCTCCGCCCGCCGGGGCGTGTGGGTGCTGCCCAAGTACGTGAACGGGCAAGTGGGCGACCGGGCTTCGATGCCGGCGTGGATTCCCGGCAAGATCGCGCTCAAGCTCAAGCAACGCTTCGTCCGCAAGAACCGCGGCGAGATGTCGACCTACGGTCTGCCGACACCCGATCATGAGCCCTTCGAGGCGCATCCGTCGGCGAGTGAGGAGTTCCTGCACCGGGCCGGCTGCGGTGACGTGGAGTGCAAGCCCGCGATCACCCGATTGGATGGCGACACTGTGCATTTCGCCGATGCCAGCAGCGAGCAGATCGACGTGATCGTCTGCGCGACCGGCTACCACATCAGCTTCCCGTTCTTCACCGACACCGAACTGGTGCCCGACGCGGCCAATCGGTTCCCGCTGTTCCAGATGATGATGAAGCCCGGCGTGGACAACCTGTTCTATCTCGGTCTCGCCCAGCCGATGCCGACCCTGGTGAACTTCGCCGAGCAGCAGAGCAAGCTGGTCGCCGCCTATCTGACCGGCCGCTATCACCTGCCGCCGCGCACGCAGATCGACGACGTGCTCGGGGCACAGGAAGCCAAACGTAGTGGGCGCTACTACGATTCGCCCCGCCACACCATCCAGACCGAATTCGAGCCGTACGTGCGCGCGATGACCAAGGAGATGGAGCGCGGAGCGAAACGTGCCGCTGCCGCGGGGAATTCCCTGCCGGTGCCCGCTCGGGTGACGGTCGAGGTGGCGCGATGAGCACCTCTTCGGGCTTTTGCCGCGACGAATTCGCCGGGGTGCGTGCGGCATTCGACGAACACCTCGCCTCCGGCGCCGAACTCGGTGCCGCCCTGTGCGTCACCGTCGACGGCGATCCGGTTCTCGACCTCTGGGGTGGCTACGCCGATCCTGAGCACAAGACCCCGTGGGGCGCCGACACCCTGGTCAACGTCTTCTCGGTCACCAAGACGATGACCGCGCTGTGCGCTTTGCTGCTGGTGGACCGGGGCGAACTCGACGTCGACCAGCGCGTCGCCCACTACTGGCCCGAATTCGCGGCGAACGGCAAGGCCGACATCGAAGTCCGCCACCTGCTCTCGCACACCTCGGGTGTCTCGGGCTGGGACAAGCCGATCGAGCTGTCCGACATCTACGACACCGATGCCGCCGCCGCCCGGCTGGCAACGCAGGCGCCGTGGTGGGAGCCGGGCACCGCCTCGGGCTATCACGCCATCAACTACGGCCATCTCATCGGTGAACTGGTGCGCCGCATCACCGGTCGTTCGCTCGGCCGGTTCTTCGCCGACGAGCTGGCCGGGCCCTTGGGCGCCGATTTCCACATCGGCACCGGCCCCGAGCACGCCGACCGGATCGCCACCCTGATCCCGCCGGAGATGCCGGATTTCGACCTGTCGACCCTCGATCAGGACAGCGTGCTGATCAAGACGCTCACCAGTCCCTGGCTGGAGGTCTCCGAAACCGCGACGCCCGCCTGGCGCGCGGCCGAGATCGGCGGCACCAACGGGCACGGCAACGCGCGCTCGGTGGCGCGCGTCCAGTCGCTGATCGCCAACGGTGGCGAGCTGAGCGGCAGGCAGTTCCTCTCGCCCGCGACGATCGAGCTGATCTTCCGCGAGCAGGCCGACGGGATCGATCTCGCCTTGCTCGCCCCGCTGCGCTTCGGCATCGGCTACGGGCTGCCCCGGCCGCAGACCTTCCCGCACATTCCGGACGGGCGGGTGTGCTGGTGGGCCGGGTACGGCGGCTCGATGGTGGTCAACGACCTGGATCGCCGAATCACCTTCGCCTACACCATGAATCGGATGGCCACCGGTTTGATCGGTTCCAATAGGTGTGACAGCTATCTGAAGGCCACGTTCGACGCGGTCGGCGGCGCCCGATGACCATGCGCGCGATGCAGTTGACAGCCCCGGGCACCCTCGAATTGCGCACGGTGCCCGTGCCCGAGCTCGGCCCCGATGATCTGCTGCTGCGGGTCGGCGCGGCCGGGATCTGCCATTCGGATTCGTTCGTCCTCGGCTTGCCGTTTCCGATGAGCGAGTCCCCACTCACGTTGGGCCACGAGATCGCGGGCACGATCGAGGCGGTCGGCTCGGCGGTGACAGGCCGACGGGCCGGGGAGCGGGGCATCGTGTACCTGTGCTGGTCGTGCGGTGAATGCCGGGAGTGCCTGCGCGGCAACGAGAATGTCTGCCTGGCCGCCGGTCGCACCGCGATGCCACCGTGCCCCGGTCTCGGGCCCGACGGTGGCATGGCCGAGTACGTCCGCATCCCGGTTCGCTCGTTCGTGCCGATCGCCGACGAACTGGACTTCGCCCATGCCGCACCACTGGCGGACGCGGCACTCACGCCGATGCACGCCATCCGCGGCGCCATGGACCAGCTGTGGCCCGGCGCTACCGCGGTCGCCATCGGCATCGGCGGACTCGGCCACGTGGCGATCCAACTGTTGAAGACCCTCACCGAGACCACGGTGATCGCGGTCGACGTCGACGCCGACAAGCTCGCCCTCGCCACCGAATGCGGCGCCGACATCGCGTTGAAGGCCGACGAGAACACCGCGGCCACGATCCTGGAGCTCACCGGTGGACGTGGCGCGGAGGCGGTGTTCGACTTCGTCGGCTCCGATCCCACCGCGAAACTGGCCGTCGAAACTGTCGCCCCGAACGGCGCCTACCGAATGGTCGGCCTCGGCGGCGGTATCCCCGGCATCGACTCGGGACCGGCGGGCGGACCCGGTCTGCCGTGGGGTGCCACCGTTCGAAAGTCCTACGGCGGCACCAGAACCGACCTTATCGACGTGGTGGCGCTCGCCGCCGCGGGCAAGGTGCGCGCGGAGGTCGAGCGGTTCGACCTCGCCGACGCGCGCGCCGCCTTCGACCGACTCGACTCCGGCGCGATCCGCGGACGCGCCGTCCTCATTCCCTGATGGAGAAGAAGAACATGACCAACGCTGTAGACCCGCAGGAATTCGTCGCCAAGGTCGCCGCGGGCCTCACCGCTCCCGGCGCACCGTTCGAGATGACCGTCGAACCCGTTGTCGGCGTGCCGATTCCGGTTTTCGCCAAGCGCTACGCCAGCTTGCGTGAACTGCTGGAGCACTCACTGCGATGGGGCGAGCGCGACTACCTCGTCACCGAGGACCGCCGGATCTCCTTCGCCGAGCACGCCGCGGCCGCGGGCGCGCTGGCCACCGCGCTCGCCGCCAGGTACGGCATCGGTAAGGGCGATCGCGTCGGCATCCTGGCCGCCAACGGGCCGGACTGGGTGATCGCGTTCTGGGCGGCGCAGTGCCTCGGCGCGATCCCGGTCGGCTACAACGCCTGGTGGGCACCTCGGGAGATCGCCTACGGGCTCGAGCACGCCACGCCGACCGTGGTCATCGCGGACGCGAAAAGGGCTGCGCTGCTAGCCGAAACAGCGACCGAGCTGCCCATCTTGACCATGGACGAGGATCTGCCCGCCCTGATCACCGAGTTCGGTGGCGGCGAGATCCCCAGCACGCCGGTCGCCGAAGACGATCCGGCCGTCATCCTCTACACCAGCGGTACCAGTGGCAGGCCGAAAGGCGTTGTCCATTCGCAGCGAAACATGGTGGCGATCAGCGACTACCACCGTTTCACCGACGCTATGCTCGCCGCGTTCATGGGTCAGGAGCCCGGCGACGCGCCGAGCGACCGCCGATACCTGGTCACCGCGCCGCTGTTCCACATCGCCAGTCTGCACAACCTCGTCATTCCCCGGCTGCGGACCGGTGCGGCAGTGGTGTTCCCACACGGTGGCTTCGAAGTCGGCCGGGTACTGAGCCTGGTCGAGAGCGAGAAGGTCACCAACTGGGCCGCGGTGCCGACCATGGCCTCGCGGCTGCTGGACCATGATGTGGACCAGCATGATCTGTCTTCGCTCTCCGCGCTTTCGCTGAACTCCGCGCCGTCCTCGCCCGCGTTGCTCGCCGCCTTGCGTGCGAAGATGCCGACCCTGCAATTCGCGCTGACCACCAGCTACGGGCTCACCGAGAGCGGCACCGCGGCGACTGTCGCCACCCCGCTCGACCTGGCCGCCGACGATGCCTCGGTCGGGAGGGCGATCATCGGGGTCGCGATGGAGATCCGCGATGCCGCGGGCAACGCCGTCGGCGACGGTGAAGAGGGTGAGATCTGCATCCGCAGCCCCTATGTGATGCTCGGTTACTGGAACGACGACGCGGCGACCAAGGCCTCGATCGACGACCAAAGGTGGCTGCGCTCCGGCGATTTCGGCACCCTGAACCAGGGCAGACTGACCGTGTCGGGCCGACGGACCGACCTGATCCTGCGCGGCGGCGAGAACGTCTACCCCACCGAGATCGAGAACGTACTCGTCGAACACCCGGCCGTTCTCGATTGCGCGGTCTTCGGCATGAGCCATCCCGATCTCGGCCAGGAAGTAGCGGCCATCGTCGTCGCCGAACCGGGCACGGTGGACCCGGAGGAACTGCGCGCCTTCGTCGCCGAACGCCTCGCCTATTTCAAGGTGCCCGTCCGCTGGCGGATCACTTCGGACATGCTGCCGCGCAACGCGACCGGTAAAGTCATCAGGCGCGAGCTCGCGATCTAAAAGGGGTCAGAAATGTTCGACAGCATCATCAAAGGTGGCCGGTTCTTCGACGGCACCGGCGCCCCGTCCGCGGTTCGCCACCTCGGCATCACCGACGGCAAGGTCGCCGAGATCTCGGCGACCCCGCTCGACGAAACCGGCTGCGACCGGGTCGTCGACGCGACCGGCAAATGGGTCATGCCAGGCATGATCGACATCCACACCCACTACGACGTGGAGGTCCTGCTCGACCCGTCGCTGTCGGAGTCGGTGCGCCACGGCGTCACCACCGTGCTGCTCGGTTCGTGTTCGCTCTCGACCGTGCACGTCGACGGTGAGACCGCGGGCGACCTGTTCGGCCGGGTCGAGGCCATCCCGCGCCAATACGTGGTCGGCGCGATGAACGACGTCCAGACCTGGAGTACCGCAGGCGAATACATCGACGCGCTCGAGCAGTTGCCGCTGGGCCCCAACCTGGCCGGCTTCATCGGCCACTCCGATATCCGCGCGGCGGTGATGGGTCTGGACCGCTCCACCCGCAAGGAAGTGAAGCCGTCCGCCGATGAGCTGGCCGAGATCGAGCGCATGCTCGTCGACGCGCTCGACGCCGGGTTCGTCGGAATGTCCTCGCAGCAGCTGCTTTTCGACAAGCTCGATGGGGAAACCTGCCGATCGCGCACGCTGCCGTCCACGTATGCCAAGAGCAAGGAACGCCACCGGCTCAACACGATCCTGCGCAAGCGTGGTCGCGCGTTGCAGGGCGGGCCCGACATCACCAACCCCAAGAGCTTGGTGTCGATGGCGGTGTCGAGCATCGGCCTCTGGCGTAATCCGCTCAAGGTGAGCCTGCTGTCGGCGGCCGATGTGAAGGCGGTGCCCGGCGCGTCCAAGATGTTCCCCGCCGTCGGCAAGATCATCAACGGACTCGACGGCAACTTCCGCTGGCAGCATCTGCCGGTGCCGTTCGAGGTGTACTCCGACGGCATCTCGCTGCCGGTGTTCGAGGAATTCGGTTCCGGCGCTGCCGCTTTGCACCTGTCCGATCAGATCGACGAGCAGCGTCACCTCATGCAGGACGAAGAATACCGCCGCTCGTTCCGCAAGGACTACGACAACAAGTACGGCCCCCGCGCGTGGCACCGTGACTTCTTCGACGCCGATATCGTCGACTGCCCCGACGAGACCGTCATCGGCAAGACCTTCGGTGAGGTGGGCGTCGACCGTGGCGGCGTGCACCCGGTCGACGCGTTCCTCGATCTCTTCGTCGAGCACGGTGACAAATTGCGCTGGCGCACAACTATTTCCAACCACCGCCCGGAGGTAGCCGATGTCCTGGCCGCCGACCCGTCGGTCCAGCTGGGCTTCTCCGACGCGGGCGCGCACCTGCGCAATATGGCCTTCTACAACTTCGGCCTGCGCCTGCTGCGCCGGGTCAACGACGCGGTGAACCGCGAAAAGCCGTTCATGACAGTCGAACACGCGGTGCACCGGCTCACCGGCGAACTCGCCGACTGGTACGGCCTCGACACCGGTCACCTGCGTGTGGGCGACCGTGCCGACGCCGTCGTCATCGACCCAGCCCACCTCGACGAAACCCTGGACGCCTACGCCGAGGATCCGATCGCGATCTTCGGCAATCTCTCGCGCATGGTCAACCGCAACGACGAGACCGTCACCGCGGTCTTCGTCAACGGGCGATATGTCTTCGGCGAGGGTCAGGCCGATCCGGCACTCGGCACCGAACGAGTGGGGGATTTCCTGCGCGCCGAGTAGGACGAGTGCAGCCCGTCGACCGGGCCGCGAGGCAGCCGAACCTGCTCGCGGTCGGGTCCACGGCACCGACCCGTCGCGCACGCGGAGCCCGGTGCGCGACGGGCCCACCTCGATCTGCGACCCTCACCTGACGAGGCGAGCGGTGTTCGACCCGAATCCGGTCGCGGCCCGAACACTGCCACATCAGCGAGAGGACTCGACATGTCGGACGCGAAACGGATCACCTGGGGCAAACCCCGCCACCCCACCGACGCCGACCGCGACGCTCTACGCGAGGACCTGCTCGCCAAGGCTCGCGCCGTGCGCGGCGACGGCTGGGCGAACTACCGCACCGAGTGGCCCGCGGGTCAGGTTGCTGTTGTCGCCTATCTACTCGACGACACCGAAGTCCTGACCGAACTCGAAGAAAGCGAGAGCACCGTCTTGAGTCGTTTCGCCGCTGACCTGTTCGGCTTCACCGGGGGGCGCAAAGACAACGAAAAAGGTCTCGTCGACACCCAAGCCTGGTTCAGCACCGTCCGCAAATCCCTCGCCACCCAGCGTCGTGACCTGTAGCTGGTCGGAGTTCCCGTCGGCTGGATCACCTCGATACGCGATGCCCTACGTGATACCCTACGTGCATGAAGGTGAAGACGAGCGTCTACCTCGATCAGGAGCAAACCTCGCGTTTGAAGCATGCCGCTGAGGCGACCGGTCGATCTGAGGCGGAGCTCATTCGAGAGGGCATTGATCTCATCCTGCTGCGTGCCCCTCGGCCTCCGCGCACACGACCTTGGCCTACTTTTGATTCCGGTGATCCGCATTTTGCGACACGGGCGGACACTCTGCTCAATGACGCCTACGAACAGTGAGCTTCTTCATCGCGGACACCTCCGCGATCATCGCCGCATATGACAGCGCCGCTCCACAAGGTCCTCGCGTCCGGGAGTTGCTCGGCACTGGCGTAGCAGTCGTGTCGGCGCTGGTCTTGGACGAGGTCGACCACCTGCTGGTCGCACGGTTCGGTAAGGACCGCCGCCACGCCAACCTTGTCCTCGATGATCTACTGACGTCGGCAGAGGAGGGAAGCGTGCTCATTCCACCGGTCGATCATCCTGACATCCGCCTCGCGCATCGTATTATCGGCCAGTTCGCAGGTTTGCGGCTCGACCTCGCCGATGCAGTCAATGTTGCTCTCGCAGAGCGCTATCTGACGAACGAGATCCTTACGCTCGACGAGCGCGACTTCCGCGCCCTCAAGCCACTGAACTCGTCGTACGCGGCTTTTCGGCTACCGATCCAGGATTCATGAGGACCTCGGGCGCTCCACAGGCCAGCCGCGCCACCAAGCCGTCTGCCGCGGGCATTTCGTGACAGAAGCCACAACGCAGGGCATCATGAAGTCTCGCGACCGGGCGCGGCAGGGACAACGGTTGTATGGGCGGATGGAGCGCGCGCTCGGCGGTCGCGGTCTTCGTGCCGTCAATCAGCGGGTGGGGCGGACCGCGGCGGCTTCGCTAATCTCCTGATGTTGTTGCGGCACAACGACACCGGGTACCGGCCGCGAACCCCGCTGGAGCGAATCTGGGAGAGCTCCGTGTCTAACCCGCCATCGCTGCGACGGTGAGTGCTGATGAACCTGATCGTTCTGCGCACGATTACCGGCGGATTGTTGCTCGCGGTATTCGTGCAGAGTGTGGTGTGGTGCTTCGATCCGAAGCAGGAAGTCATGCAACCGATCAATGCGGTACTACTGATCGCGGCCGCGATCTGCGGCATACCCGCCGACCGGGTCGCCGCCGCAGCGCAGAACCGTCGTCAAACGCTGCTGGCCATGGCACACGACCTCACCCGCAGTCGTGCCCTGCTGACGGAAGCGCGGACACTCGCCGCGCGCCCGAGGGAGGGTCAGATCTACCCACGTCTGAGACTCGCGACGCTCGATACCGCCGTCTTGATGAATGCGCTGAGCGTTCCACGCGACCGGGCGGTGATCGACCGGGCGTTGGATCTCGAGGGCCTTGCCTTCGAGCTGAACCGCAGGCTGGAGATCACCGAGGTCAGGTTATGTACGGCTGAGGACATTCAGCGCGCCGAGATCGACCATCTCGCCGCGACGGCCGCGAACCCGGACGGACCTTTCGCTCGAACCGCTGCCGCGTTGACCGCCTTGGAAGACGCAGTTGAGGCAGCGTTGCGCCCGGCCTGGCCGCGGCGGGCTACTACCAGCGATCCGGGGTGACCGGCGCGTCCCACGCCTTGGCGAAACGGGTCTTGTCCTTGGTCTCCACTTCCTTGCGGCGGTAGACGATGTAAGGGCGGGTGACGTAGCCGATGGGGGCGCTGAACATGTGGACCAGGCGGGTGTAGGGCCAGGCCGCGATCAGGGCGAGGACCACGAGGCCGTGGAGCTGGAAGGTCCAGGGGACACCGACCATCAGGCCCGGTTCGGGGTTGATCGAGAACAGGCTGCGGAACCAGGGGGAGACGGTTGTGCGGTAGTTGTAGGTACCCCACAGCAGGTTGGAACCCCAGGTGTTGCTCAGGCCGGTGACCAGGGCCAAGGTCAGCAGCGTGTACATCATCACGTCGTTGCGGCTGGTGTTCTTGCGCACGGCCGGAATGACGATGCGGCGGTAGCACAGGATGGCAACGCCGAGCACGACCATGAGTCCGGCGATGGAACCCGCACCGACAGCGAGGATGTGATAGGCGTGCTCGGAGATGCCGACCGCCGCGGTCCAGGATTCGGGGATCAGCAGGCCCATCACGTGACCGAAGAACACGCCGAGCATGCCGAAGTGGAACAGCGGGCTGCCCAGTTGCAGCAGCTTGGACTCATAGATCTGCGAGGAACGGGTGGTCCAGCCGAACTGGTCGAAGCGATAGCGCCAGACATGGCCCAGCACAAAGGAAGTCGCCGCGATGTAGGGCAGGATCAGCCACAGGCCTTCGGGCAGGGGGATGGTGGCGTTCATCTGCGGCCTTCCGTGGCTTCGAAGAGTGCGGGGTCCATGGCGTACGGCTCGAGGCCGACCTCTTCCTCGGGCGGACCCTGGGCGGCGAGTTCGGCGATGCGCCTGCGGTCGGCGGTGGTGACCGGCGGCAAGGTGGTGAGGACCGCGCCGAGGACGCCGCTGTAGGGAGAGTTGTTGTCGCCCAGCGACAACCGCAGCAGTTCCATTACCGGCACGTGCTCGCCGAGCAGGCGTTCGCCACCGATCGGGTCGATGGTGGCGGCGAATTCCAGCAGCACCGGCAGGTGGTCGGGCAGTTCCTCGTCGCCGAGTTCCACCCCCGCCTGGCGGTAGGCATGCTTGAACCGCAGCAGCGCCATCCCGCGTTTGCGGGTGTCACCGAAGGCGTAGAACGTCAGGTGCAGGCTGGCGCGGCGGCGCATGTCGAAGGTTTCGACGTAGCTCTGTGCCACCTCGATCGCCGGGGTGTCGCGCAGGTAGGCGAGTATCTCGGCGAAGTGCGCCTGCACCTCGTCGGGCAATCGCGCCGCGGCTTCGGTCAACTGGTCGAGCATGGCCAGGGTCTGCTCGCCGGGGTAGTCGAGCAGGAGCGCGGCGAGCCGCCACACGACCAGGCGGTCGTGCTCGGCCATCTCGGTAACCGGTTGGGGCCGTTTACGAATCGACAGCAGACTCATGGTGCGACACCGCTCACCGGGGTGTCGGCGACGGCAGCGCCGTTGCTGCCGTTGCCGTTACCGGTCTCCCCGTTGCCGGCTGTCTTGCCGTTCGCGTTCGGCAGGAGTCCACTGGTGCTGCGCCCATCCCAGTTGAGCAGGTTGATCCGGCCCGACTTCTCCTCGGGCGCGGCCTGATTGGTGTCCGACAGCGAGAACTTCTCGACGACCTGGTCGAACGCGGTCATGCCGGGCCCGCCGTCGGTGTCGAGACTGCACCCGGTGGCCAGCGAATCCAGTTCGTGCGCTTTGGAAGTCGCGCCCATCGGGATCACGTACCGGTGCTCGTACTTGGCGATGGCGAGCAGCCGGTACATTGCCTCGATCTCTTCGGGCTCGAGACCGATCGACGGCGCGATGTGGGCTTCGGGTTCCTCGCCCAAGTTGACCGAACGCATGAATGCCCGCATCCCGGCCAGCCGCTGCAACGAGGACCGCACCGGCCCGATCTCCCCGGCGGTGAACAGCTCGGCGAGGTATTCGAGCGGGATGCGCAGCGCGTCGATGGCGCCGAACAGGTTGCGCACGTCCTCGCCATCGTGACCGGTCTCGGAGAGCACGTCGACGACCGGCGACAGCGGCGGTACGTACCAGACCATCGGCATCGTCCGGTATTCCGGGTGCAGCGGGAGCGCCAACTGGTAGTCGACGATCAGCTTGTACACCGGCGAATCCTGTGCGGCGGTAATCCAATCCGACGAGATGCCTGCCTTCTCGGCTTCGGCGATCACGCGCGGGTCATGCGGGTTGAGGAACACCCCGAGCTGGGAGGTGTAGAGATCCTGCGGATCGGTGACCTGGGCCGCTTCGAGCACCGCGTCGGCGTCGTAGAGCATCACGCCGATGTAGCGCAGCCGCCCGACACAGGTCTCCGAGCACACGGTCGGAATCCCGACTTCCACACGCGGGTAGCAGAAAGTACATTTCTCCGCCTTGCCCGTCTTGTGGTTGAAGTAGATCTTCTTGTACGGGCAGCCGGTGATGCACTGCCGCCAACCACGGCATTTGTCCTGATCGACGAGCACGATGCCGTCTTCCTCGCGCTTGTAGATCGCACCCGAGGGGCACGACGCGGCGCAGGAGGGGTTGAGGCAGTGCTCGCAGATGCGCGGCAGGTAGAACATGAAGGTCTCTTCGAACTCCAGTTTCACCTTGGTTTCCAGCTTGCCGAGGATGGGGTCCTTGCCGACCTGCTCGGGACCCGAACCCAGGTCGTCGTCCCAGTTCGCACCCCAGGTGACCTTGGTGTCCTCACCGGTGATCAGCGACTTGGGCCGCGCGACCGGGGTGGTGTCCGTGGGCGGCGACGACAACAGGTTGTCGTAGTCGTAGCTCCACGGCTCGTAGTAGTCGTCGACCGTGGGCAGATCGGGGTTGGCGAAGATGTTCATCAGGCGCTTGAAACGCGAGCCCGACTTGAGGGTCAGCTTGCCGCGCTTGTTGAGCGTCCAGCCACCCTTCCACTTCTCCTGGTCCTCGTACTGGCGCGGATAACCCTGTCCGGGACGGGTTTCCACGTTGTTGAACCACACGTACTCGGTGCCGCCGCGGTTGGTCCACGCCTGCTTGCAGGTGACCGAGCAGGTGTGGCAGCCGATGCACTTGTCCAGGTTCATGACCATGGCGAGCTGAGCCATTACACGCATGTCAGTACTCCACGTTCTGGTTGCGGCGGCGGATCGTGGTGACTTCGTCACGCTGGTTTCCGGTGGGGCCGTGGTAGTTCAGGGCGAAGGACTGCTGGGCGTAGCCGCCGATCAGGTGCGAGGGCTTGATCAGCACCCGGGTGAGCGCGTTGTGGATACCACCGCGCTTGCCCTTGGCTTCCTTCGTGGTGTCCTCGGCGCCTTCGATGCGCGGTACGTCGACCGCGCGGTCCTGGGCGTGGTACATGAAGACCGTGCCTTCCGGCATGCGGTGCGAGACGATCGCGCGGGCGACGACGACACCGTTGCGGTTGATCGCCTCGATCCAATCGTTGTCCGCCACCCCGATCTTCTTGGCGTCGACGTCCGACATCCAGATCGTCTGACCGCCGCGCGAGAGCGTCAGCATGTGCAGGTTGTCCTGGTAGGCAGAGTGGATCGACCACTTGGAGTGCGGCGTCAGGTACCGCACCGTCAGGCCGTTGCCGCTCACATTGCCGATGCTCGGCTCCGCGAACAGCGCCGACATATCCAGGGGCGGACGGAAGATCGGCAGTTGCTCGCCGAGTTCGATCATCCAGTCGTGGTCGAGGTAGAAGTGCTGGCGACCGGTGAGGGTGTGCCACGGCTTGAGCCGCTCGACATTGATGGTGAACGGCGAGTACCGGCGACCACCGGATTCCGAGCCCGACCATTCCGCCGAGGTGATCACGGGTACCGGGCGAGCTTGGGTGTCGGCGAAGGTAATCCGTTTGCCCTCGGCCTCTTTCGCGAGGTCGACCAGTTCGGTGCCGGTACGCCGCTCCAGCGCCTCGAACCCTTCGACCGCCAGCCGGCCGTTGGTGGTGCCCGACAGCGACAGAATGGCCTCGGCGGCGTGGGTGTCCTTGGCCAGTGACGGCCGGCCCGCCGCGATGCCGGAGACGATGGTGCCGTTCTGCCCGGCCAGGTACTCCACCTCTTCCTCGGGGAAGGTGGTGATGCCCTTGGTCGTCAGACCGAGCTTCTCCACCAGTGGCCCGAGCGCGGCCAGCTTCTCCGCGATCTTGGTGTAGTCGCGTTCGATCTCCACGATCTTGGGCATGGTCTTGCCCGGAATCGGCTCGCACTCACCGGCTTTCCAGTCCAGCACCTTGCCACCGGCCTGCGCCAGCGCGTCGGGAGAATCGTGCTGCAACGGCACCGCGACAATGTCTTTGCGGGTGCCGAGGTGCTTCTCGGCCAGCCAGGAGAACCCACGCGCGATCCGGTGGAACGCCTCGAAGTCGGTCTTGGCCTCCCACGGCGGCGAGATGGCGGGGGAGAACGCGTGCACGAAGGGGTGCATGTCGGTGGAGGACAGGTCGTGCTTCTCGTACCAGGTGGCGGCGGGCAGCACGATGTCGGCGAACAGCGTGGTGCTGGTCATCCGGAAGTCCAGTGCGAGAAGCAGATCCAGCTTGCCCTCGGCACCTTCCTCACGCCATTCCAGTTCTTTCGGGCGCACGCCGGTCGCATCGGTGGTCTGCAGGTTGGACCCGCAGCCGAGCAGGTGCTTCTGGAAGTACTCGTTGCCCTTGCCCGAGGAGCCGAGCAGGTTCGCGCGCCACACGGTGAGCACGCGCGGGAAGTTCTCCGGAGCGTCGGGGTCTTCGCAGGCGAAGCGCAGGTCGCCCGATTTCAAACCGTCGACGACGTGCTCGGCGGGGGTCTTGCCCGCTTCGGCTGCCTCGTCGGCGAGGTCGAGTGGGTTGCGGTTGAACGTGGGGTAGCTGGGCATCCAGCCCAGACGACTCGCCAGGGCGATGTTGTCGGCGGCGGTGCGGCCGGCGAACTTGCCCTTGCCCAGCGGCGACGCGAACGAGTCCGAGGTGAAGGGGTCGTAACGCCACTGGTCATTGGTGAGGTACCAGAACACGGTGCCCTGCATCTGACGCGGCGGACGCTGCCAGTCGGACGCGGAAGCCAACGTGGCCCAACCGGTGACGGGACGGCACTTCTCCTGGCCGACGTAATGGGCCCAGCCGCCACCGTTCTTGCCCTGGCAGCCGGTGAGCAGCGTCAGGGTGAAGAAGGCACGGTAGATCTGATCGGAGTGGAACCAGTGGTTGGTGCCCGCGCCCATCAGGATCATCGAGCGACCGCCGGAACGTTCGGCGTTGTCGGCGAATTCGCGTCCGATGCGCGCGGCCTGCGCGGCGGGAACGCCGGTGATGTTCTCCTGCCAGGCCGGGGTGTACGGCGACTCGGCGTCGTCGTAGCCCTTGGCCCATTCACCCGGCAGGCCGTCGCGGCCGACGCCGTACTGTGCGAGCAACAGGTCGAAGACGGTGGTAACCCGTTTGCCCGCAACGATTTTCGTCGGCACACCGCGGATGATCGACCCGGCGACATCGGTGTCGAATCGCGGCAGCGCGATGGTGGCGGGCTCGTCGGCGGAATGGCCGAGCAGGGTGAGCAGCGGGTCGACACCCTCGAGGTCGAGGTTCCACTTGCCCGCCTCGCGCTCGCCGAAGCGGTGGCCGAGCGAGCCGTTGGGCACGACCGGGTTGCCCGCCTGGTCCAGCAGCACCGGCTGGTGCTCGACGCCCTCGCCGGTGTGGCCCAGATCGGCGGCGGTGAGGAACTTGCCGGGAAGGGCGCCGTCCTGATCTGCCGCCTCGTCGAGGCAGATCAGGTACGGCAGATCGGTGTAGGACTTGATGTAGTCGGTGAACATCGGAGTCTGCTTCTCGATGAAGAACTCCTTGAGCACCACGTGGCCCATCGACATCGCCAGCGCGGCGTCGGTACCAGGGCGCGCGGCCACCCATTCGTCGGCGAACTTGGTGTTGTCGGCGTAGTCGGGGGAGACCACCACGACCTTCTGGCCGCGGTAGCGCGCCTCGGTCATGTAGTGCGCGTCGGGGGTGCGGGTCACCGGGACGTTGGAGCCCCACATGATGAGGTAGCCCGCGTCGAACCAGTCGGCGGACTCCGGCACGTCGGTCTGGTCGCCGAACACCTGCGGCGAGGCCACCGGCAGGTCGGCGTACCAGTCGTAGAACGACAGCATGTAGCCACCGATCAGCGACACGAAGCGCGCGCCGGTGGCGTGGCTGACCATCGACATCGCGGGGATCGGCGAGAAGCCGGCCACGCGGTCGGGGCCGTACTGCTTGATCGTGTAGACATGCGCGGCGGCCGCGATCTCGGCGGCTTCCCACCATTCGGCGCGGACGAAACCGCCCTTACCGCGCGCGGTCTTGTACGCCTTGGCCTTGGCCGGGTCCTCGACGATGGACTCCCAGGCCAGCACCGGGTCCTTGAGTTCGGCCTTGGCCTTGCGGTACAGGTCGAGCAAGGTGCCACGCACGTACGGGTAGCGCACGCGGGCAGGGGAGTAGGTGTACCAGGAGAAGGAGGCGCCACGCGGGCAGCCGCGCGGCTCGTACTCGGGCTTGTCCGAGCCCACCGACGGGTAGTCGGTCTGCTGGGACTCCCAGGTGATCACGCCGTCCTTGACGTAGATCTTCCAGGAACACGAGCCGGTGCAGTTCACGCCGTGGGTGGAGCGCACCACCTTGTCGTGCGACCAGCGGTCCCGGTAGAACTCGTCGGCATCGCGGCCGCCGACCTTGTAGACGGACCGGTTGTCGGGCGAGACCTCGCCCCGCTGAAAATACTTACCGAGGTTCAGCAATGTGTCGCCGAAATCGGTGGGCGACGGACCTTGCGTGCGCGAATTAACCACGACGCCCCCTTCGAGTACGTGAAATCGGGCTGTTGGGGAAACTCTAAGGAGGCGGACTCCTTCGGCAAAACGAACTTTTCACATCCGGATTCGGGTCGCGGTGAGCTGTGAGGTCGGCGAAATGCTGTGGTCACGGGGAAGGTACGTGGCGGCGCCCGCGATCGGGGGCTCACCAGGGTGAACGAGGCGCGAGCTGGCCGAACGCGGAGATCGAGGGGTGCGTCGGCGGGTCGGCGGTGATGCTTCGGAAACGACTGGTTCTCCCGCGGTTTACATTTGTTTACACGCCCGGTGTGCCCGCTGAACAGCACTGATGTGACGCCACACACAACTATGGCCGCATCGGATGAGCATCCGGCGCGGTGCCGAGCCGGCCGACGGTGGCGGGACGTATCCGGTGGTACCGGACGATCGCCGCGCCCGGCGGGACGGGTTTCAGCGCCGATCCGCGGCGAACTGGCGAGGCG
This sequence comes from Nocardia sp. NPDC058480, assembly GCF_042720495.1. NCBI lineage: Bacteria > Bacillati > Actinomycetota > Actinomycetes > Mycobacteriales > Nocardiaceae > Nocardia > Nocardia sp. NPDC058480. Next base: position 38,672 of record NZ_JBHXMN010000001.1, on the reverse strand, counting down.
CTGATCGGCGGTGGGTGTCCAGCAGGGGCGACGACCGCGGTCGAGCGGTGCGGAATCTTATAGCAATGCTGAACGGAAAGAATTAGAATCCTTTTAATTCGGTTCGGCACACCGTATTTCGTGACCACGCACACAGTTGCCGAAGGTTAACTACCCAAATGGCGCGGCGCCAATATAAAGAAACGGCATCTTTTCCGGTCGGCGGTTGGTTCGAGCTCGAGCAGTCGTCCAGGATGGGCCTGTGCAGACAGGAAGGGTTGGGGTGCTACCGAAGCCATCGTTCGACGGACCCGATGGGCCGCCGAAACCGCCGACGCTCGGCGGATTGCTGCGGCGACTTCGCGACGATCGGCGGATTTCGAGGGAAAAACTCGCCTTCGCGGCGGGGGTCAGCTCCAGTTACATCACGCATTTGGAGAGTGGGGATAGAGACCGGCCGACGCGCGCGGTGATCGAGGCGCTCGTGCGCTACCTCGACCGGATCGCGCCGGTGACAGATATCGAGCGCAGACACCTATTCGATCTTGCCGGGCTCGCCCCTGTCGATAATCCCACAGTCGAGGATCTGCGCGCCGAGATCAGCGTCGAGATGCGCCGGACATTGGCGTTGCAGGAACCCGATCTGGCGGCCTATGTCGACACGCGCTGGAACGTGCTCGCGGGCAACGAATCCTACGACCGCGCGTTCCCTGGACTGGTCGAGGATGTCAATATTCTGCGCTGGTTCTTCGGCAACCCGCTCTCGCGCAAAGTAATGGTGGAATGGGAGAAGGAGTCCACGCTCACCGTGCACTGGCTGCGCGGCCTGATCGGCCAGCAGGTCGGCGGTGACTGGGCTGCCGAACTGCTCGACGAATTGGCGCAATATCGCGACTTCCGCCGCACATGGGACGACGGCGACACCGCGTACGGGCGCGAGCACACCGCCATGCGGCTGTGTGATCTGCACACCGGCGAGAACTACACCGTCGACGTCCAGCTGTTCCGGCTCGACTCCGTCGCCTATCCCGGCCGCATCCAGTACTACCTGGGTGTTCGCGGTCTCGACCACTAGATTCCGACGACCGCCGCCGACTGGACGGCGTCCGGGGCGCTGGCCGTGACCAGTGCGGCCAGTGCCGCGGCGACCTGCTCGGGATGGGTCAGCGCGCAGCCGTGGCCCGCGCCGGCCACCGTGCGCACACCGTTCGCGCCCGGCAGCCCGTCCGCCAATTGCGTGCATTTGTCGGCGGTGCTGCTGTGGTCGTGTTCGCCGCGCAGCACGAGAGCGGGCACGCTGATCTCGCCGAGCCGCCCACGGACCGAATCGCGCCCGATCAGGCAGTCGGCCGCCGGGCGGATCGCGGTGCGATCGGCGGCGAGCCAGCGGGTGATCCAGGTCTGCCAGATCTCCGGATCGGTGCCGCCGATCAATCGCGGTGCGAGGTCTTGCGCCAATGGCCGCAATGCGCCGCCGTCGCACCATTCGTCGAAGAAGTTCTCGTAAAAGGTTTCGTCGTCTCTGGTGCACGCATCGGCCTCGGTATCGAGCAGTGCCAGCCCGGTGACGCGTTCGGGCGCGAGCAACGCCATCCGCAGTGCCGCGTAACCGCCCTGACTCACGCCGCCGACAATCGCGTTCTCGATGCCGAGTGCGTCGAGCACCCGCAGGCCGTCGGTGGCCAGATCCCAATAATCGAAACCGGGGTTGTCGCCGTATCCGGTCCGGCCGTGACCACGCCCATCCCAGGTGACGACATTGATATCGGTGTGCGCCAGTACCTTCCGGATCGGGTCGAACATGGATTCGTCCATGAGGAATCCATGGGCGAGCAGCAGCGTCGGACCATGGACGGCATCGGTGTGGAAATGGATATTGACAGAATCGGAGTGCACGAAGGGCATGGTCGAAACATACAAGCGAATCAGTCGATTTCGCCCGGTTGCGGACCGAATGCGGCATCGCCTGATCGGTGTACGGCCGGTTCTGTGAATTCACTGGCGAGTGTATGTACCTAACTGGGGACAAATATTTGTGCGCGCCCAGTGGACATGTCTGTTCATGACCGATTGGATAGGAGGCGTCGGCGAAAATCGGCTCGAATCGGAAAAACGGGGATATTGATGAGGGTGACGGAGCAGGGGCAGGATGCCCACATAAGTCTGGCCGCCGCGGGTGACAGCGTGTCGGCGACATTCGCGGTGTGCGACGCGGAGGGCAGGGCGATCTGGTACGGCCCGTTCATCGACGCCGACGCCGACCATCCGCGCGGCGACCAGCTCGCTGCCGCCATGGGTGCCGCGGGCCGCGCGATCTGGCTCGCGGGCCGAGCACGCGAGGACACCGGGGTCGAGAAGGTGACCTTGCACCTGGCGGTCAGCGAGGAGGGGCTCGACGCCATCACCCTGGCCTGCACCGCGTCGATGGCCGGGCTGGCCCTGGATCTGGTTGTCACCGAAGACAATCCGGCACTGGACTGGTGCCAGGCGTTCGGCAGGCTCGACTGGACATCGGGCCCGTTGACCGATCTCGTCGATCCAGAGGTACCACAGACGATTCCGACGCTGCGGGCGATCACCGGCGGCCTCGACCAGCAGTCCGAACCACAGGAAAGGCTCGACATGCACGAACTGGCAATCGATCCCTCGATGGAACTGCGCTCGGCACTGGAAAGTCTGCTGCTGCACGACGCCGTCGGCATGGACGCCAAGATGCGTCACGCCGTCGCCGCCGTCGTCCACCTCGCTGTCGACACCCCGCACGGCCCGCCCGAGGACGCTGAGGAATTCCTCGGCCGCCTCGACGCCTCCTGGCTGGTCGCGGCCTGGCTCGGCCACGACACCGAACTCTCCCTCATCGCCACCCTCGCCGCCGGCGAGATCCCCGCCCTGTCCTGGTGCGAACTGATGTTCACCACCACACTGGCACCATGGTCGACGAGCCCGGTCGCGGTACACGCGCGACGGGTGTTCGGGACGGTGCAGCGTGGGGCGCTGGGCGCGGTCCGGGCTCAGGTCGGCTGAGCAGCGTCGCGCTCCGGGTTCGTCATAGGTGGTGTCGGTCGGCGTCTATGTCGGCGAAGGAGCTCACCCAAAGATGGGGTGGGCGTGGGGGGTTGGGCTCGCCGGGGCGGTGCACGCCGACGACCTGCCAGCCTGCGGTGACCGCGGCGTCGAGTTCATCCGGGTGGTCGGACAGAAACAGGATGTCCGGCGGGGGGACGCCGATGCGTTCGGCGATGGATTCGTAGGACGTCGGCTCGCGTTTAGGGCCTGCGGTCACCAGGTCGAAGTGGTCGACTATGAGGCCGGACAGATCGCCCGCGTCGGCGAAGGCGAACCAATCACGTTGGTTGCGTTCGGATCCCGAGGAGTAGACGTAGAGCTTGGTGCCTGCGTCGTGCCACGCTTTCAGCGCGGGTGCCACGTCGTCGAAGAAGCGGCCGTGCAGTGCGCCCGCGCGGAATCCTTGGGCGCAGATCGCGCCCTGGGCCGTCTTGAGTGGTTCGGCTTTGACGTCGGATTCCAGCCAACCGCGCAGGATTTCGGCGATGCGGTCGGTTCCCGCGTTGGCTTCACCGGCGAGTTCGCGGGTTGCGACGATCACCGAATCTGCTGTGCCGTCGGTGTTCTCGGACAGCCAGGCCCGAAGGTGGGCTGAGGTGTAGCCGTAGAGGTCGGTGCGGACCGCGTCGGTGGGGCTGGTGGTGCCCTCGATGTCGAGGACGATCGCGCGGGTCACGCGAGCAGTTCGTCGAGTGTCGGGAAGCCCGCGCTGATCTTGTCGCCGGTGAAGTCGCCGACCCAGCCGTCGGCCTCCTCGAAGAAGCGGATGGCGATGAAGTCGGGGGTGGTGCCCATGTCGAACCAGTGCAGGGTGCCCGCGGGGACCGAGAGCAGGTCGCCCGCTTCGCAGACCGTCGCGAGCACGGCATCGCCCACGTGCAGGTAGAAGCAGCCGCGGCCGGCGGCGAAGAAGCGCACCTCGTCCTCGGCGTGGCGGTGCTCGTCGAGGAACTTCGCACGCGCGCCGGCGGCCGTGGCGGGCCACTCCGGGTTGCCGGTGTCGGGGTGGATGCGGGCGACGTCGATGTGTTCGTAGCGGCCCGAGGCGTTGAGTTCGGCGATCTGCGGGCCGTAGTGGGCGAGCAGGGTGTCGGAGTCCGTGGCGGCGGCGTCGGCGAGCACGTCCCAGTGCGAGTAGGCGATACCGTGCTGTGCCAGCTCGGCGCCGATCTCGGTGGGGTCGGTGGTGCGCACCCGGACGTCGGCGGCGTTGTCGGCGGCCATCACTTGCAGCAGGGTCATGTCGGTCCGATCTCGAGAGGCGTGGCGTCGGTACGTCCGGTGCGGGCGATCAACTCGCACAGGGCTTCCAGGCATTCGGCGCGATCACGCGCCTGGGCAAGTGTGTCACCCCAGGTGCTGATCCCGTGCCCGGTAATGAGCAGAATCGGTGGGGCATCAGGGTTTTCGCGAAGATAGGTTTCGATGTCTGTGCCGATGCGTGGGACGTCCGGCCAGTTCGGGAACACCGGGATCGCCACCGACGACGGGTCGGCGAGGCCGAATCCCTTGAGCAGTTCGAAACCGGTGATCCGCACAGGAGTTACCGCGGCGCCGGGCCGCGCGGCGGTGGTTGCCAGCGCGGTGGCGAACGGGGAGTGCACGTGTACGACCGCACCGGCAGGGCGGGTGCGGTAGACGGCGGTGTGAATGCTGGTCTCCGCGGACGGTTTCCGGCTCTGGCCGGGGCGCGGTGTGGTGTCGGAGATCGCGACGAGCACCGTATCGTCCGCGCCGAGTTCACCTTTGGACAGACCGCTGGCGGTGATCAACGCGTCATCGTCGATTCGGACCGAGATATTGCCCGCGGTGCCGGGCATCCAGCCTCGCCCATAGAGCTGGTGTGCGGTGTCGGCGATCGCCCGTCCCCGCTCGGCGAAGCGTTGGAGGGTGTGGTCTGCGGCCACTTCGGCGGCGTGTGCGGCGATCGTCTGGCTCTGCTCGGGGAAGCGCTGCGTCCGGTCGACGGTGCCGACTTCGGCCGCTGCGGCGGCGGGGATTGCCCGGCCCGGTACGGCGAAGGGCCGCGTGCCGCCGGTGTTCGCAGTGGTGGCAGCCGTGGTAGCACTGCCTTCCTCGTCGAACTCATCTGAATTCCGGTAGACCACACCGTTTTCCGTGACCACAGCGGTAACGAGGTCGGTAGGGGTTACGTCGAAAGCCGGGTTGAACACCGCGGTATCCGCCGGTGCTGTCGCGATCCCGCCGAATCCGGTGACCTCGGCGGCAGTCCGCTGTTCCACCACGATCTGCGCGCCGGTCGCCATCGCGGGATCGCGGGTGGACTCCGGGGCGACCACGATGAACGGGATGCCGTGGTGGCGCGCGGCCAGCGCCAGGGTGAAGGTGCCGATCTTGTTGGCGACATCGCCATTGGCGGTGATCCGATCCGCACCGACGAGCACGGCGTCGACCTGACCGGTCGCCATCGCCCACGCGGCGGCGGAGTCGATGGTCAGCCGGTGCGGGATGCCCGCCTCGGCCAGTTCCCACGCGGTGAGCCGGGCGCCCTGCAGCAGCGGGCGGGTCTCGTCGACGATCACGTCCTCGACGGCGCCGCGCTCGTGCAGCACCCGCAGCGCGCCGATCGCGGTACCGAACGCGCTGGTCGCCAGCCGGCCGGTATTGCAGTGGGTCAGCAGCCGGAGCGGACGCTCACCGCACAGTCGTTGCACCAGGTCGGCGGCATGGGTGGCGGCGGCAAGGTTGACCCGACCGTCCTCGGCGAGCAAGTCGAGGGTCTCGGCCAGCACCGCATCGGCGCCGTCGGCGATCCGGGCACGTACCCGGTCGACTGCCCACGCCAGATTGACGGCCGTCGGGCGCGCCGCGGCGATGCGGTCGGCTTCGGCCTGCACCGCGGCCACATCGACCACACCGCGAGCGCGGATTCCGGTTTCGCCGGGCACGCTGTGGACCGGGCTGCCCCCGTCATCGAGGACGCCGTCGGTCGAGCCACCCGTCTTGCCGGGCACACCGTTGGTCGGGCGATCCGCCGCGCCGGGCATACCGTCGCGAGTGTGTGCCCTGGTGGCGATGACCACACCGAACGCGCCCGCGATGCCGATCGCCGGAGCGCCGCGAATGGCGAGGGTCGTGATCGCGTCGATGATCTCGTCGACGGTGCGCAGGCGCAGTTCCCGCACCTCGTGCGGCAGTCCGCGCTGGTCGATGGTGACGAGCGCACCGTCGTCCCAGATCAGGGAACTGTCGTCCATCGGGGTTGTCCTTACAGGTCGCTTGCGATTGCGGCCCGTAAACGGTATCCGACCTGGGCGTGCCCGGACTCATGGGCCTACGTGTGAACAGACCCCGAATCTGTCACCACATGTCCGAGCGGCTGAGACAACGCGGCGCTCTGTCGCGACTGCGGGCTGTGATCGTCGGGAGTTCCGTGCGACAGGCAAGACAGCAATCCTGGGCCGGATACGGCTTCGCCAGCCTGTTCATCAGTCACGATCTGGCCGTGGTGCACCAGGTCGCCGACCGGGTTGTGGTGCTGCGGCAGGGCCGGATCGTCGAAACCGGCGTGGCGCGCGCGGTATTCGCCGCACCGGCTCGGGAGTACACCCGCCGCCTGGTCGACGCGGTGCCCGTTCCCGATCCGTCGACGGCGCGGCGGGGGCGGGACGGATCCGGGGCAGGCGCGCGACTGAGCATCGGGGCATGACGTGGACGAGCCGCCGGTAGCGATACCGGCGGCTCGTCGACACACGTATTTCAGTGATGGCCGGGGCGGCGCTGCTGATCACGCCGATCGTCCTGGCCTGCTCGCGTCATCCCTTGCGAGTCCTGCTCCTGCCGCTGCCCCTGCTCCTGCCGCTGCTCCTGCTGCTGGCGCGGCATCTGCTTGGGCATCTTCTTCGGTGCTTTTTTAGACTTGTCAGCCATCTCCACACGGTCCTTTCCGAGGGATAAAGGTTTCAAAAGCCTTCAACGCACTGTCCGACGCAATCCACCTCGCGTGCGGGGCGTCCCACGCCTGACTCGTCCAACAATAAGCACCAATACGGCGCGAGGGTAGACCTGAGGCAAAAATAGGTTTCCTACCTGCGTGAATGCGGCGTGTCAGTGCCTGGGATCCATCGGTCCGGATAATCCGGACTCCGCCATTCTGTGCCTACTCGAGAATTGTGTCGAATGTGGGGTATTCGATCTCGGTCATATTCACGAGGCTTGGCAAGAGTTCGGTCAGGAGGGGAGTGGGAGGAACTCGACGGTTGATCCGTCGGTGGCATCCGGGGGGACGATGACCAGGCCGTCGCGGTCTATGAGGCCGGCCAGGTGGGCGGTGCGGACTAGGGGGTCGCCGAGCCAGCCGCCGTCGGGGGCGTAGCGGGCGGGGGTGATGCGTGGGACCGGGGCGGTGATCTCGGCGGCGTTGTGGAGGGGGCCGAGGATTCTTCGGGGGAGGGGGGAGCCGGTGCGGGCGGCGACGATCGCGGGGGTCAGGGCGAGGAGGACGGCGATCGCGGCGAAGGGGTTGCCGGGGAGACCGAGGATGGTCGGTCCGGTGGGGAGCTCGGCGACGACGGTGGAACCGCCGGGGCGCAAAGCGAGTCGGGGGACCAGGATGCGGGCTTCGGCTCGGGCGATGGCGGTGCGGAGCTGGTCGGCCGCGCCGCCGCCGGTGGCGCCGACGACGACGAGTAGGTCGAAATCGGAGGTGTCGGTGAGCATGTCGTCGAAGCCGTGCGCGGTGTCGCGCAGGTGGACACGGTCGATGACGCGAACACCGCAGCCTGTGAGCAGATCCGGCAGGACGGGGCCGATCGAGTCACGGGTCTGGCCGGTCTGGAGGGGGCCGGTGCTGCGAATTTCGTCGCCGGTCATGACAATTCGTGCGCGGACCGGTCCGCGCACGATGCCCGTGGTGACCTCGACCGAGGCGGCGGCCGAGCGCAGGGCCGCAGTGACTCGCGTGCCTGTCGGTGCCACGAGGTCGCCGATCTTCCTGTCCTCGCCGCTCTTTCGGACATCACCGCGGATCGGGGTGTCGGGCAGGCGGGTCAGTTCGTCGCCGGTGATGGTGGCGAATTCGTCGCGCAGGACCGACGTGGTGCCGTCGGGGACGTGGGCGCCGGTGGCGATGCGCACCGCTTCGCCCGAACGGAGACCCTCCGGCCTCGCGCCGCCCGCGAATCCGACGTCGCGGCGTAACTGCCACGGGCCGTCGCCGCAGACGGCGTAACCGTCCATGGCCGAGACGTCGAAGCGGGGCAGTGGGCCCGCGGCGGTGATCGGTGCGGCCAGTGCGGCGGCGGGGACTTCGCTCAGCGCGGCCTCGTAGGCGACCAGGGGAGTCAGGCCGGTGCCGATACGTTCGCGCGCTTCGGTGAGGTCGAGGCGGGTCGACGCGCGGTCGGTGGCCAAGGACTCGCGGGCGCGGCGGACTTCGTCCTCGGTATCGCAATCAGCGATATCGGGCAGCTCGACCAGGATCGTCTCGGCGGGCACGATGGCCTTCATCGGCTGGTTCACCAGCGAATCCAGTCCGGCCAGCGCTGTCACCAGCGCGCTGCGCCGCCATGCGCCGACGAGATACTGCGGGCGACCGGCGGCATCGATCGCGAAAACGGCATCAGCGGTGGATTCGGTTGCGCTGCGCAGCAATTCGTGGACGGTCTCGTCGGTGAGGAAGGGCATGTCGGCCGCGAGCACGACGACCCAGGGCGCGGCGGAATCGAGTGCGGTGAGGCCGGTGCCGATCGCCGCGACCGGGCCGGAGCCCGGCGGCACCTCACGAACCTGCCCGAACCGGGGATCGAGCTGACGATGCGGTCCGACCACGACGACCTCGGCGCAGTCGCGCACCGAAGCCAAGGCCGCGTCGAGCATCGAGCGACCACCGATCACGATCGCCGGTTTGTCGACCCCACCCATCCGGCTGGCTCGCCCACCGGCGAGCACGATGGCATCGGCGGTGGTCATCGGATGATCCTGGATCGGGTAATCGGCACGAAAGTCATGCTAGTAGGCGTGACGCCGGTGCTCGCGCAGCCAATAGCCGCTCAGAGTCGCGCCGTGCGCAGGACGACGCGGCCGTCGACGATCGGAACGCCTTCTTCGGTGAGCAGCCGCAGCTGACGGGTGGCGAGGTGCGCGGCGGGGCGGCCGCTGGCGCCGATGACGCGGTGCCAGGGGAGGTCCGCGGAGTCGGTGCGCATGATCCAGCCGACGGTGCGAGCCGAGGACAGCCCGGCCGCCGCGGCGATATCGCCGTAGGTGCAGACGCGGCCCGGTGGAATCGCGGCGACGAGTTCGCGGACCTTCTCCACCTGTTCCTCCGTCGTGACGGCCATCGGGCTAGAGGACCGTGGCGATCAGCGCGGCCGTGTCGGCGGGGCGGGCTTGGGCGACCATGTGGTCGCAGTCCCAGACCTCGGCGGTGAAGGTGTCGAGGTGAGAAGTGAGGGCAGCCAGGAACTCCGCGGTGACATACGGCGGCTGCACCTTGGCGGCGCGGACCAGCACCGTCGGCAGATCGGCTGGCGGCAGCACGAACGGTCGCGCCAGCTGACCCCAGTACGAGGTGATCGCCGGCTGGAAGATGCGCCAACCGACCCGGCCGCCCTCGGTCGGCACGAGGTGCTCAGCCAACTCGCGCTCCAGGATCTCGGGATCTACCTCGCCGGGTCCCCACGCACTGACCTGCTTATCGGAGCGGGCCTCGGCGAGGTCGGTGTAATCGGGGGAGGCGAGATTCGCCAGGGCGATCTGCTCGATCAGTTTCGCGTCGATGCCGATCGCGGGATCGAGCAGGACGAGCGCGCGCACGAGGTCGGGATGCTGCCGGGCCAGATGGATGCCGGTCGCGCCGCCGAAGGAATGGCCGACCACGACGACCGGGCCGTCGGTCTCGGCGCGCAGCAGCTGCGCGAGATCGGCGACGATCGTGTCGAAATCCCACGGCGGCAGTGAGGTGGAGCGGCCGTGTCCGCGCAGGTCGGGGGCGATGATCCTGGCCTGGGGCAGGTGCTCAGTGGCGAGGGTTTCCCACCGGTTGCCGTGGCCGGTGAGACCGTGCAGGGCGAGGACGACGGGACCGTCGGCGGGGCCGAATCGGTGCACATGAAGCGACGACACAACTGCCATTCTGGCCGGTCGCGCCCGGTCGCGCAGCGTGTCCCCCCGGTAGTGGTGCGCCGGTGTGTCGGACTGGTCTGTTGCAATAGCCGATGTGGTGCGATCGGATAGCTCGGTGCGACTCGTGCGCCGGACAACGCGGGCGCCCCGGCCGCGGGCCTGGGGTGCGTCCGTCCGCGCGCTGTTCGCCGAGCAGGCCCAGCCCGCGCCGCTCCGTCCAGGGTGGCGGCCGTGGCAGGTGCTGGGCGGGCCGGGCACGGGCAAGACCGCGCTGCTGATCGATCTGGTGACCGCGCGGATCGCCGACGGCGCCGACCCGGCATCGGTGCTGGTCCTCACCCACACCAAGCACGCCGCCGCCGCTCTGCGCGATGCGATCACCCACCAGCTGGGGCCCGCCGCGGGTGGTATTCCGGGCGCGAGCCGGGAGCCGATGGTGCGAACACTGCACTCCTACGCGTTCTCGGTGCTGCGCCGGCACGCCGACCTGCACGGCAATCCGCCGCCGCGGCTGCTCACCGGCGCGGAACAGGACGCGGTGCTCCGGGAGATGCTGCGGGGAGATCTCGCCGACATCGAAGACGGGGCAGGCGGACTGTGGCCGCCGCGATTGCAGCCCGCGCTGGCATTGGGTGGGTTCGCCGAGCAACTGCGCGATCTGATGTTGCGCGCTACCGAGCGCGGACTCGGGCCAGAAGACCTGATGGCGCTCGGTCGGGAACACGACAACGACGCGTGGGTCGCGGCCGGGCGGTTCTTCCAGCGCTACGAACAGGCCTCGATGCTGCGCTGGTCGGTCGGTGTCGCCGCGCCGGAGGCCACCGCGCCCGCCCTCGATGCCGCGGAACTGGTCGGTGCCGCTCTCGACGCCCTGGCCGGCGACCGGAATCTGCTTGCCGGTGAACGGGATCGGATTCGCTTCCTGCTCGTCGACGACGCACAGCACCTCGACCCGCAGGCCGCGACGCTCGTGCGCGCCATCGGCAGCGGCAGCGCGAGCACCGTGATCACCGGCGACCCGGACCAGGCGGTCTTCACCTTCCGCGGCGCGGATTCACACTTCCTCACCGACCTCGACACCGTCGCGCAGCGTCGAATCATCCTGCGGCACAACCATCGCAGTGGTGCGCCGATTCGTTTGGCGAACGCTCGCATCGCGGCGAGGTTGCCAGGCAGCGCACGGCACCGGGTACTACCGGGACAGGAGAACAACGCACCCGAGCCCGCCGAAACCTGGGGACAGCCGGTAGCGAGCGAGACTTCGGCTCCGGGTGACATCGATCTGTTCGCACCCGGCGACCGAACCGATCGTGCCGGACACGATTCGGCGGGTCCGCATCATGGCGAGTTATCGCACCGGGCAACCACATCCGACGATCTGCCGCCTGGAAACGAATCAGACGTGTGGTCAGGGCCGGAGTATTCGCTCGATGAACCGCCGCCGGATGACGAGTCATGGGTGCCGCCGGAGGACCTGCCGCCCGTCGACGAGTCGAGCGTGCGGGTGCGTGTGCTGTCGACGCCCGCCAAGGAAGCGGCGCTCATCGCGGATCATCTGCGCCGCGCGCACCTCACCGATGGGGTGCCGTGGTCGGCGATGGCGGTGATCGTGCGGTCGGTGCCGTTGTCGCTGGCGCCGTTACGGCGGGCGTTGCTGGCGGCGGGGGTGCCGGTACGCAGGCCCGCGGTGGCCGAGCCACTGGCGCGGCGGCGTGGGGCGGCGTGGATGGTGCTCGCGTTGCGGGTGCTGTTGGCAGGGGATTCGTCGCGGCCCGGTTCGCGGCGGGCGATCGATGCGATGTTCTCGCCCGACGATGCGATGGATCTGCTGTCCGGACCACTCGGCGGGGCCGACCAGATCGCGCTGCGCCGATTGCGCCGCGGTGTGCGGCGCAGCGTGCTCGACCTGGAACGCACGGGCGCGCTCGCCGAGCCCTTCGCCGACGGCGCCGACCAGTTCCTGCTCTGGGAAGAGGTCGCGCCCGCGCCGGAAATGCCTGAGCCCGAACCGGATCCGGTCGACGACGAATGGCTGCCGCCGCCCGACCCGGATGATCCGCTGCGCCCGGAACCCGAACCGGACTGGGATATCGCCGAGCGGCTGCCCGACGATATCGACCTTCTCGATGTCGAGAACCCGCCTGCCGCGAACACCGTCGTGGAAGTCGTACGCCCGCAAGCGCCCGCGGTGCCGCTGATCGACCAATCCTCCGCCGAGGTACTGCGCGACCTGATCGTCGGCGTCGGCGAACAGCGATTGCTCGACGGGCTCACCGAAGTCGAAGCCGCGCCGCTGCGTCGCGTATTGCGTGCGGTGGCGAAGGCGAAACAGGCCCAGGCCAGGGGACAGGGTCTCGAAGACGTGCTGTGGACGTTGTGGACGAATTCGCGGCTGGAGCGGCGCTGGTTCCGGCAGTCGCGGCGCGGCGGAGCGTCGGGCATGCAGGCCGATCGCGACCTCGACGCGGCCGTCGAATTGTTCGATGCCGCAGCCGCTTACGTCGACCGGCTGCCGAAAGCGAGCATCGACGGCTTCGTCGAATACCTACTGCACCAGCAACTTCCGCAGCAGGGCAGACCGCTCACCGCCGAGGGGGACGCGGTGACACTGCTCAGCGCGCACGCCGCGGCAGGCCGGGAATGGGACGTGGTGGCGGTGGCGGCCGTGCAGGAGGGCATCTGGCCCAACCCCCGCTCGCGGGGCACGCTGTTGCACACCGAGGATCTCGTCGACCTGGTCGCCGGGGTCGATCCGGGCGCGACCGTGAGCCGGGCCGCGCCGATCCTGGCCGAGGAACGCAGGCTGCTGCTCGTGGCGTGCAGCCGGGCGCGGCGGTCATTGCTGGTCACCGCGGTCGAATCCGCTGCGGGAGACCAGGATCTGGTGCCGTCGCGGTTTCTCACCGAACTCGTCGGCGACGACGACAGCGGCGAACCCGGCGCGCTGCCCGTCGCCGATCCAGGGCGTGCGCTGGTGATGCACGCGCTGGTCGCCGAATTGCGCGGGGTGGTGTGTGATCCCGCGGCCGATCCCGACCGTCGCGACCGGGCCGCACGTCAGCTGGCGCGGCTCGCCGACGCGGGCGTGCCGGGCACCGACCCCGGCGACTGGTACGGCACCGCCGAACTCAGCTCGCAGCGCGAACTCTGGGACGACGACGATTCGCCGATCGGGTTGTCACCGTCGACGGTCGAACTGCTGCGCACCTGTCCGCTGCGGTGGGCGCTGGAACGGCACGGCGGCACCGACGGCGACAACCCGCACGCCGTGAAGGGCAACCTCGTGCACACCCTCGTGCAGGCGCTGGCAGGCGATGTCCCCGAGGCGCAGGTGCGAGCGGCACTGGACCAGGCGTGGAAAACGGTCGACCCGGCCGACGGCTGGCATTCGCGACAGGAACTGCGCCGCACCGAGACGATGCTGGAGACCTTCCTCGCCTGGGTGCGCAGCACGCGCGGTGAGCTCACCCAGGCCGGGGTGGAGGTGCCGGTGGACTGCGTGTTGCCCGCACGTACGGAAGGCGCACGGGCCGTGCGGATTCGGGGACGCATCGACCGGCTCGAACGGGATGCGCAGGGGCGCTTCGTCATCGTCGACGTGAAAACGGGCAAGACGCCGGTCAGTGAGAAGGCGGTGGCCGACCACGCTCAGCTGGCGACCTACCAGGTGGCGGCCGCCCATGGCGCCCTGGACGAGGAAGAGCCGGACGAGCCGACTGCGGTGGTCGACCCCGGTGGCGCGCGGCTGGTCTATGTCGCCAAATCGAACCGCAAGACCGGCGCGGCCGAGCGGACGCAGAGCGCGCTCGACAGCGACGGACTCGACCAGTGGCGCACCACCATTCACGATGCGGCCGACGCGACACGCGGGCCCGGCTATCTGGCGGTGCGCAATGACGGCTGCAGGCATTGCCCGGTCGCGGGCAGTTGCCCGGTGCAGGACACCGGACGGCAGGTGACCGACGAGTGAGCGGCGTGCGCGTCACCCCGCAGCGGTTGGCCGACGCGCTCGGCCTGCCACCCCCGACCGATGAGCAGTCGGCGGTCATCGCCGCGCCACCAGGGCCGACCTTGGTCGTCGCGGGCGCGGGCGCGGGAAAGACCGAGACGATGGCCGCGCGGGTGGTGTGGATGGTGGCCAACCAGCTGGTCGCCCCGGATGAGGTCCTCGGGCTGACCTTCACTCGAAAAGCCGCCCAGCAGTTGACCTCTCGTATTCGTACGCGGCTGGCACGGCTGGCCGGCGCGCCACTGCTGCGCGAGATCGACCCCAGCGGCGCGTTGCGCACGATCGTCGCCGGGGCCGAGCCGGAGATCAGCACCTACCACTCGTACGCGGGCAGGCTGCTCACCGCACACGGGCTGTTGCTGCCGGTGGAGCCCTCGGCGGCGCTGCTCACCCAGACCCAGCTGTGGCAGCTCGCGCACGAGGTGGTGCGGTCCTGGGACGGTGATCTCGACACCGACCGCACCCCGGTCTCGGTGACCGAGGCGGTGCTGGCCCTGTCCGGGCAGCTCGCCGAACACCTGGTGGAACCGCAGCAATTGGCCGAGGCGCACGCGGAGCTGGAGAAGCTCGTCTACACGCTGCCCGCCGGTCCACGTCAACGCGGCGGACCGAGTCAGGCGCTGGTCGGCGTGGTGACCGCGCAGCGTGAGCGCGTCGCCCTGCTGCCGCTGGTCCACCAGCTCGCCGACGCCCTGAACCGGCGCGGCGCACTGGATTTCGGCTCCCAGATGTCGCTGGCCGCGCAGCTCGCCGTCGACCATCCGGAAGTCGCCGCCGCCGAACGCGCTCGATTCAAGCTGGTCCTGCTCGACGAATACCAGGACACCGGGCACGCCCAGCGTGTGCTGCTCTCGGCGCTGTTCGGCGATGCCGAAGCGGTGCAACAGGATCGGCCGAGGAAGCCGGTTCGGATTCGGGGTGATGCGCGGCCGACCCGAGCGCACGAGGCCGACACCCTGTTCGCGGTGGACGGTCATGATCCGCCATCCCCGCAGGTTGGCGTCGCCGAACAGGGAAGCGCTGACGTGGGGGTTGGCCACCTGTCGCCCGGTGGTGACTCTGTCGGCGAGCCGGGGGCCGGTAAGCGTGGTCGGGGTGAGCCGGCGACCGACGGTCCTGCCGGTGGTCGTCTCGGTGATGGCAGACCGAACGGTGGGCGCGCGTCTGACAGTGCCCTCGCGGTGACGGCGGTAGGTGACCCCATGCAATCCATCTACGGGTGGCGTGGTGCTTCGGCGGCCAACCTGCCGAGGTTCGCCACCGACTTCCCCGCTGCGCCAGGGATTCCCGCGCCGGTGCTGCCGCTGCTGACCAGTTGGCGCAATCCGCCCGAAGCGCTGGCGTTGGCGAATCTGGTGGCCGATCCGCTACGGAGGGTGGCGCGGGCGGCCGGTGGGGCGACGGTCGACGCGTTGCGGGCCAAGCCGCAATCGCATGCGGGAGTCGTCGAGTTCGCGCTGACCGAAACCATCGCGCAGGAGCGGGACTGGATCGCCGAGCGGATCGCGCGCGAGTGGGCGACGGCGCGGGAGCACGAAGACCCGCCACCTACTTCGGCGGTGCTCATCCGGCGCAATGCCGATGCGGCACCGCTCGCCGAGGCGCTGCGTGAACAGGGGTTACCGGTCGAGATCGTCGGGCTCGGTGGGTTGCTGGCGACGCCGGAGGTCGCCGATATCGTTGCCACGCTGCGGTTGATCGCCGAACCGGGGACCGGGAGTGCGGCGGTCCGGATTCTCACCGGGGCCCGGTGGCGGATCGGGGTGACGGATCTGGCCGCGCTGGCGCGGCGTGCGCAGATGCTGTCCATCAGCAGCGTGTCGGGTGCCGCCGACGCCATCACCGATGCCGCCGGACTCGCTACGGCGCTGCGTGAGGTCGCGCCCGAGCCGACCGAGCGGGCGGGTCTCGCCGATGCCATCGCCGATCCCGGTGCGGCGGACCAGTATTCAGAAGCGGGGTTCGCGCGGATCGCGGCCTTGAGTGAGGAGCTGGCCGCACTGCGGGAGCGCAGTGGGCAGCCGCTGGTCGAACTCGTCGCCGATGTCGAGCGGACCATCGGCGTCGGGGTCGAGACCCAGGCCAGGCGGGCGATCGCGGGTGGCGGCGCGGGGCGCGAGCACCTCGACGCCTTCGCCGAGGTGGTCGCGGGGTACGCGGCTGATTCCCGGGCATCACTGAGCGGCCTGCTCGCCTTCTTCACCGCGGCGGAGTCGGTCGAAAATGGTTTGGAGCCGGGCGAAGTCGAGGTCGCGCGCGATCGGGTGCAGGTACTCACCGTGCACGCTGCCAAGGGCCTCGAATGGGAGGTCGTCGCGGTGCCGCACGTGAGCGCGACGGTATTTCCCTCGACCACCGCCCTGAGTACCTGGCTCGGCGCACTCACCGAACTCCCCACCACCCTGCGTGGCGACCGTGCGCAGCCGGACGCGTCCGAGGGTGTGCCCGTGCTCGACCTGAGCGCCGTGGGGGACCGCTCCGAACTCGAACACGCGATCGCCGACCACAAGGACGCGCTCAAGAGCCGCCGGCTCGACGAAGAACGCCGCCTGTTCTATGTGGCTCTCACCAGAACTGAACGGGTGCTGCTGGTTTCGGCCTATTACTGGCCGGAGACCGGCACCTCGCAGAAGGGCCCGTCGGACTTCCTGCTAGAGCTCAAAGAGGCGAACGAGAACCCGGGCAGCGAGGCCTTCGGCGTCGCCACCATCGCCCGCTGGGACGATAAGCCACCGCCGGACGCGGTGAACCCCTTCGCCGACAACCCGCCGACGGCCCCATGGCCACGCGACCCGCTCGGCAACCGCCGCGACCCCATCGAGCAGGGCGCCACGCTCGTCCGCGAAGCGCTCGACGAATTGCGCAGCGGCACCTCAGTTGCCGACAGCACCTCCGGCGATCAGGTGGGGATCGACGACCCCGAAGGCTGGGTCAACGACGTCGACGCGCTCCTTGCCGAATTCACCGCGGCCGAACTCGCCGAACAACAGGTGGAGCTGCCGGGCCAACTCCCCGCCACCGCACTGGTGGAGCTGCGCGCCGACCCGACCCGGCTGGCCGCTCGGCTGCGCCGCCCGCTTCCGTACCCCCCGAACCCGATGGCCCGGCGCGGCACGGCCTTTCACGCCTGGGTGCAATCCTGGTTCGGCACCGAACAGCTGCTCGGCCTCGACGAATTGCCCGGCGCCGCCGACAGCACCACCGAAATGGGCCGCGCCGACCAGGAGCTCGCCGCCATGCAGTCCGCGTTCCGCCGCTCACCGTGGGCGCACCGCAACCCCGTCGACGTGGAAGTGCCGTTCGAAACCAGCATCGCGGGCACGGTGATTCGCGGCCGGATGGACGCCGTGTTCGCCGAACCCGGTGGCCGCTGGATCGTGGTCGACTGGAAGACCGGCGCCGAACCCGGCCCCGCCGACGAGCCCGCCGTCGCCATGCAGCTGGCCGTCTACCGCCTCGCCTGGGCCCGCCTGATGGCCGCCCGCACCGGCGAGACCGAGGACCGGATGCTCCAACGCGTCGGCGCCGCATTCCATTACATCCGCTCCGGCCGCACCATCGCCCCCGAGCGACTGGCAGGCCCAGCCGAACTCGAGCGCCTCATCCGCGACGCCGCGCCGGAAAACACCGACACCGATCCACATGAGGCCAACTGAGCCGATAGTCTTGCGGTCGCCGAAGGATGACCTCCTGAGGCACAGGCCCGAGAATGATGTGGCGCTTGCGTCGGTTCTCTGCCGCCTCGATCCGAACAGACCTAGGGTTCCTGGGTCGCCTGATGTTTGTCAGCGCGACGAGGGAGTGCCCTGGCGAGGGAAGCTCGAGTTCGACTAGGCCGGTCACTCGGCGGCGCCAGCCGCCGGGTTTCGGCCGCCTTGATCTGGACTGACCGAAGGGCGCGACGAAGGAGTGCCCGTAGGGAGGGAAGATCAAGGTTCCCAGGCCGAAAACCAGCGGCGCCAGCCGCCAAAATTACAGGAGCAGCATGTTCGGTGACACGCGCAACCCGGTGGGGTTGAGCAGCAGTCCCGACTACGCCCTGGTCGGTCTGTTGCGGATCCCGGCGGCGCAGTCGAGCCCGTGGGTTTCGCTCACTCGTCGTGTGTTGTTCGCGATCTCACTGCTGTTCACCGCCGCGGCAGTGGTCTATCTCGGCCGCCACGGCTACCGCGACAACACCGGTGACGAGCTGTCGTTCCTGGACGCGATGTACTACGCGACGGTGTCGCTGTCGACCACCGGTTACGGCGACATCGCCCCGGTGACCCCGTCGGCACGGTTGGTGAACATCATCGTCATCACCCCACTGCGCGTCCTGTTCCTCATCGTGTTGGTCGGTACCACTCTCGGCGTGCTGACCGAACGGTCGCGGCAGGCATTCAAGATTCAGCGATGGAGGCACACCGTGCGTAATCACACCGTCGTCGTCGGCTACGGCACCAAGGGCCGCACCGCGATCGATGCGATGGTCGGTGACGGGATCCAGGTGTCCGACATCGTGGTGGTCGATACCGACCCCGTCGCACTCGAGGCCGCCGCTGCCGCGGGGCTGGTGACCGTGCACGGTTCGGCGACCAAATCCGATGTGCTGCGGCTGACCGGCGTGCAGCGGGCCTCCGCCGTCGTCGTCGCCACCAATCGCGATGACACCGCCGTGCTGGTGACGCTCACCGCGCGCGAGTTGAACAAGACGGCCAAGATCTCCGTGGCCATCCGCGAAGCGGAGAACACCCACCTGGTCCGTCAGTCCGGCGCCGACTCGGTGGTGGTGTCCTCGGAGACCGCGGGTCGGCTGCTCGGTATCGCCACCACCACACCGACCGTCGTGGAGATGATGGAGGACCTGCTCACCCCCGAGCAGGGCTTCGCCGTCGCCGAGCGCGAGGTGGAGGCGAGCGAAGTGGGCGGATCGCCGCGCCATCTCAGCGACATCGTGCTCGGTGTGGTGCGCAACGGCGCGCTGATCCGGGTCGGCGAACCCGAGGTCGACGCCCTCGACGCGGGCGACAAACTGCTCTACATCCGTCGCGCCGGAAAGTAAGTCGCCACGCCCGAGGCGTACCCCCCGCCTTCGCTGCTGAGGGTCGCTGTCGCGTCTGCGCCCATTATGCGTACCTCCACCTTCGCTCCGGCCGTGCGCAGCTGAAGAACGCTGTCCCGTCGGCGCACACTATGCTCGGCATCGTGTCGTTCCGGCTGAAAGACGTTCCGCTGCTGTCACGTTCCACCATCGACCGGGCGGAGAACGCCCGGCTCGATCCCGGAGCCCTGCGCGAAGGGTGGGGGAAAGCGAAGATCCTGCGTATCGACGCGCGCGGGAAAGTGCGGGTGGAGGGCGGCAAGATCATCCTCGACGCGGCTGTTTCGGTTGCCGAGGAGCCCGGCGCCGGCGCGGTTTTCCTCGGCGTCGTCGATGGCAGTCACCTATGGGCGGTTCGTGCGCACGACCTCGACGGCACACTGAAGGATCTGCGGACCCTCGGCGCCGTCGACGACTTCACCGCTGAGCTGCTGTCCACCGCGTACGCGCTGCTCAACTGGCACGACCGGGCCGGGTTTCACGGTGGCGACGGCACGGCGACCACGCCGGCGCGCGGCGGTTGGTCGCGGCTGACCGCGACGGGCGAGGAAGAATTCCCGCGGATCGACCCCGCGGTGATCTGCCTGGTCCACGACGGTGCCGACCGCGTGCTGCTCGCCCGTCAGCAGAGCTGGCCGGAGACGATGTTCTCGCTGCTGGCCGGCTTCGTCGAAGTGGGCGAATCGCTGGAGCACTGCGTGGAACGGGAGGTCCGCGAGGAGGTCGGCGTCGACCTGCGCGATATCCACTACCTCGGCAGCCAGCCGTGGCCGTTCCCGCGCTCGCTGATGGTCGGCTTCGCCGCGGTCGGCGACCCCACCCAGGAACTCGTGTTCTCCGACGGCGAGATCGCCGAAGCGCACTGGTTCACCCGCGACGAGGTCCGCGCCGCCTTGCAGGTCGGCGACTGGTCGGCGAGGGAACCCGGCGCACGACTGCTCGTCCCCGGATCCATCTCGATCGCGCGATCGATCATCGAGTCCTGGGCGGACTGACTCGGCGAATCAGGCCTGCTGGGCGGCCAACGCCTGCTTGACCGCGGCCAACGACGGGTTGGTCGCGGTGGAGCCATCGCGGTACTTGATCGTCGGCACAACGTGGTTGCCGTTGTTGACGCTGCCGACGAACTCAGCCGAAGCCGGATCGTCCTCGATATCGATCACCGAGTAGGTGATGCCCGCCTCGTCGAGCTGGGTCCGCAGGCGCCGGCAGTAGCCGCACCATGTGGTCGAGTACATCGTCAGATCTTTGGTTGCTTCAGTCACGCGATGTGCAACGTCGCGAAGAGGCGTGGTGTTCCTTGGATCGGCGGGCGTCGCGGTTTGTTGTCGGGGGTCGCTGTCATGATGGTGCGCGTGCCAGCACTCGATCTCACCGCCCTCGACCCGGAACAGGCCGCCGCGGTGCGGGCACCGCGGGGGCCGGTCTGCGTTCTCGCCGGTGCGGGCACCGGTAAGACCAGGACGATCACGCATCGGATCGCGCACCTGATCGCCGGTGGGCATGTGAAGGCCGACCAGGTGCTCGCGGTGACCTTCACGGCGCGGGCGGCGGGGGAGATGCGCAATCGGTTGCGCACGATGGGGCTCGGGGGCGAGGCCGGACAGGTGCAGGCGCGTACCTTCCACGCCGCGGCGTTGCGGCAGCTGCGGTATTTCTGGCCGCAGGTGGTGGGGGACGTGCCGTGGCGATTGCTCGACAGCAAGTTCCCTGTGGTCTCGCAGGCCGCGCAACGGGCGGGGCTGCGCGCTTCCACCGAAATGGTGCGTGACCTGCTCAGCGAGATCGAATGGGCCAAGGCCTCACTGATCGCGCCGGAGGACTATCCGGCCGCGGCCGCCAGGCATCATCGTGACGCGCCGGTCGACGTCGCCAAGGTCGCGCAGGTGTATCAGGGCTACGAATCCGCGAAAGCCTCCGCCGACGGCCTGCTGCTCGACTTCGACGACCTGCTCCTGCACACCGCGGCCGCACTCGAGGACTACCCGGCCGTCGCCGACGAGTTCCGCGGTCGCTATCGCAGTTTCGTCGTCGACGAGTACCAGGACGTCACGCCGCTGCAACAGCGGGTGCTCGACGCCTGGCTGGGCGAACGCGACGACCTCACCGTCGTCGGTGACGCGAACCAGACCATCTACTCGTTCACCGGTGCCACCCCGTCCTACCTGCTCGATTTCTCCCGGCGCTTCCCCGACGCCACCGTGGTCCGGCTCGAACGCGACTACCGGTCGACACCCCAGGTGGTCTCGCTGGCCAACCAGGTCATCGGCGCCGCGCGCGGGCGGATCGCGGGCACCCGCCTGGCGCTGATCGGCCAGCGGCCCGACGGTCCCGAACCGGAGTTCGCCGAGTACGCCGATGCGCAGGCCGAGGCCGTCGCCGTCGCCGTGCAGATCCAGAAACTGATCGCCGCCGGGACGCCTGCGGCCGAGATCGCGGTGCTGTACCGGACCAACGCGCTGTCGGAACCGTTCGAACAGGTGCTCGGTGCGCGGGAGATTCCGTTCCAGGTGCGCGGTGGCGAGGGGTTCTTCCACCGTCAGGAGGTGCGGCAGGCGGTGTCGGCGTTGCGTCAGGTCGACGCGCGCGACGACCTGCCCGATGCGGCGCGCAGTGGATCGTCGCTGATCACGCTGGTCCGCGCCGCGTTGGCACCGGTCGGGCTCACCGCGGAGGAACCGGCCGGTGCGCAGGCGAAGGAACGGTGGTCCTCGCTGCTGGCGCTGGTGCAGCTCACCGAGGAACTGGTCAGCCATGACGACGAGATGGACCTCACAGCGCTGCTGCGCGAGCTCGCGACCCGCGCCGAGGCCAAGCATCCGCCGACTGTCGACGGTGTCACCCTGGCCTCGCTGCACGCGGCGAAGGGCTTGGAGTGGGATGCGGTGTTCCTGGCCGGGCTCACCGACGGCACGCTGCCGATCTTCCACGTGCTCGGCAAGAAGAACGCGCCGGTCGACGAAGCGGGCCTGGAAGAGGAGCGACGGCTGCTCTACGTCGGTGTCACGCGGGCACGCGAACATCTGAGCCTGTCGTGGACCCAGCGGCGACTGCAAGCGGGCGGGGACTATCGGCCGGTGACCCGATCGCGGTTCCTCAACGGGCTGATTCCGGACGGTTCTTCGGCCTCGCGGATCGCCGTCGAGGTCCCGGCCAAGGCGGACGCCCCACGTCCGCTGTGCCGGGTCTGCCTCAAGCCGTTGATCGGCACTTATGCCACGATGCTCGGCCGCTGCAGGCGCTGCCCGGGCGAGGTCGACCCCCTACTGCTCGAGGCGCTGAAGGAATGGCGAGCCGAGAAAGCCGAGGCCATGCAGCGGCGCGACTTCGTGGTCTTCACCGACACCACCCTCACCGCCATCGCCGAACAGCTGCCCGCCGACGATGCCGCGCTGGCGGCCATCGCGGGGATCGGTGCGAAGAAGATCGAAGAGTACGGCGCCGACGTGCTCGCCATCGTCGCATCACGTTTGCGGGCAACGGCACAAAACCCCAGGTAGAAAATAGGTTGTTAGGTTCTCGATCATTGCCTATGGTTGAGAGCACGCACCGAGAGTGATCTCGGTGCGCGGTAATTGTTCACACACGAGTTCAGGAGGGAGGCAGACACATGAACACGAACACGAACACCACGTTCGATGCGATGAGTAATCGCGTCCTGGTGAACGCATTTGTCATGTCCGCCTCCCGGGGGGTCCTCGCTCTGCAGGGGACCGGCCTGTCCGGCGGCGATGCCAAAGCTTCGATTCATCTCCTCCAGGACAAGCCCAGCGTGGGTTGGCAGCCGACCGCCGTTCCGGCACCGGCAGCAATCGCTGATGAAGCCGGTTACGCACCGGAGTTCACCGGCGCAATCCGCCTCCGCGTCCACCCAGCGACCGTGATCAGGTCTCGACAGAAATGTCGAACTAGGTAGGGAATACCTCCCAGACCTCCTGGCCACGGATCGCGAGAAGCGAAATCCGTGGCCATATTTATTTCGGCTCCTCAGCCGTAGGCACCGGGTTCGCACACCGAACATTCGACCGCTGCAAACGAGCTGAAGGAGAACGACGTGTTCACCGCCCAGGACTGGCCGACGGCCACTGCTGACGTGACATGCCGAACCGTGGCGCAGACCCCTCGCGTCCGTGAGGTCACCAAGACTCTGCCCTGTAGGGGCGGAAACCCCGATCTGTGGTTCGCCGAGAGCCCCACCGATCTCGAGCAGGCCAAGGAACTGTGCGCGGCCTGCCCGATCCGCAAGGGCTGCCTGACCGCGGCCATCGATCGTGCCGAGCCGTGGGGCGTGTGGGGCGGTGAGATCTTCGACCAGGGTGTCGTGATCGCCCGCAAGCGCCCTCGCGGTCGCCCGCGCAAGGTCGCGATCATGGCATGAACCCGGGAAAAGGGTTGTACCGCAAGCGAACCGCTCACCTCGTCATGGTGAGCGGTTCGTTTTGCATTGTGCGGAAGTGCGTTCGACGGTGCGACCGTCGGCGATGACCGGTGTAGTGGTGCGGACGCCGCTCAGGAGGCTTGTTCGGCGCGGAAGCCCGGCACCCAGGTGCGAACCAGGTTCATGAAGCCGAGTTCGGCGTCGAGTTGGGCCAGGATGCCGACCGAACCACCGAGTACCCGGAAGACGGTGAGGTACTCGGCCGGAAGTTGCAGGGCACGAGCGGTTTTCATCTCGGGGCTGGAGAACTCGGAGGCCTTGCCCGCTACCTGTTGCATCCACGTGCGGGTGAAGTGGAACGTGTCGGTGCGAATCGGGTCGCTGAACGGGCGCAGGTACGCCTCGATCTCCTCGTGGGTCACCACACGTCCCGGAATGACCCAGCCGTGCTCGTAGAGCAACTCGGTGAGCGCTGCGTGCTCGTCGGCGACAGCAAGGGCCAGCATTCGGCCAAGGATCTCCGGGAAGCCGCCCGGCATCGGCGCGCAGGCGCCGAAGTCGAGCACGGCCAGGGTGCCGTCGGCCCGCACGAGGAAATTGCCGGGGTGCGGGTCGCCGTGCAGCAGACCGACCAGTTCGGGCGAGCTGAAGTGGAAGGTCCCCATCAACTCGGCGATCCGGTTGCGTTGCGCCAGGGTGCCCTCGGGATCCTCGGCGCCCGCCTTGATCAGAGCCGATACCGGGGTGCCGTCGAGCCATTCGGTGACGATCACCTTCGGGGCGCCGGCCACCACCTTCGGGACCGCGATGGTGGGATGCCCCTCGAACGCGGCCGCGAAGCGGCGCTGATTGGCGGCCTCGATCCGGTAGTCGAGTTCTTCCTCGGTGCGTTCGGTGATCTCGGCGAGCAGCGGCTTCACATCGGCACCGGGGATCACCGACGACAGCAGTCCGGTCATCCTGGACAGCGTTTTCAGGTCGGCTCGCAGCGCGTCGTCGGCCCCCGGGTACTGCACCTTCACCGCCACCGCGCGCCCGTCGGACCACACCGCACGGTGCACCTGGCCGATGCTGGCCGAGGCGGCCGGGGCGTCGTCGAAGGACTTGAACCGTTCCCGCCACTTGGTGCCCAGCTGCTGGTCGAGCACGCGGTGCACCGTCTCCGCCGGCATCGGCGGTGCCGCGGCCTGCAGTTTGGTCAGCGCTTCGCGATAGTGCTCGCCGAACTCCTCCGGGACAGCGGCCTCCATCACGCTCAGCGCCTGCCCGAACTTCATCGCGCCGCCCTTGAGCTCACCGAGCACGGTGAACAGCTGCTCGGCGGCTTTCTGGTTCAGGTTCGCGTTGATCTGCTTCTTGTCACCGCCGACGAGCTTCTTGCCGAGCCCGACAGCGGCTCGTCCGGCGATGCCGAGGGGAATCTTGGCCAACTTGGCATTGCGGCTGGAACTGCGGCGCACGATCTCGGACACGGTACCCATCATGGCTGAACCTTCGGGGTGTGTGCCATAAGAATGCTCACACCGGCCGATGCGACGCCCGTCACCTGGTAGCTCCCGGTGTACGTGCCGTCATCGTCCGGCACCCGCATTCCTGATGCGGTAGCCACGGTCGGCGCTGGATCTCGTGGGTGTCGAGGTCCAATTCCACGGTGGCGTCGAGTGTGCGCGGTTCCCGCCGCGGTGAACAGGCGACGATCGCCTCGAGTTCGCGCAGTGCCAGCGCCGTCGTCGCCGCGATACCCGCGGGGGAGGCGTGTCCGGTGCGGCCGAGCAGCTGGGCGGCCAGATGCGGCCAGTCGGTATCGAATCCGGCCCGGGTCAGGTCGGCACAGCGCAGGCAGCTGGTCTCGCCGGGCAACACGAGCGGGCCGACCACGCCGACCCCGTCGCGGACTCGCACCTGCAGGTGCGGCACCCGGCGCAACACCAGATCCACCGACAATCCCGGGTCGATCATCAACGCGTCGGTGAGCACCACCAGATCGCCCGCGGCGCCGACCGGAGTGTCGGGCCGGTACTCGCGCGAGCGGGTCGGCCGAAAGCCCATGCGCCGCAATCCGATCGCCACGGCATCCGAGAGCGGGCCGAGGCCGTGCACGGTGATGCCGCGGATCTTGCCCAGTGCGGGTTCGGGTTCGAGCAGCAGGCCCGCCCGCTCGATCGCGGCGAGCATGCCCATCGTGCGGTCGGGGCTGATCCCGAATTCGCCTGCCCGCCAGATGATCTGGGGCCGCGATTGCAGTCCGTCGAGCAGGCGCAGGAAGGCGAGCACGGTACCGGTGTCGTGGTCGGTGGTTTCCAGGAGCAGTGCGCGTTCGGGGTCCCAGCCGAGTTGGACCGTGCCGGACGGGCGAACCAGAGTGGTCACTCGCGGGTGGAGCATCGGGCCGCGCAGTGGGGAGGTGGTCGTCATGCCAGAAGTATCGGTACCCGGCGGGCGCGCAACGTGCGCCGAAAGTGCGGTTATCCACAGGCTTTCGGCGTGTCGGCCTGCGGATCTCGAATTGTGAACAGCCGCTGTACGGCGGGTCGTCGCAGCATTTTCCCGACGAACGTTAGCCGCGGAACCGTGTTGCGCCACCGAGATCCGAAATTTTCTGACAGACCTCGGTGGCGGTGCGGATCAGGGCTTGCCGATGCCGGAATCCGGGTCGGTATCACCCTCGTTACGCGGGGTTTCGCCGGAATCGGTCTCATCGGCCTTGGCTTTGCCGAGATCGGCCGCGTCGCGTTCGCGCGCCTCGGTCTCGGCCAGCTGGGCCAGCGGGTCATCGAAAGCGCCTGTGCTGCCACCGATAATGGAGTCGATGAAACCGGCAGGCGAGTCGAGATCGGTGGAGTCGGGCAGCAGATCGGGGTGTTCCCACACCTTGTCGCGCCGCTCCATCTCCACATCGGTGGTCAGCCGCCGCCACAGCGCCGAGGCCTCACGCACCTTGCGCGGCCGCAGCTCCAGTCCGACGAGCGTGGCGAACGTCTGTTCGGCGGGTCCACCCGTCGCCCGGCGGCGACGCAGCGTCTCCGACAGCGCGCCCGCGCCCGGCAGGCGCTCGCCCACCGCATCGGTGACCACGACATCGACCCAGCCCTCGATCAGCGCCAGCAGGGTCTCCAGGCGCTCGAGCGCCTGCTTCTGCTCGGGCGTGGTCTGCGGCTCGAACGTGCCCTGGGAGAGCAGTTCCTCCAGCTTGGACGGGTCGCTCAGCGACATCGGGTCGATGCCCTGCGCGGCTTCCTCGATCGCGGAGAAGTCCATCTTGATGCCGCGCGCGTAGTCCTCGACGGCGCCCAGTACCTGCTGACGCAGCCACGGCACATGCGCGAAAAGCCGCTGGTGGGCGGCCTCACGGGCCGCCAGGAACACCATGATCTCGCTCTCGGGCTGTTCGAGCCCCTCGCTGAACGCCGAGATCGCGGTCGGCAGCAGCGCCGCGGTACCGGCCGGGCCGAGCGGCAGACCGATATCGGTGGAGGTCAGCACCTCCTTGGCCAGCTGGCCCAGCGCCTGACCGAGCTGGGAACCGAACGCCAGCCCGCCCATCTGGCCGAGCATGCCCACCATCGGCCCGGCGAACTGCTTGGCCTCCTCGGGCAACTGCGCCGTCCACATGCCCGAGATCTGCTCGGCCACCGGATCGCACAGGCGCTTCCAGGTGGGCAGCGTCTCTTCGATCCAGTCGTTCGGGGTCCACGCGACGGTCTTGGTGGCGCCCGCGGGCAGCACGGTGGCGCCGTCGAGCCACAGCTCGGCCAGGTGCGCCGCGTCGGTCACCGCCTTGGTGGTGCCCGCGGTGATGGGGGCGATGGTGGAGCCGAGCTGCTGGCGGGCCAGGCGCTTGGCGACGTCGTAGTTGACCGGGCCGGATTGCGTGCCGCCGGGACCCATGCCCTGGCCCATGCCACTGATCATCTGCCCGAGCTGGCTCAACATCTGGCCCAGCTGGGACGGATCGAACCCGCCCGCGCCACCCGCTCCGAACCCGAACGGATCGTTTCCGCCAGGTCCGTTGCCCTCGGCGCGACGCTTGCCGGAATCGTCGTCGTCGCCGGTCGAGAAGCCGAAGGGGAGATCGCTCATACCTCTTACGTTACGCGGGACCCCAGGGCCCACGGTGTTCGCGCATCGCGAAATCGCGGCGACATCGGCCGCGCCGCAAAAGCGTGCCACTACCGTCGGTCACGGTCGCTGATCACTACTGTGGTCCGAGTGAATCGTCGGATCCTCACCCTGATCGTCGCCCTCATCCCTGTACTCGTGCTCGGCGTGGCCGGCAGCGTGGTCACCGTGCCGTTCGTCGCGCTCGGCCCCGGCCCCACCTTCGACACCCTCGGCCAGGTCGATGGCAAGGAGGTGGTCGATGTCACCGGGGCGCCACTGGATCCCACGAGCGGGCACCTCAATATGACGACCGTGTCGGTGCGCGACGGGCTGAACCTGTTCGAGGCGTTCGGGTTCTGGGTCAGCGGTGAGCACGGCCTGGTGCCGCGCGCCGAGGTATACCCGCCCGGTGTGTCACGCGAGGAGGTCGACAAGTCCAATCAGCAGGACTTCAAGGACTCCGAGAGCGATGCCGAGGTCGCCGCGCTGCACTACCTGAAGATGCCGACCGTCGTGCTGGTGCGCGGACTCGGTGAACAGGGCCCGGCCAAGGGTGTGCTCGAAGTCGGCGACGAGCTGATCAGCATCGACGGCACCGCGATCACCACGCCCAAGGATGTGATCGACATCGTCGGTACCAAGGGCCCCGGCGCGACCATCAGCGTGGTCTACCGGCGCGGCGACGCCGAGCGGACCAGCCAGATCACCCTGGCACCCCGTCCCGACGACGCGGCAAAGGGCTACCTCGGCATCACCCCCGGCGAAGGTGGACGTCCGCCGCTGCAAGTCGAGTTCAACCTCGCCGATATCGGCGGACCGTCGGCCGGGCTGATGTTCAGCCTGTCCCTGATCGACAAGCTCTCGCCGGGCGAACTCAACGGCGGTAAGTTCGTCGCGGGCACCGGCACCATCGACCAGGACGGCAAGGTCGGCCCGATCGGTGGCATCCAGTACAAGATGATCGCCGCGCGCGAGGCAGGCGCGGAAACGTTCCTCGTCCCCGCCGACAACTGCAACGAGGCCGGTCAGCGGGCCCCCGAGGGCCTGCGATTGGTGAAGGTCGACACCCTCGACAGCGCGATCACCTCGCTGGCCGACATCAACGCGGGCCGCGAGCCGATCAGCTGTGGGTAGCTCACTCCAACGTGTGGTGGAGGGCCTCGACCAGGCCCGGTGCCAGGTTGGGGTAGGTGCGCAGGTCGAGATCGCCGAAGCCGTCGTCGTCCTCGGGGCGGATCTGCAGCAGGCACAGGGTGGCGCCCTGGCGCAATACGCCCGCGATGAGGCGGGCGTCGCGGCGGCCCGGATGCGCGTGCGCGGCGGCGCGCCCGGCCGCGTCCGCGGCTTCGTCGTCGGCGAGTAGCGGAACCAGCGCCTCGTCGAGATCGCTCTCGGCGTCGGGCGGCAGCACCACGATCTCCTGCACCAGCACACAGCCCTCGACCGCGGGCGGCCAGGTGGTGGTGGCCAGGAACTCGTCCAACGCCATCGACCCGCCGGTGATGTCGTCGGGGAAGGCGTCCTGGGCAACGGGGGTCAGCTCGCTGCCGTCGTCGAGCTGGTCCTGCAGGTCCGGTTCGGCCGCGGCCAGGTCGGCGGTCGGCACCAACGCGAACATCTGCGGCGGGTTTCCCCAGCCCTCGGCGTCGGCGAACTCGACGACCTCGCGCACACAGCGGGCGAGGAGAACTTCGGCGTGCTCGTCTTCGGTCACCCGCACATCCAATCATTTTCGGCCCAGACGCTTGCACGGTGTCCGATTTCCGTAGAGTGGGCGCCAACGGTCCGGCAACGGATCGCCCGCAACATTCGGACTGCGGTGACTGCGCCGATCACGGTGTGGAGCCGCCGGAGCATGGAGAGTGGCACCGTGGGCATGCGGCCCCCCACCGGCTTACCTTCGCTGTCCCGACGCAGCCGTGTGCTGCTGGTGACAGCAGTCGTCCTCGCGGCGCTGCTGCTGCTCGGGCCCCGCTTCACCGATGCCTATACCAATTGGTTGTGGTTCGGTGAGGTCGGTTATCGCAGTGTGTATCTGGGCGTGTTGCGCACACGCCTGATCCTGTTCGTTGTCGTCGCGTTGCTCGTGGGCCTCGTGGTCTGGGCGGCGCTGCTGCTGGCCTATCGGTCGCGTCCGGTGTTCGTGCCGGTCGCCGGGCCCAACGATCCGATCGCGCGCTACCGCACGACCGTGATGAGCAAGCTGCGGCTGTTCGGCGTCGGTATCCCGGTGCTGCTCGGCGTGCTGTCGGGGCTGGTCGCGCAGTCGAATTGGGCGACCGTGCAGCTGTTCCTGCACGGTGGCGAGTTCGGTCAGCAGGACCCGCAGTTCCACCTCGACATCGGTTTCTACACCTTCGATCTGCCGTTCTACCGGATGGTGCTGAACTGGCTGTTCGTCGCCGTGGTGATCGCGTTCTTCGCGAACCTGGTGACCCACTACGTGTTCGGCGGCCTGCGGCTGGCCGGGCGTGAAGGCACCCTCACCAGGGCCGCGCGCGTGCAGCTCGCGGTGATCGCGGGAATCTTCGTCCTGCTCAAGGCGGTGGCGTACTGGTTCGACCGGTACGACCTGTTGTCGAGCACCCGCAAGGAGCCGACGTTCGGCGGTCCGTCGTTCACCGATATCAACGCGGTGCTGCCCGCCAAACTGATCCTGCTCTCGATCGCGGTGATCTGCGCGATGGCGTTCTTCGCCGGAATCGTCTTGCGCGATCTGCGGGTTCCCGCCATGGCGGCGGCGCTGTTGGTGCTGTCGTCGATCCTGGTCGGTGCGGTGTGGCCGATGGTGGTCGAGCAGTTCTCGGTGCGCCCCAACGCGGCCGAGAAGGAGAGCCCCTACATCGAGCGCAACATCTTGGCGACTCGCGAGGCGTACGGGATCACCGACGACAAGGTCGAGTATCAGGACTACCGAGGTAGTTCCACGAAGAGCCCGCTCGAGGTCCCCGCCGACGCGGCGACCATCGGCAACGCGCGCCTGCTCGACCCGAATATCCTCTCGCCCACCTTCACTCAGCTGCAGCAGCGCAAGAACTTCTACGGCTTCCCCGAGTCGCTGGACATCGACCGCTACAACATCAACGGCGATCTTCAGGACTACATCGTCGCCGCCCGCGAGCTGCATCCCCAGGCCCTGTCGGGCAACCAGAAAGACTGGATCAACCAGCACACCGTCTACACCCACGGCAACGGGTTCGTCGCCGCGCCCGCCAACCGCGTGAACAAGCCGCAGTCCGAGGCGCAGAGCGCCGCGGGCGGCAGCGATTCGGGTTATCCGCTGTTCATGGTCAGTGACCTGTTCACCAAGGTCGAGGATCAGCAGATCAAGGTCGACCAGCCGCGCATCTACTACGGCGAGCTGATTTCCCAGACCGACCCCGACTACGCGATCGTCGGTTCCGCCGAGGGGGAGGCGCCGCGCGAATACGACTCCGACGAGGCGCAGTTCACCTACGACGGCAGCGGCGGCGTGCCGATCGGGAACTGGTTCAACCGGCTCGCTTTCGCGGCCAAGTACGCCGAGCGCAATATCTTGTTCTCCTCCGCCATCAGCGAGGACTCCAAGATCCTGTTCAACCGCGGTCCGCGTGATCGGGTGCAGAAGGTCGCACCGTGGCTGACCACCGACGGCAACGCCTACCCGGCGGTGATCGATGGCCGCGTCAAGTGGATCGTCGATGCCTACACCACGCTGGACAAGTACCCCTACGCCCAGCCGACCTCGCTCGACGGCGCGGTCGAGGACAGCATCGACAAGAAGACCGGGCGCGTGATCCCGCGCAAGGAGGTCAGCTACATCCGTAACTCGGTGAAGGCCACCGTCGACGCCTACGACGGCACCGTCACCCTGTACGAGACCGACACCGTCGACCCGGTCCTCAAGGCCTGGCGCGGGGTGTTCCCGGACGCGGTGAAGCCGCAGAGCGAGATCTCCCCCGAGCTGCGCGCGCACTTCCGCTACCCGGAGGACCTGTTCAAGGTCCAGCGCGACATGTTGACGAAGTACCACGTGGACAACCCGCGCGAGTTCTTCACCAACAACGCGTTCTGGTCGGTGCCCAGCGACCCGACGATCGAGGGCGGCACCTTCAACCAGCCGCCGTACTACGTGCTGCTGGGCGATCCGAAGACCACCAAGCCGGTCTTCAACCTGACCTCGGCGATGGTCGGCTACAACCGGCAGTTCCTGTCGGCCTACATCTCGGTGCGCTCCGATCCCGAGAACTACGGCAAGTTCACCGTGCTGCAGCTGCCGACCGACTCCCAGACCCAGGGTCCGCAGCAGACACAGAACTCGATGACCACCGCCGACGCGGTGTCCCGAGAGAAAACCCTGCTGTCGAACTCGAACAAGATCCGCTACGGCAACCTGCTCACGCTGCCGGTGGCCGACGGCGGCATCCTCTACGTCGAACCGTTCTACAACGAACGCAACACCGGTTCGTCGACCTTCCCGCAGCTGCTTCGCGTGCTGGTGAGCTATCGCGACGCGGCGGGCAGCGTGAAGGTGGGGTACGACTCGACATTGGCCGGTGCGCTGAATCAGGTGATACCGGGTGCGGGTTCGCTGGCGACACCGTTCGGTGGCGATCCGGCGGTGAAGCCGAAGCCGGGAGCGACCCCACCGGTGGACCCGGGTACCGTCACGCCGCCTGCCGGCGGGACGACACCGCAGCCGGGGACCACACCGCCCGCGAGTTCGCCGACCCAGGAGGCCGCGGCCGCCGAGGTCAGCCGCAAGATCGAGGCGGTGCGCACGGCGATGCGGTCGGGCAACTTCACCGATTACGGTAAGGCGCTGGACGAACTGGACGTCGCGATGAAGGCGTACCAGGACGCCGCAGGCCGGTAACCACCGGCACGCAAGAAAGGCCCCGTCGGGATGACGGGGCCTTTCTTGTGCAGGGGGAACGGTGGATCAGCCGCCGATCGAGGCGATCAGCGGAGCGTTGGCGTTCAGCAGGTCCTGGTACTGACCCGAGACACCGTACTGGTCGGCCAGGGCCTGGCCCGCGGCCTTGGCCTGTTCGACGGCAGCCTGGACATCGGTCTTCGCCTCGGCGGGCAGCTCGACCGGCAGTTCGACGGCGGGCTCCTCGACCACCTCGGGCTCGGACGCGCCCGACTGCAGGAACTGCCCGCAGTGCGGCCACGCGCCGACGCCCTGGCTGGCGAGCACGTTCTCCGCGACGCGGATCTGCTCTGCCTTGCTGGCGTTGTGCGCCGAACCCTGGCCGCCGTTGGCCGCCCAGGTGCTCTGCGAGAACTGCAGCCCGCCGTAGTAGCCGTTGCCGGTGTTGATGCCCCAGTTGCCACCGCTCTCGCACTGAGCGACGCCGTCCCAGTTGTAGGCGGCGGCGGAGGCGGTGCCGGTGGCGAGGCTGAACGGAACGGCAACCAGGGCGCCGGTGATGGCGGCGACGCCAAGGGCGCGGGTGCTGAATTTCCGGGTCTCAGTCATGGGGGAGACGCTAACCAATGAATCGATGCCGATCACATCTTGATAACGGACAGATTCTATGAATGGAATAGACGTCTTATCAATGTTTACGCTGCATAGCCAGTGGGAATCCCTAGATTCTGGTCGGTCTGTTATTGGTCCGTTATGTGTTCGGGATCACGGGGTGATCGTGACGCCGCTCACTGAAACTCGCCGCCGACGCACGCGGTTGCCGGAATGTGTGATGGCTGCCACATTCAATGACCGCGAGGTGCGGTGTTGCGCGGCGAGGATTCGTCGAATCGGTCGGAAAACTGGTGCTGACCTCGCGATTTGGCGCCTGCGCGCACCTGTGTGTAATGTTGTGTTCACACCGACGCGGGGTGGAGCAGCTCGGTAGCTCGCTGGGCTCATAACCCAGAGGTCGCAGGTTCAAATCCTGTCCCCGCTACAAAGAAAAGGCCCGGAACCACAGGTTCCGGGCCTTTTCCGTTGTCTGCTCAGGAACGGCGCAGGACCACCTGGAAGCCCTCGGTGGTGTTGAGCGTGAACTCGGCCGTGTTCGATGTGGACATGATGTTGGCCGCGCGGTCGGCACCGGTGATGTGTTCGACGATCGGGCGCAGGGCGGGAGACAGGGCGTTCCAGTCGTCTTCGGGGGATTCCAGCAGGCCGTGGTAGGTGCGTGGCGTGTCGGAGAGCCCTTCCGGCTGCCAGCCGAAGCGGGGCGTGCTCGCGAGGAACATGCTCAGGTCCGTGCAGGAACCGTCGGCCGCGCACACGCGCAGCGACATGATGTCGTCGGCGTAGTCGTAATCCCGCATGCTCATCGTCCAGCCCGCCGGGTCGCGGTAGTCGTAGTGCACGCCGGTCGGGCCGACCATGGTCAGCGTCGAGGTATCGCCGTCGCGATTGTCCAGTACTTCGGCGGTGAGGGGGCGGTCGTTGGGGGTGAAGGACCAGTCGCCGGTGTCGACGGGCTTGTGCCAGAAACCGGTCCGGCCGTCCTGGCTGCCCTCCACGCGCAGTTCGCGCTGCTCCGAGTGCCCGCCGGTGGTGTGCACGCTGATGGTGGAGGTGATCTCGCCGGGAATCTTGGGCTGTCGCACCCACGACGGCGGTGGCAGGTGAATGCCGGTGTACTGCGGGAAGAACGGGCGCAGGAATTCGAACTGGCCGACCCAGGCGTCGAAATTGGTCGGCGCCGACGCGATGTCGGGTTTGTCGCCGTAGGTGTAGGAGAAGAACAGGGTGTCGGCGCCGGAGATGTCGAAATCCCAGAGCCTGGTGTACATGTCGCCGTACTCGTTGATCAGGAAGGTCGTCGACCCGGACGCACTGAGGTTGACCGCCTGGAATCGGCCGTCGAGCGGGCCGGGCAATTCGTAGCTGTAGTCGTCGGCGAATTCCGGATTGCTGATCTTCAACGGATCACTGCCGGGCAGCCACGGATCGAGGATGACGATGCGATTGCCGTCCGGCGAGAGCACGAATACCGTGGTGACCCCCGCCCCGCCGACCGGCTGCTGCTTGCCTGCCGAATCGGTCCAGAAACCCTGCTGCCGGAACGGGATCAGCTCCACGTACTCCGGGTCGAGCCAGGAGAAACTCCACGCCCTCGACCCGGGCCGGACCTGGGAACCGGTCGGATCGAGCCAGATCGGTGACCCGAAACGTGCTGTCCACCACCACAGTTCCGGTGTCTGGTCGGCGAGGTCGAGGGTGTACACCCGTCCGCCGGGCACCAGTGCGACCAGCCTGCTCCGGTCCACCGAGATCGCCGAGATCCGGCCGCGCAGGCAGTTCGGCAGCGGCGCCGTCCGCCAGCCCGATTCCCCGGCGAAGGCCTTCACATACAGGTTCCCGTCGACCAGCGCGAACTACCATGCCTCGTTGAAACCGCTGTTCGGCGTGCGCAATTCGATCCGGACGGGCAGCCGCTCGACGATACCGGCAGGTGCGAACGGCATCGTCAGCAAACCGATCCCGACATTGGGAAAGTGCATCGGCAGCGGCCAGGCGCCCGCGCGGCCGGGCAGCGTGAGCGCGGCGCAACTGAGTCCGTCGGGCAGGACACCGAACGGCCACCACTCGTCCGCCACCGCGGGGCTGCTCGTGGCAACCGCCGCCGCGGCCAGCGTTGCCGCTACCACTCCCGACCAGCCTCGACGCATCAGCGATCACACCTTCCATTCGCCGGGCCGGACGCCCGGAATACCAGGGCAACGCGAAAACGATCGGGACGGTGGCGCCCCGGCGGAACACGAACAGGCGCGGCGGGTCGCTGCGAGAGGTGCGCGACCGGCGCGGAACGGTCGAAAGATATCAGCACTGCCCGATCACTCGGTCACCGAACACGACGAAGCCTCCCGGGGCACGGGAGGCTTCGCGGTGTGGGTCGGATCAGGCGTCGAGGTCGCTGGCGACCAGTTCGGCGATCTTGTCGAGGGTCGGCTGGTCGTCGCTGGTGATCACCACTTCGGCGCCCTGGCCAGCGCCGAGAGTCATGATCATCAGCGCGGAGCCCGCGTCTACGGGGTCACCGCCGGTGACCGCGATGGTGACGGGAACGCCTGCCGCGCCGACGGCTTCGGCGATCAGGGCAGCGGGGCGAGCGTGCAGGCCGACCGAGGAGCCGACGGTGACGGTGGTGCTTGCCATGGGATATCTCCTTGTGTGCGAACGGATTACGCGGTAGTGAGAACAGGGGCGACAGGCTGTTTTCGGGTCATCACGCCCAGGATGACACCCGCGCGATGGCGGAGGTGCCGGACAGGCCGTTGAGCCAGTCGGTGAGTCCGTTGCGGACGCGGTACTCGACGAACTCGCCGTCGCCGCGCCCGCGGAGGTCACCGCACACACGATCACCTCCGCCGTGGAGCACGCGGGAGGGTCTGGGTGCGGGTTTGGCCCGCGACCCCGTGGAGATCGCCCGCGCGCATCGGCTCGCCGATCTGGCGGCGCTCACCGTGCGGCGGCGGTGAGGGTCAGTCGAAGCCGAGGTCGCTGGTGAGCGGATCGCGCAGGGCGCCCTCGGCGGCCCGCAGTCGATCGGTGACCGAGGTCAGCAGATCCATCGAATCCTGGGAGAGCCCGAGCGCGAGGCGGGTCAGATGGCGGATGGCATCGCAATGGAAGCGGTCGGCGAGTAGGGCGTCCGGATCGGCGGGCGCAGCCGAGTGTTCGACGACGGTCACGACAGGGGCACTCACAATCTCGTATTTTCGAGTATGACGCACCTTACATCCCCCCTGGGCTCCGTGAACCCCGGTCGGCGTGCGAAAGTGCAGCAATGAGTCAGTTCGCCGACTATCAGAACGAGATCTACCTGGCCGCGCTCGGTGGGATCCAGCCCGAATTTCCCATGGATTACGCGACGCTCGAACGCAAAGCCAGTGCGGCGCTGCCGGATTCGTTGCTGAACTACATCGCCGGTGGGGCGGGCGACGAGCTCACGCAGCGGCGCAATGCCGAAGCCTTCGCGGATTGGGGTCTGGTGCCCCGGATGCTGGTGGGCGCCACCGAGCGCGATCTCACCGTCACTGCGTTCGGCCATACCTTCGCCAGCCCGCTGTTCCTCGCGCCGGTGGGAGTGATCGGTCTGGTCGGGGAGAAGGGCCACGGCGACATCGCGGTCGCGGAGGCGTCGGCGCACACCGGTGTGCCCGCGATGTACTCGACGCTGATGGAGGATCCGCTCGAGGACGTGCGCCCGCACGCAGGCGACACGCCGTCGTTCTTCCAGCTCTACACGCCGAAGAACCGCGAGCTCGCCGAGAGCCTGGTGCACCGCGCCGAAGCCGCCGGCTACGCGGGCATCACCGTCACCCTCGACACCTGGGTGCCCGGCTGGCGGCCGCGCGACCTGGCCAGCGGCAACTTCCCGCAGCTGCGTGGGCATGTGCTGAAGAACTACACCAGCGACCCGGTCTTCCAGAAGATGGTCGGCTCCGACGACCCCAAACTGATTGTCCTGCACTGGATCGCGACCTTCGGTAACTCGCTGACCTGGGATGACCTCGGCTGGTTGCGTTCGATCACCGATCTGCCGCTGATCCTCAAGGGCATCTCCCATCCCGAGGACGCCCGCAAGGCGATCGACTTCGGCGCCGACGGCATCTACTGCTCCAATCACGGTGGGCGCCAGGCCAACGGTGGGCTGAGCGCGCTGGAGACATTGCCCGCGGTCGTGGCCGCCTGTGACGACCGGGTGCCGGTGTTGTTCGATTCCGGAGTGCGCTCGGGTGCC
The DNA here is from genome assembly GCF_042720495.1 of Nocardia sp. NPDC058480. Taxonomy (NCBI): domain Bacteria; kingdom Bacillati; phylum Actinomycetota; class Actinomycetes; order Mycobacteriales; family Nocardiaceae; genus Nocardia; species Nocardia sp. NPDC058480. Next base: position 1,281 of record NZ_JBHXMN010000001.1, on the reverse strand, counting down.
GATGTGGTGAAGGCGCTCGGACTCGGCGCGACGATGGTCGGGCTCGGCAGGCCGTATGTGTACGCGCTCGCACTGGGCGGGGTGCGCGGTCTGGTGCATCTGCTGCGCAGCTATGCCGCTGAGGCCGACCTGTTGATGGCGGTCAACGGCTATCGCGACGTGGCCGCGGTGCGCGAGAACATTCGGCCGACCACGCGCGGTAACACCGCTCACGGCTGATGGTGTCGCGGCCCGGAATTCCCGTGCAGGAGGGTTTTTCGGGCCGTGTGGGCGGCTCGGGGGAGAACTTGTCGGTGCCGTGCGGCATCATCGGTGCACAGACCACGCTGTAGCACCAACCCCCGGAGTCCACGATGTCCTCGCCGAGCACCAAGTCCGCATCCCGCCGATCAGCACCGCCGGTACTGTCCGACGCCGAGCTCGCGCGTATCGCAGGCGAGCTCGCCGAGGGTAAACCGCCGATGGTGTGGTTCACCGCCGCCGCTGTCGGTGTCGCCGAGGGGAAGTCGGGCAAGGTAGTCGCGCTCGACGACCCGTCCGCGGGCGACTTCCTGCAGGTGCGGCCCACCGGTTCCAAAGATGTGCTCTCGTTCGGCCCGAGCGAGGTGACGCTGACCAAGCCGGCCCGCGGGACTACGGTAGCGCCGGGCGGATCCGCACGGACCCGCCCGGAAAGTGTCCCCGCGCCGAGCAACCGAAAGGACAACACTGTGACCCAGCCGTCGACCCTGCCGAGCACTCCCACGCCCGCGCCGAGGTCGCTCGCCCCGGTATCCGATGAGGCCCCCAAGCCCGCCCCGGCCACGCCGCGGCCCGCGAAAGCTCCTGCGGTGCGCAAGGTGAAGGCTCCCGAGGTCACTGTCACGCTCACCGGTACGGCCGACGGGGAGTGGACCGTCGATGTGGTCAACGGTAAGAAGCGCAGCGTGAAGGGGATGGCTGTCAGCAGTGCGGCCGTTGCCCAGGCGGCGAAGATTCTGCATCCCGAGGTGGAGGAAGTGGTGGCCGGGATTCTGGAGGCTGCTCGGGGAGCTCAGCAGGCGAAGGTCGCGCAGTTGCAGGCTGAGCTGGAGGCGGCTCGGAAGTTGTTGGAGGAGTTGGGGGACTGAGGGGTGCAATGACCGGGTGACCCAGGTGCTGCGGGTCGCCTCGGGGGTTGGGATTACAGGGGTTCGGTAGTCCCAGGAGGTTTGACGCTGTGTTTATTGGCGCGCTGGCGCGCGCGTGTCCGCGGCCCCAAGGGGCCGCCGGTTAGCGCTCGAGACTAGAGCCTTCGGCTCA